>JAYVFP010000028.1:0-113571 GCA_043773025.1 Archangium sp.
CTACGGCCCGCTCAAGCTCGAGAGCGCGCGTTTCTGCGAAGGCGAGTGGCGCTGCCCGTATGGCCCGCTGGTGATCAACACCACCAATGAGGTCGAGCTCGACACGCTCAAGACGCGCCTCAAGGTGACCCCGGCCGTCGAGCTGCTGTGGGACTCCGCGTCGACGAGCACGCCGCACTCCGAGTGGGAGATCAGCAACCGCCGCCCGACCGTCACCATCCCCGGCAAGTTCAAGGCGGGCACGCAGTACAAGTTCGAGCTCGCCGGCGGCGTCTCTGACATTTTCAAGCAGTCCGCAGCGAGCGGCCTCAACGCCACGCTGCAGACGAACGATCTCTCTGCCTCGCTCATCACCGGCGGCTCGCTCGGCGTGGTGGAAAAGAGCGAGGCCCCCATCGTTCCCGTCGAGGTCAGCAACCTGAAGACGCTCAACGTGAGCATGTGGAAGCTCACCATTCCCGAGCTGGCCAAGGTGCTCGGCAACGATGAAGACGACGTGAAGGGCCTGGGCCGGGCGGCTGACTTCTCTGAAGACGAGAAGCTGCCCTACGGCAAGAACCTCGCGCGCGTGCACCCGCTCAAGCTGGAGAAGATCTTCGGCGCCGGGGTGAAGACGGGCCTCGCGCTCATCAACGTGAACTCGCCAGACCTCGAATACAAACCGCCGCGCGGCTACCAGCAGGTGGTGCAGGTCACCGACCTCGCCGCGCACATCAAGATCGGCCCCAGGTCGTCGCTCGTCTGGGTGACCCGGCTCTCCGATGGCAAGCCGGTGGCGGATGCCGACGTGACGATCTTCGACTCAGCAGGCACCCAGGTGTGGGCCGGCAAGTCGAACGCTGAAGGGTTCGCCGACGCGCCGGGCGCCGTGGCGATGAAGCTGAAGAACCCGCGCTACCAGTGGGAAGTGCCGTTCTCCCTGGTGGTCGCTCAGAAAGACGGCGACATCTCCGCGACGGCCAGCACCTGGGACAGCGGCGTCGAGCCGTACGAGTTCAGCTTGAGCCAGGGTTGGGAAGGCGAGCGCCCGGACTCAGCCAGCTTCACCTTCACCGACCGCGGCATCTACAAGCCGGGCGACGAGGTCTTCGTCAAGGGCGTGGTGCGCTACCGCGTGCTCGGTGAACTGCGCGCGCCTGTCGAGGGCAGCTCGCTCACGGTCACCATCAACGACTCGAAGGGCGAGAAGGTGAAGACCGAGACGGTGAAGGTGACGAAGTACGGCACCTTCTCGCTCAAGGCGACCATCGGGAAAGAAGCGCCCACCGGGTACTATTCCGTGCAGACCGCCGGGAAGCTCGCGGGCGGCGACCTCGACGTCTCCAGCCAGTTCCGCGTCGAGGAATACCGCGCGCCCCAGTTCCGCGTCGACGTGGAGTCGAAGAAGAAGTCACTCATCGCAGGCGACCCGCTCGAGGCCACCGTCTTCGCGCGCTACCTCTTCGGCGGCGCGATGAACGACGTGCAGGTGAAGTGGAGCTCGCAGCGCACCAGCACCACCTTCTCTTCCGGGTCGGGCGTGGGTTTCACCTTCGCGCAAGAGACCTGGTGGTGGGACGACAACCAGCCTCACGACGCGAGCGGCTTCTTCGCTTCAGGCGAGGGCAAGGCCGATGCACAGGGCGCGCTCGCCGTGAAGGCCGGCAACACCGAAGCGCCTGGTGAGAAGCCGTACACGTACACCTTCGAGGCCGAGGTCACCGACGTGAACCGGCAGTCCGTCGCGGGCCGCACCGAGGTGATGGTGCACCCCGCGAGCTATTACGTGGGCCTGCGTTCGCCTGCGTACTTCCTCCAGGTGGGCACCGAGTACGGCATGGAGGCGCTGGTGCTCGACACCGAAGGCAAGCGCACCAGGGGCAAGAAGGTCACCGTCACCATCACCAGCCGCGCGTGGAAGTCCGTGAAGCAGAAAGACGCTTCGGGCGGCTTCACCACCATCTCTGAGCCGGTGGAGACCGAAGTGAAGACGTGCGAGCTGGAGAGCGCTGAAGGCGTCGTGCCCTGCGCGTTCAAGCCGGCCAACGCGGGCTTCTTCATCGTGCGCGGCGTGGTGAAAGACGAGCAGGGCCGCCAGCATTCCTCGTCGATGGGCGTGTACGCGACCGGCAATGAGTGGGTGGCCTGGCAGCGCAACGACACCGACCGCGTGGAGTTGATCACCGACAAGCCGACCTACAACGTGGGCGACGTCGCGAAGGTGCTCATCAAGTCGCCGTACCCCGAGGCGAAGGCGATGTTCACCGTCGAGCGCGAGGGTGTGCTGACGCGCAAGCTGGTCGACCTCAAGGGTTCGGTGGTCACCATCGACGTGCCGATCACCGAAGAGATGGTGCCCAACGTGTTCGCCGGCGTGTTGATCATGCGCTCGCGCGTGAAGGAAGGTGGCATCGAGACCGGTGACGATCCCGGTCGGCCCAACGCGCGCATTGGCCTCGTGAAGTTGAGCGTGGAAAAGAAGACCAAGCGCCTCGCGGTCTTGGTGAAGACCGACAAGAAGGACTACCAGCCGCGCGAGACGGTCAACGTGACGCTCGACGTGAAGGACTCTGCGGGCAAGCCGGCTTCGGGTGAGGTGACGCTCTACGTGGTCGACGAGGCCGTGCTGCGCCTCACCAGCTACGAGGTGCCTGATCCCATCGCGTCGATCTACCCAGAGCGCCCGTTGTCGATGCGCCTGGGTGAGCCGCTGCTGCACCTGGTGCGAAAGCGTTCGTACGGCGAAAAGGGTGAAGAGGCAGGCGGTGGTGGTGGTGATGGTTCGGGTGGCGGCTTCCGCAACCAGTTCAAGACCACCGTGTTGTTCAACCCCACCCTCGAGGTGAACAACGGTTCGGCGACGACTTCGTTCTCGCTGCCCGACAACCTGACCGCCTTCCGCATCATGGCGGTGGTGATCACCCAGACCGATCGTTTCGGCAGCGGTCAGACCAGCGTGCAGGTGAACAAGCCGGTGATGGCGCTGCCCGCGATGCCGCGGTTCGCGCGCGTGGGTGATGTGTTCGAGGCCGGCGTGGTGGTGCACGCGCACGGCATTCCGGAGAGTGAAGTGACGGTCACCGCGACCCTCGAAGGCGCGGGCGCTCAGCTCACGGGCGCTGCCGAGCAGAAGGTGTCGCTCAAGGAAGGCAGCCCGCGCGAGGTGCGCTTCTCGTTCAAGGCGATGAAGCCGGGGGTCACTGCGTTTCGCTTCAAGGTGGTGGGTGGCGGCGCGACGGATGGCGTCGAGGAGAAGTTGCCCATCGAGCTGCCCGTGGAGACCGATGCGGTGGCGACCTACGGAGACACCACGGATCAACGGGTCGAGGGCATCACGCCTCCGAAGGATGTGTACGAAGACCTCGGCGGCATGACCGTGTCGATGTCGTCGACCTCGCTGGGCGGCTTCGATCGCGGCTTCCAGCAGTTGATCGACTACCCGTATGGCTGCCTCGAGCAGCAATCATCGCGGCTGGTGCCCTTCATCGCGCTGCGAGAAATCGCAGGCCAGTTCGGCGTGCCGTGGCCCGGGCCCGACAAGAAGAAGGCCGCTGCGAACGATGAGATGAACGCGCTCATCAACACGTATTTGTTCAGCACCCTCGACGTGTCCGACAAGAGGGATCCCGACGAGGTCATCAACGCGACGGTGAAGAGCATTCTCTCGTTGCAGGATGGTGACGGCAGCTTCCGGTATTGGCCTTCGTCGATGTGCTCCGACGCCTGGTCGAGCACGTACGCGACGATGGCGCTCTACCGGGCCAAAGAAGTCGGCTTCGCAGTGCCTGCCGATCGCATCGCGCGCGCTGAGAAATACCTGACCCAGGTCGTGGGCGGAAACTGCGGGGGTTGCTGGCAGTCGATGTACTGCGGCGACGAGACGCGAGTGTTCGCCAGCTACGTGCTCGCGCGCATGAAAAAGCCGAAGCCCTCGAGCTACGCCGAGTTCTACGCGCGGCGCGACAAGCTCTCGATCTTCTCCCGCGCGCTGCTGGCCAACGCGATGTTCGTCGGTGGTGGCGATCGCAAGCAGGCCAACGCGCTGATGCAGGAGATCCTCAACAACGCGAAGGAGTCGCCCAGGGGCCTGTCGATCGCCGAGGTGCAGAGTCAGACCTACGCGACGCTGTTCAACTCTGACACGCGCACGACCGGCGTGGTGCTGCAGGCGCTCACCGACATCACGCCCGAGCATCCGTTCGTCGGGAAGATGGCGAAGTACCTCACGGGTGTCCGCCAGGGTGACGGTCAGTGGCGCACCACGCAGGAAGCCGCCTGGTCGCTCATGGGTCTGACCCAGGTGTTGCGCACGAAGGAGAAAGACACTCCGGACTTCAAGGCCTCGCTCACCATGGGCACCGCCGAGTTGATGGGCATCGCCTTCAAGGGCCGCTCGATGAAGACCGAGGTGAAGGCCATTTCCATGAAGGAGCTGCTCGCGAAGTCAGGCGGGGCAGAGCAGAAGCTCACCTTCAAGAAGGACGGTTCGGGCGTGCTCTACTACTCGGCGGTGCTCAAGTACGCGCCGAAGGAGATGCCCACCAAGCCCCTCGACAGCGGCCTGTTCGTGCAGCGCTGGTTCGAGCCGTACGCGGGTGGCGGGCAGTCGACCAAATTCTTCGCGGGCGACCTCGTGCGCATTCGGGTTCGCATCGCGTCGAACCAGGAGCGGCACTGGGCGGCCTTCGAGGTTCCGCTGCCTGCGGGGCTCGAGCCGGTCGACACGTCGCTGGCCACCACCGCGAAGCTCGGTCGTTCACCTGACGAAGAGCAGAACGACGTCGGGTACGAGAACGAGGGCGGGGAAGATGGCTCTGCGGGCGACGCGGAGGCCGAGGAATACAACCCGTGGGCGTACAAGTTCTGGAGCCCCTTCAATCACGTCGAGATGCGCGACAGCCGGGTGGTGATCTTCGCGGATCATTTGCCGCCGGGAGTGCACGTGACCAGCTTCGTGGCGCGCGCGACCACGCCGGGGGTGTACGTGCTCAAGCCTGCACGCGGCGAGCTCATGTACGAGCCTGAGGTCTGGGGGCGCAGTGAAGGCGGCACGTTCACCGTCGAGCTGCCGACGCCGGTGACTCAGAAGTGAATCCTTTGTCGCCCTGCGCCAGCGGGGAGAGGGTCGGGGTGAGGGGCCTTCCTTGAAAAAGCGCCCCTCGTCTCTCTTGCTCGCCATCCCCCTGGTGCCGCTGCTGGCCTTCATCGCAGCGCCGCTTCCATCCGGCCTCCTCGACTACCGCGCCATCTCCTCGGTCAAGCTCCTCGACCGAGACGGCCAGCTCCTGCGTGAGCTGCGAAGCACCACCGACGGCCGCAGCACCCCGCTCAAATCAGAAGACCTCACCCCGCAAGTCCAGGCTGCGTTCCTCGCGGCCGAAGATCACCGCTTCCACACCCACCTCGGCATCTCGCCCACGGCGATCCTCCGAGCGACCCGACAAAACCTCAAAGCAGGTCACCTCGTCGCCGGCGGGTCGACCATCACGCAGCAGCTCGCCCGCACCCTGGTCCCCCGGCCCCGCACCTTCCTCGGCAAAGCGCAGGAAGCGCTCTGGGCCATTCGCCTCGAAGCACACCTCTCGAAACAAGAGATCCTCACGCAGTACCTGAACCGCATTCCCTTCGGGAACAACACCTTCGGCCTCGAAGCCGCGTCCCAGCTCTACTTCGGCAAACGCGCGCGCCACCTCTCGCTGGGTCAGGCCGCGATGCTGGCCTCCATTCCGCGCGGGCCGACCGCCTACGATCCCTATCGCCGTCCCCGCCAGCTCGAAGCCCGCCGCGCCTGGGTGCTCGAGCGTCTCGAGCTCACCTTCCTCGCGACGAAAGACCTCGTCACGTCGGCGAAAGCAGAACCGCTCGACCTCACGGCCTTCACCGCGGCCTTTCGCGCGCCACACTTCGTCGAATACATCGCCGCGCACCTCACCGACTGGGGCCTCGCGAAGGCCGCCGTGGTGGAGACCTCGCTCGACCCGCGCCTGCAACCCGAAGTCGAAGAGCAGATCGCCCAGGAAGTCGGCCGGCTCACCGAGCGGCGCGTCTCCTCTGCAGCGAGCCTCGTGGTCGACAACGCCACCGGGGAAATCCTCGCGTACGTCGGCTCGGCCGACTTCTTCAACGACGCGATCTTCGGCCAGAACGACGGCATCCAGATGCACCGCCAACCCGGCTCGGCGCTCAAGCCGTTCATCTACGCCGAGGCCTTTCAGCGCGGCTACACGCCCGCCACGGTCATTCCCGATCTCGACACCGCCTTCAACGCGGCCAAAGGCAGCTACTCGCCGAAGAACTACGACCGGCGCTTGCACGGGCCGGTGCGTGCACGAGAAGCGCTCGCCAACTCGTACAACGTGCCCGCGGTGCGCGTGGCCGACGACGTGGGTTTGGGCAACGCGCTGGCTGTATTGCGTCGCGCGGGCTTCGACTCGCTCAAGTCAGGCGCAGAGCACTACGGGCTCGGCCTCGCGCTGGGCAACGGCGAGGTCTCCTTGTGGGAAGCGGCTCGTGCGTACTCGGGGCTTTCGCGAGGCGGCGTAGTGCACCCGTTGGTCCCCGTGCTTCGCGCGTGGGACGCGGAAGGAAACCCGCTCCCCATCCGCCGAAAGCTCAAGCCGCGCCGCTTCGCCGAAGCGCGCGCGGTCGCTCTGGTGACGCACATCCTCAGCGACAACGCGGCCCGGGCGCGCGCCTTCGGTCTGGACAACGCCCTGCGGCTGCCATTTCCCGCGGCGGCGAAGACGGGCACCTCGAAGGGCTACTCCGACAACTGGACGGTGGGCTTCACGAAGGAGCGCACGGTGGCGGTCTGGGCGGGCAACTTCGACGGCACCCCGATGATCCAGGTCTCGGGCATCACGGGCGCAGGCCCCATCTTCAAGCGCGTGATGACGAAGGCGATGAAAGACGTGGTGCCGCGGTCACTCGTGGATCGCCGCGGGCTCGACGCGTTCGCCATCTGCCCGCTCTCCGGCCACCTCGCAGGGCCCCACTGTCCGGCAGCGATGGAAGAGCTCTTCGTGCCCGGCACCGGCCCCACTTCCTCGTGCGAGATGCACGGCGAGCTCTCCGCCACCTTGTCACCCGAGCTGCGTCAGCAGTGCCTGCAGCTCGCCGCAGCGCAGGGGCGCCTGGTCGATCTCGGCCTCGATTTTTATGACTGGGCCAGGAACGAAGGGCTCGCGCGAGAGCCCTGGCTGGCAGCCGCGTGCATGGGCAGCGCCGAGCGAGAGGGCAGCGCGCGGGTGCTGCACCCGGCGAACGGCGGTGAGTTCCTGCTGCTGGCTGATCTGCCGCTGGCTGATCAAGCCATCCCGGTGCGCGTCAGGGCCGCGTCGTCTTTGGGTCCGCTCGCGGTCTGGGTCGATGGTGAACGGGCGCTCGAGTTGACGCCCCCCTTCACCGGCCACCTGCCCGCGACACAAGGCGCGCACGTGATGGAGGTGCGCGATCGTTCAGGTGCCTTGCTCGACACCGTGAAGTTCGTGGTTCGCCGCTAGCGCCCCGATCCTCCCGATCCTGAGAGGGTTGGCGGAAATCCACCGGTCTCCCCGAGCGCAGTCGAGGGGGCACATGCCGCTCGAAGGCGAGGTCATCCCTCGACTCCGCTCGGGATGAACGGTGGGCGCTCCTTAATTCGATCAACCCTGCGCTCGATGCGAACGGTGCGCCAGCGCGGAACCTTGCTACACCCGGCCGATGGCTCGCCTCCTGCTGACTTTCCTGGTCTGCGCCGCATCGCTTTCTCTCGCACAGGAGGGGGGCGTCACTGAACCGCCGCCGCCGCCTCCGCTCACGGCGCGCCAGGCGAGAAGTGGCACCGTGGGTATCGGCTACCTGGGCCTTGCGGGCATGAGCCCGTTGTTTGCGGTGCTCGGTGGTGGCCTCGGGTCGCTGGGCGCCGTGCGCGTGTCAGCGCCGATTCTCGGCGTGCGGTGGTGGTTTCGCGACTCGCGACTGGGGCTCGACCTGGGCGTGGGCGCCATGGTGACGGGGGGCACCGATACGTCGGGTTCTTTTGCGAATACGCCGAGCCTGCAGTTGGTCGCTCATGCCGGCTTGCCCATCGCCGTCGCCAGCACGCAGCACGTGATCGTGCTCCTCGCCCCCGAGCTGCGCGCGGGCTACTCGACGCTGCTCAACGACGCCACCTTCTCTCTGACGGGCTCGTTGCTCGAGCTGGCCCTGCGCGGCGCGGTCGAGTTGTTCTTCGGCTTCATCGGCGTGCCTGAGCTCTCCATCGAGGCTGCGATCAGGGTCGGGTTCATCCGCGAGGCGCAGGGCCTCTCGAACTTCGCCCCGCTCGGGCCCGGCGGGAACATGCTCACCAGCGAGACCTACCGCTTCTCTACCTCGCTCTCGGGTGACCCGGGCTCGATCGTCGCCTCGACGCTCTCGCTGAAGTACTACTTCTAAAAATTCACCCCAGAAAATCGACCCGGAAATGCAGCCGATTTCGTCTGATCAGTTGACGTTCTAAAACTGGTCTGACCAGTCAATTGCCCCCGATAACTCGTCATGCGAAACCACATGACGGCTGTGTCGTTGGCGCTGTGTCTGCTGGGGTGCGGTGAAGGCACGCTGTTGGTGCTCGATGAGGGCACCGAAGACGTGGTGGCGCCCGAAGCGAGCGTCTCCTCGGAGCTGTCGGCGGCCCGCCCGTTGTTGAGCCGGGGCCTGGGCATCGTCTCGCGTGAGGCGTGGGGCGCACGACCCGCTGGTTCGTGCCGCCGGGGCCAGGTCCCCAACCGGGTCATCGTGCATCACGTGGCGGGCTCGGTGCCGGACTCGCGTGCCTGGTTGGGCTGGTACGACCGCGAACTGCGGGTCAACCGGGGCTGGTGCGATTTGATGTACCACTTCGGGATCGACGAGCAGGGCATCGTCTACGAGATGGTGGCCACCGGCGTCGAAGGCGCGCATGCGGGCGACGCCAACACCCGCACGGTCGCGATCGTGTTGATGGGTGACTACACCTCGCGTGCTCCGACGGCGGCGCAGGTCGCTTCGTTGCAGAAGATGATGAAGGCCGTCGCCGCCGAGTACCGCTTCCCGGTCAATCGACAAACGGTGCTCGGTCACCGCCAGGTGGGCCAGACCGCGTGCCCCGGCAACACCGCGTACCCGAAGCTGGATGCGTGGGTGGCCGCGGCGGGTGCGACGGCTCCGCCTGCTCCCACGGGCGCAGTGCCGGTGCCTGCCCAGTTGCCCGCTTTCCACGTCAGCGCGAGCGGGCTGCGGCTGGCCAGCGTCGGCGCCGAGCGGCTGCTCGACACCCGAAACTCCGGCGTGCTCAGCGGCAACGAAGTCTACCAAGCGTTCACCGCGGCCGACCTGGGCGGCGCGAGCGCGGTGGCGCTGGGCGTGGCGCTCATCGAGCCCGAGGCCGACACCTTCTTCTCCATCTTCGGCGGTCGGAGCCCTGCGCCCACCTCGACGGTCAACGCGCTCAAGGGCACCGTGCGCGCGAACCAGACCATCGTCTCCTTGAGCTCAGGCGTGGTGTCGATGGTCTCGCCGCAGCGCACGCACGTGGTGGTCGATGAGCAGGCGCGTTTCGGGACCAGCGGCGCCGGCTTCACCGCACTGGGCCCGACGCGCGCGCTCGATACCCGGGGAGGGGTGGCCCTCGGTGGTGGCGAAGTGCGCACCGTCTCGCTCGTGCCGTTCGGGGTGCCGGCCTCGGCGACGGCGGCGCAGTTGGGCCTCGCGGCCATCTCACGTGGCCAGCCGGGCTTCGTCTCGGTGGTGCCGTGTGGTGCGCCGGTGAAGACCTCGGCGGTGAACTTCGGCGCCGACGGCGTGGCCTCGAGCGCAGCGCTGGCGGCGGTGAGCAGCGGCAACGTGTGCCTGTTCTCGAGCGTGCCGGTCGACGTGGTGATCGACGTGGCTGGCTACTACGGAGCGGGCGGGGCGAGCCTCACCTTGATTTCACCTGCTCGCGTGCTCGATACCCGCAGCGGCGAAGGCGGCTGGTTGGGCCGGCCCACGCCAGGTCAAGTGCTGCGGGTCGAGCTCTCGGCGATGCCCGGCTGGCAGGGCAGCAGCGCGGTTGCGTTCACGCTGACGGGCATCGATGCGCAGGCACCGGGGTTTGCGCGCGTCTGGGATTGCACTGGGGAAGCGACGCACTCGAACCAGAACGCCACCGTGGGTGCGGTGGTGGCCACCTTCGGCGTGGTGCGCTCGACGGGCTCGTTGTGCATCAGCACCATCGCTCCGCAGCACCTGGTGCTGGATCTGGTCGGCGTCTACTGACAGGCCCCGACCCTCTCCCAGAGGGGGAGACAAGAGTCAGGCCTTCAGCGCCTTCAACCGGCGCTCTTCTTTCCAGCCGTGCACGAACAAGATCCCGATGCCGCCGAGGATCGCCAGGTCGGCCACGTTGAAGACGCCGGTGCGCAGGGGAAAGGTGCCGATGCGCATCGAGCCCAGGCCCAGGTTCATGAAGTCGACCACGCTGCCGTCGAAGCGCGCACGATCGACCCAGTTCGAAAACCCACCGGAAGCGATCAACGAATACGCAGCGACCTGCACGCGATCGAGCTTCGTCTTCCAGATCGACTCGCTGAACAACGCGTACACCGTCAACCCGGCCAGCAGCAGCCCCACGCCGATGGTGAGCAGCCAGTAGCGCGCCCCCGGAGGCAGGCTCGCACCCAACGACAAAAACGCGCCTTCGTTGGTCGCGTACTGCAGCCTGAAAACGTCACCCAGATACACCAGCGTCGGCGTGTCCTTCAGGTGCGCGATCGCGAGCTGCTTGGTCCACTGATCGAGGACCACCTGCCCGATGAAGACGGAAAAGAACACTGGGAGCCGGGGGCGAACCATCGAAGCGCCACTTGCCATGATGACCCGGAGCCCGTCCACTCTCTGTTTAGAAACGGCCGCTCAGGGCCAGGCCGTTGCCCATGGGGGTCAGCCGCGCGGTGACAGGCCCCACGCGCCCGTGGAGCAGCGTGGGCATCAGGATCCCGATGCTCGTGCCGATCGCCGCTCCCAACAAGATGTCGCTCGTCCAGTGTTTGTCTGCTGCCAGCCGGAGGATCGCCGTGGCCGCCGCGAGCGGAAGCCCCACAGCCCAGAGCACCCAGGCGTACCGGTACCCTCGCAGCCCTGCCACCGTCGCCGCCGAGGATGCCAGGGCGAACGTGAAGGTCGCGTGGCCGCTGAAGAACGAGAGGTTGTTGTCGGCGAAGTCACGCCCTTCGGCCAGCAGCTCGTCGCTCGCGCCGATGGTGTACGGCCGGGCCCGGCCCACCGCGAACTTCACGGCTTGGTTCAAGCCCTGCGCGGTGAACGTCGCCTCGAGGATCAGCACCAGATCGATCCAGAAGGCATTCTGGAAGACGCCGTCGCGAAAGGCCAGCAGGGCGTCGAGGCCGAGCATGGCCAGCGGCAAGGCGATGAAGCCCACCAGGTTGCTCGCGACGTGCGCAGGCCCGATGCCCTCTGCGCTGGGGGTGAGGTTCGGGTTGAAAGCCACGCGCACCGCGGTGTCGAAGCCGTTCGGCGCACACCAGCGGCAGGGGTTGGCGGCGAGCTGCTTCTTGAACGCGAACTCAGAGAGCAGCCAGCCGGTGACCAGCGCGGCGGTAACAGGCAGGTCGGCCCGAGGCTCCCATTTCAGTTGATGGGGCGCCCCCTGCGTCAAGACTGCAGCCAGGACGATCGTGCTGATCATCCGGACAGGCTAGCGCCGTCTTGGAGCCCGGGCGCGCCTTGTGTAGGAGGGTACCCAGAATCTCTCGGAGGCCGTTCATGCGCGTCGAAAAGTGTGAAGTCGTCATCACGGGTGCAGGTCCGTCGGGTGCCGTGGCTGCAGGTTTGCTGCGCAAGCAGGGGCACCAGGTGCTCGTGCTCGAGAAAGAGACCTTTCCGCGCTTCTCCATCGGCGAGAGCCTGCTGCCCCAGACGATGACGTACCTCGAAGAGGCCGGCATGCTGAAGGACGTGGTCGAGGCCGGCTTTCAGCACAAGAACGGCGCGTCGTTCTCGTGGCAGGGCCGCACCACCGAGTTCGATTTCCGCGACAAGTTCAGCCAGGGCTGGGGCACCACCTACCAGGTCGAGCGCGGCAAGTTCGACAAGGTGCTCGCCGATGCCGCCGCCCGCATGGGCGCTGACGTTCGCTACCGGCAAACGGTGACCGCGGTCGACGTCACCGGCACGCCGACGATCACCGTCAAGTCAGAGACCGGCGAGCTGTACCAGGTGGAGACAAAGTTGATCCTCGACGCCAGCGGCTTTGCCCGCTTGCTCCCGCGGTTGCTCGAGCTCGAGCAGCCCTCGGCCTTCCCCGTGCGCCAGGCGTTCTTCACGCACGTGGAAGATCGCATGGCCGTGGGCACCGCCTTCGACCGCAACAAGATCCGCGTGGCCGTGCACCCCGAGCGTCCTGACGTCTGGTACTGGGTCATTCCGTTCTCCGGCGGCCGGTGCTCGCTGGGCGTGGTGGCTTCGGCGGAGTTCCTCGACACCTACCAGGGCGACGAGATGACCAAGCTGCGCACGCTGGTGAGCGAAGATCCGTCGCTCAAAGACCTCTTGAAGAACGCGGTCTGGGACACGCCGGCCCGCACCCTGCGCGGTTATGCGTCGAACGTGAAGCAACTGTGCGGCAAGGGGTATGCGCTGCTGGGCAACGCAGGCGAGTTCCTCGATCCGGTCTTCTCGTCGGGCGTCACCATCGCCATGACCTCGGCCAGCCTCGCCGCGAAGTGCGCGCATCGCGAGCTCGGTGGCGAGACGGTCGATTGGCAGGCCGATTTTGCCGTGCCGCTGCGCAAGGGTGTCGACGCGTTCCGCACCTTCGTCGAGGCCTGGTACGCCGGCGGTTTCCAGAAGATCATCTTCCACCCCGCGCCGCAGGCCGACATCCGCCGGATGATCTGCTCGATCCTCGCGGGCTACGCGTGGGACACCACCAATCCGTACGTGGCAGAGCCCAAGCGCCGCCTCACGGTGCTGGAGCAGGTGTGCGCGCAGGGCTGATTGTTTTACTGCTGGCTTCAGGGTGCGTGACGACTCCAAGGCCTCTGGCCGAGGTGGAGTTCGGGCTGCGCCTTTCGCCTGCGTCGTTGGGCCGCGAGCTGCAACTTTCGCAGCGCGTGACCGTGGTGCGGGGTGAAGAGCGGCGCAGCTTCGAGGCGCAGCTCGAGGTCGATGGCAGCGCGGTGCGCATCGCCGCGGTCGCGATGGGGCAGACGATCGCGACCCTCGCCTGGGATGGGAAGGCCCTCAAACAATGGGTCTCGGTGCACGTGCCGCCCTCGGTCACGGCTGCGCGGATTTTGAGTGATGTGCAACTGGCCTGGTGGCCGGCCGAGGCGATCAGGGCGGGGTTGCCGGCGGGCTTTGCTCTGGAAGAAGTGAATGACACCCGCGTGGTGACGCAAGACGGGCGGCCGTTTTCTTCTGTCGTGTACGAGGGTGTGGCGCCCGCGTGGAAGATCGTGCGGCTGACGCACCAGCGGTTTGGGTACGTGCTGGAAATCGAGTCGGTGGAGGCGCCGTGATGGGTTGGCAGATTTCAGACCCCCACCGTTCCTCAGAAGGAACCCCGTTCGCATCGAGCGCAGTCGAGATGGCACGTGACCCCTCGACTTCGCTCGCAGGGTTGAGCGAATTAAGGAGCGCTCACCGTTCATCCCGAGCAGGGGACCGGCCTCGCCGGCGATTTCTTTCCGAAGAACAACCGGTCCTCCTGAGCGAAGTCGAAGGAGCACTTCCGCCTCGCGCAGCAGGTGACATCTCGACTTCGCTCGATGCGAACGGTGTGGGCTGTTCCTTAGGAGAGCAGTCGAGAGAGTACCTCTGCCTCGCGCAGCAAGTGGCCCCTCGACGGCTCTCGGGGCGAACGGTGGTGGGCTGTTCCTTGGGAGCGGAGTCGAGGGATTACTGCGGCTTCGAGCGGCAAGTGCCCCCTCGACTGCGCTCGGGGAGACCGGTGATTGGGGTCATTTCTATTTCCGGCACCGGTGTGGGCTGTTCCCCAAGAGCGAAGCCTCGACTTCGCTCGGGGAGCCCGGTTTCATGAGCGCGTACCTCTCCGAGCTCGGGCTCGTCTGCTCATTGGGCAACGACCAACAAGCCGTGCGTGAAGGACTCTTCGCAGCCGCACCTTCCGGCGTGAAGACGACTGATTTTTACGCCCCCGATCGTCCCCTCGCGCTCGGCCGCGTCGACGCCGTGTTGCCCTCGCTCGAGGCGGCCGCCGTCGAGTTCCGCAGCCGCAACAACGCGCTGGTGAGCCTCGCGCTCGCCCAGATCCGCCCCGCGGTCGAGGCCGCCATCGCCCGCTTCGGCCCCGCGCGAATCGGCGTGGTCATCGGCACCAGCACCTCTGGCATCGGTGAAGCCGAGCTCGCCATCGACGCGTTGGTGAAGGCCGGCGCGGTGCCCCCAGGCTACCACTACACCATGCAGGAGCTCGGCTCGCCGGCCCGCTTCCTCGCCGCCACGCTGGGCACCCGCGGCCCGACTTGCGTCATCTCGACCGCCTGCAGCTCGAGCGCGAAGGCGCTGGCCTCGGCCGCCCGCTGGCTCGAAGCCGGGCTGGTCGACGCGGTCATCGCCGGCGGCGCCGATTCGCTGTGCCGTTTCACCATCGCCGGCTTCAGCGCGCTCGAGTCGGTCAGCGCCGAGCGCTGCAACCCGATGAGCAAGAACCGCAACGGCATCAACATCGGCGAAGCCGCGTCGCTCTTCCTGGTCACGCGTCAAGCAGGCCCGGTGCGGCTGGCGGGGTGGGGTGAGACCTCAGACGCGCATCACCTGTCAGCGCCCGAGCCCTCGGGGAAGGGCGCGGCCGAAGCGATGCGGCGAGCGCTTGCCCGCGCGCAGCTGACGGCGAGCGACATCGGCTACCTCAACCTGCATGGCACCGCGACGCCGCAGAACGACGCGATGGAGTCTCGCGCGGTCGACGCCGTGCTCGGCCTCGAGGTGCCCGCAAGCTCGACCAAGCCGCTGACCGGTCACACCCTGGGCGCCGCCGGTGCGCTCGAAGCCGCGCTGTGCTGGCTGACGTTGACCGACGAGAACAACCGCTTGCCGCCGCACTGGTTCGACGGTGAACGTGAGCTCGAGCTGCCTCAACTGCGGCTGGTGACGCCCGGTGAACGCGCGCCCATTCGCGCCGCGCTGAGCAACTCGTTTGCGTTCGGCGGCAGCAACGCCTCGTTGGCCCTGGTGCGGAGCTGACATGCCCCGTTCGTACGAAGGGCACATCTCGAACCTGGTGCCGCACCGGGGGCCGATGCTGCTCATCGATCGGCTGCTGGAGGACGACGCCGACCTGGTGCGGGTCGAGGCGATCGTGAAACCCGACCAGCTCTTCCTCACGCCGCAAGGCCTGCCGGCCTGGGTGGGCATCGAGCTGATGGCGCAGACCGTCGCCTCGTGGGCCGGCCTGCGCGCGCTGGAAAAACACGAGCCGGTGAAGCTGGGTTTCCTGCTCGGCACCCGCCGCTACGAGTGTTCACGGCCGTATTTTCCCGTGGGCTCGCGCCTGGAGATCGAAGCCCGCCAGGAGCTCGTGGCCGAGAGCGGGCTGGCCGTCTTCGCCTGCCGCCTGATGCTCGAGGGCGAGCTCCTCGCCACCGCGCAGCTCAACGCTTTTCAACCCCCCAACGTCGAAGAATACCTGCGAGGCATCACCCATGGCTGACAGGCAGACGGTTCTCGTCACCGGCTCATCGCGAGGCATCGGCCGCGCCATTGCCCTTCGCGCCGGGCGAGACGGGTTCGACGTGGTGGTGCACTGCCGCTCCCGGGTCGACGAAGCGAAGGCCGTGATGGAGCAGCTCACCGCGTTGGGCGCGAAGAGCCGCCTGCTCACCTTCGACGTGAGCGATCGGGCTGCCACCGCGGCCGCCCTGGAAGCCGACGTGGAAGCCCACGGCGCCTACTACGGGGTGGTGTGCAACGCCGGCATCGCCCGCGACACGGCCTTCCCCGCGATGACCGGCGAGGAGTGGGACAGCGTCATTCACACCAACCTCGACGCCTTCTACAACGTGCTGCGCCCGCTGGTGATGCCGCTGGTGCAGCGCCGCAAACCCGGCCGCATCGTGACCATCTCGTCGGTCTCGGGCGTGCTCGGCAACCGGGGCCAGGTCAACTACAGCGCGGCCAAGGCCGGCATCATCGGGGCGACCAAGGCGCTCGCCCTCGAGCTGGCCAAACGCGACATCACGGTCAACTGCGTGGCGCCCGGGCTCATCGAGACCGAGATGGTGTCCGAAGAGGTGATCAAACACGCCCTCGAGCTCATCCCTGCCCGTCGTCTGGGGAAGCCCGAAGAGGTCGCGGCCGCGGTAGCCTTTCTCCTCTCGCCCGAAGCGTCGTATGTGACGCGGCAGGTGATCTCGGTGAACGGAGGCCTTGGCTGATGCGACGCGTGGTGGTGACAGGAGTGGGGGCCTTGAGCCCGCTCGGCAACGACTGGCCGACCGTCTTCGCGCGTCTCAAGGCGAAGCAGAACGCCATTCAGGTGGCAGAGGTGCTGCAGCAGTACGAAGGCATGGGCACCCGCCTCGCCGCGTTCGTGGCGCCCTACACGCTGGACGAGAAGGTCTACAACCGGAAGACCATGCGCGGCATGGGGCGCGTGGCGATGATGGCCACCCGCGCCTCTGAGCTCGCGCTGCGCGACGCCGGGCTCTTCGGCGACCCGTGGATCAAGACGGGCCAGATGGGCGTCAGCTACGGCAGCTCGTCGGGCTCGCCCGAGTTCATCGCCGACTTCGGGCGCATGCTGCTCAACAAGACCACCGACGGCATCACCGCCACCACGTACATCAAGATGATGTCGCACACGGCGCCGGTGAACGTGGGCGTCTTCTTCGGGCTCACCGGGCGCATCATCACCACCAGCAGCGCGTGCACGTCGGGCAGCCAGGGCATCGGCTACGGCTACGAGGCGATCCGCAACGGGGCGCAGACCGCCATGCTCGCCGGTGGCGCCGAAGAGTTCGACGCCACCCAGGTCGCCGTCTTCGACACGCTGTTCGCCACCAGCACCACCAACGACGCGCCCAGCAAGACGCCGCGGCCGTTCGATGCGAACCGCGACGGCCTGGTGCTCGGTGAAGGTGCCGGCACCCTGGTGCTCGAAGAACTCGAACACGCGAAGGCGCGCGGGGCGAGAATCCTCGCGGAGCTGGTGGGCTTTGGCACCAACAGCGACGGCACCCACGTCACCAACCCCAACAGCTCGACCATGGCCAACGCCATGCGGCTCGCGCTGGCTGAAGCGAAGCTGCCACCTGAGGCGATCGGCTACGTGAACGCGCACGGCACGGCCACCGCACAGGGCGACGTGGCTGAATCGCACGCCACGCAGTCGGTGTTCGGCGAGCGCATGCCCATCAGCAGCCTCAAGAGCTACATGGGCCACACCCTGGGCGCGTGCGGTGCGCTCGAGGCGTGGATGACCATTGAAATGCAGCGCGAGAAGTGGATGGCGCCCACCTTGAACCTCGAGACCATCGACCCGAAGTGCGGCGTGCTCGACTACATCCGCTTCGATCACCGGGCCATCGACACCGAGTTCGTGATGACCAACAACTTCGCGTTCGGCGGCATCAACACCTCGCTCATCTTCCGAAGGTGGCCCTGAGCGGCAGGTGGTAGGAGCGTGGTCATGGCGCGCCCACCTCCCTTTCGACGCTTCACCCACCCTGATGGCCGGCAGTGGGAAATTCGCCTGGTCGGCAGCGTGGTCGAGCTGCGCATCACCAGCGACGGCGAGACGGTCGCCCGCCAGCGGAAGTTCGACGCGCCGGTCCTGGGCGCCAACGATCTCGATGCCTCGGTGCGAGAGCAATTGGCCGAAGGCTTCACTGAACACACGCCCCCCGACTGGAAACGCCGCCTCGACGAGCTGGTGACCTTCTGGGAAGCCGACGACGCAGGCTTCGACGCCGACGTGCTCCGCGCCCAGTTGCTCGAAGGCGGCGAGGCGCTCGCCAAAGAAGCCATCGAGAAGCTGACCTGGTGGGAGACCGGCCAGCCGCGCGACCCCAACCTGAGCCGCACCTGGCTGCGCGAGCACGTCGACGGCGTGTTGCCCGCCGTGCTGCTGGCGCTGCGGTACCCCGATGCGCAGGTGCTCCTGCACGTCGACGCGTTGCTGGCCGAGATCAAAGAGCCGGGCGTGATCGAGTGCTTGCTGAGCATCGTGGAGCACCCCACGCCCAACGACGGCGATCGCCCCGCATACATGCCGCTGGCTGCGCTGCTCGCCCTGGGCAAACCCGAGGAAGACACCGCGGGCCGCCTGGCCCATGCCCTCGATTCGGAAGACTTCCGCGTGCGCGACGTGGCCGCGGCGGTGCTGGCCGAGTTCTCCGAAGACGACGTGTTGTTCAACACGCTCTATCGCCGCCGCACCGTGGCCCGTGAATCAGACGGCATGTGCTGGGCGATGTTGCGCGCCTCCGAAGTGCGCCGCGCACCTGAGCTGCGCGACTTCCTCAAGTGGATGCAGAAGAGCCCCCGCTTCCGCACGCCGGGCTACGCCGAGCGCATCGGCAACGCGATGGCCAAGCTGAAGAACCGCTAACTTTTCGCTTCGGGCGGCGCGTATCGCAGGAGTTGCGCGTTCCCTGACCGCGTCACCGAGGGGACACGGTGGCGCTCTCCTTGCTTCTGTGGAGGAGCATGACGCTCCTCATTCGCGACGCGATGACGCGGTCGGTACACACCATCGGCGCTTCCCTGACCCTGGCCGACGCCGCCCGGATGATGAAGAAACACAAGATTCGCCACCTGCCGGTGCTCGAGGGCAACGCGTTGGTGGGGCTGCTCAGCGATCGCGACGTGCAGGTGATCAGCTCGGTCTCGGAGTTAGACCCCAGCTGCATTCTGGTGGAAGACGCGATGACCCAGGCCCCGTGGACGGTGTTGCCCACCACGCCGTTGATTGAAGTCGCCACGGTCATGGCCGAGAAGAAGCTCGGGAGCGCGGTGGTGCTCGAGAACGACAAGGTGGTCGGCGTCTTCACCACCACCGACGGCATGCGGGTGCTGGGCGAGCTGCTCGCGCGGTAGGGTTGAAGGAACCACCAACCGGTCATCCCGACAGGGTTGGCCGAAATAGAAGTCACTCCAATCACCGGTCTCCCCTCGACTCCGCTCGGGATGAACGGTCAGGGAAAGCGGGCAATCAACATCGAGCTGTCGGGTGCGCTGACCTGCGGCGGCGGAATGTCCTGCGAAGGCGGCTGGTACTGACGCGGCTGCTGTTGATACGGCGCGCGGGGCTGAACGAGCTGCAACTGATCACGCAGGCTCTTGATCTCTTCGTCGATGCGTTGGCGATCGGCGATGCGGGTGAAGAGCAGCCACACCCCGATGCCCGCGAGCGGCAACCCGATGGCCAGACCGACGATGCCGATGATGAGAATCGGGCTCAACGCACCGCCGAACGGAATCGCAGAACTGAGCGCCGCGTAGAAGCCGCCGAGCAGCGCGAGCCCACCGCCGGTCGAGACGAGCGTGATGCCACCGCCCAGACCCGGCCGCTGTTTCCGGAGCGCATCGATGTCGACCTGGAGCTGCTGCGCCGAGACCTGTGCATCACTGGGCACCATCGGGGGCCCGACCTGCGCCAGCAACGGCGCGTCGTCGAGCAGGTGAACGCCGGCGGGGCTGCCGATCTGCGTCAGGAGAATCAAAGTGAACGAGAGCAAGTGAAGACCATATCTCTAAACTCTCAACCCCCTCCGGGATGAGGGTCAAATCGCCCGGATGTCGACCGAGCGTTTTCCCAACGCGGCTCGGAGCGAAGCCTCGAACTCGACCCGTTGCGAATCCCGGCGCGCAAAGTCCGTCCACACCACCGCGCGCTCCACCGAAGGAATCGCAAAATTCTTGAGCCGCGCCCGCCACTGAATGCGGGTGAGGGGCTCTGCCTCCTTCGACAACCCCACGTGCACCTCGAACGCCCCGCAAGGCCCCATCACCAGCGGGAAGACCGAGAAGAACTTCGGCCGCAGCGCCGGGCGAACCCACAACTGACTGCGCCCACTGCCCCGTGCGGGAACGAAGCGGCACCCCAGCCGCCGCTTGTGCGTGAACAACCCGTCATCGACCAGCGCCCGGCAGAACCCGAGGAAGATCGTTCGCGCCGACTTCTCGCGGGCCAGTTGAAAGATGGCCAGCTCCAGCGCCGCGGTGCGCTCTGAGAGCAGCACCGGCGACTTGAGCGAATCGAGCCGAAACCCGTTCCGGTCGTAGTCGAGCCCCTCGGGTGTCTCGAACAGCGCCGCCCCGCACACCGGCTCGCCCCGGTGCGTGACCGTCAGCACGTGCCCTCCGCGCGCCATGCGCTGCTGCAAACCCGGCAACGAGGCGATCAACTGCTTCTCGCCGAACCGGGCCTCGACATAGGGCCGGTGCAGCACCCGGTAGAACTCTTCCATCGCCTCAGGGGTCGAGCTGACCGCCCAATCCCACTCGCGGCCGCGGGCCACTTTTCGCAGACGCCGCCGATGGGCCTTCGAGCGCACCGACCTCACCTGCGCCTCGACGGTGGGCTCCACGTCGAGCACGGCATCGAGAAAAGGCGAGTACCGGAGCACGTCGCTGCGCGGCAACGGCAGCGGCTCGGCCACCACCAACACGTCGGGCCGGAGCGAGGCACCGAGCTTGCGCTCCCAGGGCCCAGCGAAGAAGACGCTGCACTGCTCCTGGTGCGCGGTCGACCCCACGTAGGTGATGGCCAACGGGTCTCGAGTGCCCTTGAGCACGCCACTGAGCTGTTGAAACGAGGCGCCACTGCGGAGCAATACCCAGCTATCCCGCGCGGGACTCTCTGCGTACTCAAACATGGCCGCTTGACCCGTCTCCTCGGTGATTCACTGGATCGACGCCTTTCCCGTGCTCTTCAACTCTCACCTTCGTGACCTTTTTCCCGCACCTTATCGCGGGTCCCATCATTCAACACGACGAGCTCCTCGCGCAGATGGACGCGCGCAGATGGATGCACGCCGCGCGCCCTGCTCGGCTTGCCGACGCTGGCCATGTTGGCCACGGGAGCGTTCAGTCTGGGCGTCGCATGCAAAAGCCGCGGCAAAAAGGGCATGAACGCAGAGTGCGCGCGGCCGACCTCACCCGGCTCGCACCCGACGCGGTGATCCTCGGCACCTCGCGCGCGCAGGTGGGCTCGACCCCGAAAATGGCAGCCCGTACGAGGCGTTACGCTACCTGCAGCACGCCGACGCCCAGTCGAAGGTGAAGGTGGTGGTCTTCGGCGCCGACTCTTCGAGTCCTATCGGTAACGGCCGCTTCACCTCTGACTTCGAACGCCTTCGAGCTATGGGAGTTCAGGGGTGAGCGCGTGACGCCGATGACGGGAGCGAACATTCGAGCGCGCGTGAGCAGCGAGCTGGCCGCGTGGAAGAACAGCCATCCCTTGGACGTCGCAGACCCGCGCAACGTGCTGGGCTCTGCCCGCACCGAGCCCCATTGTGAGGCCGCACCGTGATCGAAGTTCGTGTTCATCAGGATCTGACCCAGCTCGATCCCGTCGCGATGGAGAAGGTCAACGGCAGCTCCCACCGCGCGTCGCTTTTCTCCAGCCCCACCTGGCTGCGGCACTTTCTCGCCCACGACGTCGACTTCCAGGAGCGCGGCGCGAAGCCGTACATCCTGACCGCGTGGGAAGGCTCCCTGCTCAAGGGCTACCTGCCGCTCAAGGCCTTGCCCGACCGCACGCTCAGCTCGCTCATCACGCAGGAGGTCGAACGGCCGCGCGTGGTGTCTGCCCCCGAAGACGACGAGCGGGTGACCCAGGCGTTCCTGCGCGCGCTGCTGCTCCACGGTGACGAGTGGGAGATGCTCCAGTTCGTTCAGCAAGACGAGACCTCGCCTCTCTTCCCGGGGCCTGTGGGCCTGAGCTCCCGCCACTGGCTGCGCCGCCTGGGTGATCGGCAGAACAACGTGCTCGTGCTGCCTTTCCCCGACATCGCCGGTTACGCAGCCTCGCTCTCGAAGAACATGCGGCACAGCACCAAGAAGCAGCTCAAGGGGCTGCTCTCGGAACCGGGGCTCTCGTTGATCACCGCGAAGAACGCGGCGTCCTGCACGGCGCTCTTCGAAGTGTTCCTCGACATCGAGCAACGCAGCTGGAAAGCGAGGGTGGACGCCACCGTGGGCCAGCGCGAGCAGACCTACCGCGCGGCCATCGCCGACCCCTCCGTGGAGACCGCGGCGTGCATCGCGTGTCTCGACGGCGTGCCCATGGCCGGCTCGGTCTGGGTGCACTACGGCAAACACACCTACCACCTGCAGACGATCTACGCGGAGTCGCACGAGGCGCTCGCGCCCGGCACCTTGATGATGTGGGTGACCATCGCCGATGCCATCGACCGCAAGAGCGTGGCGTTCGACATGCTGCCCGACTTCAGCCATTACAAGGCGCGTTGGGGGGCGAAGACCATCGAGACGCACAACGTACAGATCTTCAGGGTGGGCAGCCGGCGGCACCTGCGCGCCGTGGCCGGTGACTTCTGGCGACGCATCGATCCCCGCAACGCCCAGGCTGCCGCCACCGGGAAGAATCCGTACAAGGTGGCCGCGGGTAAGCCGGCTGCGCAGACGAAGGTCGACTCGACGCGTTTGTCTGCCCTGCTCGAGGCTGCGCGCGCTGCCGGGGCCATCGAACAGAACGCCGCCACGCTGGCCGCGAGGAACCCCTTCTCGTGAAGCTGACGGTCTCGCGGGTGGCCTCTTTGGAAGCGCTGCGCCCCGAATGGGAGCAGCTCGATCGCACCACCTTTCCGCGGTTGCCCTTCTCATCGGCGAGGTGGACCACCTTGTGGCTGCGCCACTTCGCCGAAGATCGCGCCCTGCTCAAAGACGAGCTGATGCTGCTCGCGATGCGTGACGAGACGGGCGTGCTGCGGGGTCTTGCGCCCATGGTGCTCTCGCAGCGGCCGTCAGTCGGCCCGGTGCGCACGCGCATGTTGCGGATGATCGGCGCCGATCCCAACATCACCGAGCTGAGCGCGCCCATCTGCGCCCCGGAACACGCGCCCGTCGTGCTCAAGGCCCTGCTCGAGTACCTCGATGCCAACGACGGCACGTGGGATCTGGTGTTCTTCAACGGCATCCGCCAGAGCGCTGCCAACGTGCTGGAGGCGCGGGGCAACGTGCACTGGGGCCGCGAGTCGCCCTGCTTCGTGCTCAAGCTGCCCCCCACGTGGGATGCGCTGCGCGCGCAGCTCGGGCGCAACCTCAAGGAGTCGCTGCGCAAGTGTTACAACTCGCTCAAGCGCGACAACCACCAGTTCGAGCTGAGGGTGCGCAGCCGCCCCGACGAGATGGTCACCGCGCTCGATCATTTCTTCCGGCTGCACAACGCGCGTTCGACGTTGGCGGGCACCATCGATCACAAAGACGTCTTCGAGCTCGAGCGCTCGCGCACCTTCCTGCGTGACTGCATGGCCGCGGCGGCGGGGGCAGGGGAAGCGCGGGTCTTTCAATTGGAGATCGCAGGTCAGGTGGTCGCGACCCGGCTCGCCTTCGCGCTCGATGATCAGCTGTATCTTTATTTCTCGGGCTTCGACCCCGCGTGGAAGCAGTACAGCGTGATGACCACCACGGTGGCCGAGGCGATTCGCTGGGCGATCGAGCAGCGCTTCGCCGTGGTCAACCTCTCCCCCGGCCGCGACGTCTCGAAGACCCGGTGGGATCCGGTGGAGATTCCGTTTCGCGAGGTCTACCTGCCCAGCCAATCGCTGCGCGGCGGGCTCGTGCATCGGGCCTATCTCGAGCTCGGCGATCGTTCGTCGCGCCTGGGCCAGCTGATCTTTTTCGCGCGAAGGCACGCACCATGAGACGTCTGGCCGGCGCGGCAGTCGTGGCGGCGGTGATCGGGCTGGGGCTCGGGCTCAAGCGCTATCGCTCGACGGCCATGGTGAGCCCGTACGATCTGGCGAGCCGTCCGCTGAGCGAGGTCGCTGCGGAAGGCAAGCCACTGGGGCTCGAGCCGGTGAAGGTGGGCACGTTGACCGCGCTCATCCGCAGGCCGGTCAGTGGGCACGCGTGGCTGCTGTATTGGGGCGGCAACACCTCGACCTATTTCAATGAGGCGCTGGGCACGATCGCGGGGCTCGAGCTGCCACCGGAGGTCGGCCTGTTGGTGGTGGCGCCGCCCGGCTACGACTGCGAAGGGCACCCTTCACCTGAAGCGCTCGAGCGCGACGCGGTGGTGGCGCGTGACTGGCTCGAGCAGCAGGAGGGCGCAGAGCGCATCGTCACGGGCGGGTTCTCGATGGGCATCTATTCGGCGCTGGTGGCGGCAGAGAAAGACGTGCGGGCGACGGTGGTGATGGGCAACGCGGTGGTCTTCGAAGCGAGCGACGCGAGCCCGTTCATTCGCCTGATGGAGCCCGATCGCTACCGCATTCGCCCGGAGCCACCGAAAGTGCCCGCGCTGGTGATCCAGGGTGAACACGACGAGCTCGAGCAGGGCAAGGCGGTCGCAGCCTGGTTGGGCGCGCGCCTGCTGGTGTTACCCGGAGTGCAGCACATCGAGACGCAGCGACATCCCGAGGCGCTCCGGCAAGCGGGCGAGTTCATCAAAGAGAACTTGAAATAGAAGTCTCCCTCTCCCTGCGAAGCGGGGTGAGGGGCCGTTCGGGCGCGGAAGTGAGCCCTTCGACGGGCGCTGTTCCTAAATCTTCCCGAGCGCCGGCATTCTGGCAAGCAACCCCCGCAGCTCTGGCTCGAGTACCCGATCCTCAATCAACGGCTCGACGCCCATCTGCTCCGCAAGTTTCAAAACACCCGCTGGCACCTTGGCGCCCGAGCGAGCCTTCAAGAACACCGCCTGCCGCGCGGTGAGCACATGCGCCGCCGCGACCTGCTCGGTCAGCGTCAACACCCGCAGCGCATCACGAGCCGCGATGGTGCCCATGCTGACCTTGTCCTGGTTGTGACACTCGGTCGAACGCGAGAACACCGAGGCCGGCATGGTGAGCTTGAGCGCCTCGGCCGCCCACGCCGACGCGCCGATCTGCAGCGCCTTGAGCCCGTGACTCACCGCCGCCCGCTGCCCGGTCGCACCGCTCAAATTCGCAGGGAGCCCGTGGTTGAACCGGGTATCCACCAGCAGGGCAATCTGCCGGTCCATCAGGTCAGCCAGGTTCGCGACGACGTTCTTGAGCGTGTCCATCGCGAGCGCGATGTGCCCACCGTAGAAATGCCCGCCGTGCATCACGCGGCCATCTTCCGGATCGATCAACGGGTTGTCGTTCGCGCTGTTGAGCTCGTTCTCGATCAACGACCGCAGGAACGGCAGCGTGTCTTCGAGAACCCCGATCACGTGCGGAGCGCACCGAATCGAATACCGATCCTGCAGGCGCGACTCACTGCGCTCCGAGCCCGCGAGGTCTGCCCGAATCCACCCGGCGACGCGCTGCTGGCCGACGTGGGGCTTGGCCTGAAACAGCCTCTCATCGAAGTGATGCGGGTTGCCGCCCATCGACGCCGACGCCATCGCGGTCAGGTGCGCGCTCAACCGCGAGAGCCCCTCTGCGCGCTCGAACGCCAGGCACGCGAGCCCCGTCATCACGGCCGTGCCGTTCATGATCGCCAGGCCCTCTTTGGGCTTGAGCTGAATCGGAGCGATGCCTCGGGCCTCGAACACCTCGGCGGTCGGCTTCCGCACGCCGTCGACGAACACGTCGCGCTCACCGCACAAGACCGCCGCCACGTACGAGAGGGGCGTGAGATCGCCGCTCGCGCCCACCGAACCCTCTTGAGGGATGACGGGCAGGATGTCGTCGACCAGCAACCGCTCGAGCTGGCGCAGCATCACCACGCTGACCCCCGACAGCCCCTGCGAGAGCGACTGCAGCCGCGCCGCGAGAATGGCCCGGGTCTCTTCGATGCCGAACGGGGGGCCGAGGCCCACCCCGTGGTACGTGAACAGGCGGTGACCGAGCTCGGGCACCAGCTCAGGCGGCACCGGGGTGGTGACCGAGTCGCCGTAGCCGGTGGTCACGCCGTAGATGACGCCTTGTTCGGCCAGCGTGCGCGCGACGTGCGCGGCGCCCGCTTCGATGCGGGCTAGAAAGGTCGAGTCGCCCGACAACCGGGCGTTCAACTCCCGCCGGGAGATCGCCGTGACGTCTTCGATGTGGAGCGGGTGACCGTCGAATGTGAGCAGCTGCGTCATGCTCGCGCGCTCGTAGCGTGACCTCGCGTGTGTTGCAGCAGTTAATCCCCCAACCGTTTGGTACAACCGGGCCGCTCATTCGTGGAGGTAGTCATGGCGCGGTTTCGTCTGTTGTTCGCCCTGGTGGTGTTCGCCGTTGGCTGCGGAGCCAACAGGAACAAGTACATCCGCAAGCAGGCGGGTCAGGATCTCGGTTGCTCCGAGAGCCAGGTGAAGCTCTCCACGGTCTCCAAGTCGGGGGCGCAGTACCTCGCCGAAGCGTGTGGCCGCCGCGCGGTCTACACGTACTCGCGCGAGCAGGGGCCGGTGCGCATCTCGGCCATCGAAGGCGCGAACGTGCCGACGCAGCCGGTGGTGATGCCGCCTCCGGTGGGCAACGGTGATCAGCGCGCGCCGCCGCCTCCCCCTCCTCCTCCGACACCCTGAACGATGCTGCTCGCTCTGTTGGTCGCCAGCGTCGTGTCGCAGGCGGCCGTCGATGACGCTGGCCTGAAGATCGCCCCCGACGCGGGCGTGGTGAGCCCCGACGCCGGGCCCGTCATCGAACCGCCTTCTGCAAAGTGTTCCGCAGCGCCGGAGTACCCGCCCTCTGAGCGGACCAGTGGCATTCGGGGCACCGTGGTGCTGCGCGTGAGCGTGGGGCCTGACGGAAAAATCACCGACAAGGCGATCATCTCTTCGCCCTCTCTGGTCTTCTCGGCGGCCGCGTTTCGATCGATTCAAGCGTGTGAGCTCAGACCTGCGAAGGTCGATGGGGTTCCCGCTCACTCGGTGATCGAGATGTTCATCGAGTTCGCGCCGCCCGTGCTCCCGTGGACGCTCGAAGGCGAAGTCGTGGGTGGAGAACTGGGCGAGCCCATCGCGGGCGCATCGGTCAGCCTGGGTGAGAAGGAGACGAAGACCGACGCGCAGGGCCGCTTCTCGCTGACCTTCGAGGCGTTGCCAGTGGGTGATGCGTGGGTGACCGTGGGAAAAGAAGGCTACGCGCTCAAGGGTTTCCCCGAGGTGTTCAAGAGCGGGCAGCGCACCTCCGTGCGGTACCCCCTGGTGAAGAGCCGCGGTTTCGAGACGCGCGTGGAAGGCAGCCGGTTGTTGCCCAGCGTGCCCGACGCCGACAAGTCGCCGCAGGTCAGCCGGTTCTCCCTCACCCGCGCCGACATCGACCGTACGCCCGGCGCGCTGGAAGACATCACGCGCGTGGTGCAGCAACTGCCCGGCGTCGCGGCGGATCCAGATCTGCTCGCCAACTTCTTCGTGCGGGGTGGTGGGCCCGACGAGACGATCGTCTTCATCGACGGCGTGCCGCTGAGCAACCCCTACCACCTGGGTGGCTTCGCTTCGATCATCAACCCGCTGCTGATCGACTCGGCCGACTTCTACGCAGGCGCAGCTCCGGCCCGCTACGAGCCTGCGCTGTCGGGCGTGCTCGACATCCGCTACGTGCGCGGTGACGTGAAGAAGGTCAAGGTGATCGCCGACGTCTCGATGCTCACCGCGAAGGTGCGCGCCGACGTCCCGCTGGGCCTCGAGGGTTTGTCGGCGGTGGTCAGCTTCCGGCGCAGCTACTTCGAGGCGTACTTCGCGGTGCTCAAGGCCTTCAAGCTGTTCGGCCAGAACGTGGTGGCGCCCGACATCACCGAGGCGTTCGTGCGCGTGGCGTATCGGCGCGGCCAACACCTCACGATGTTGACCTTCACGCACGCGTCTGACGGCTTCAACCTGGTGGTCAAGCCGGGGGAAGAAGTGCTGATCAACTTCGCGGGCGATCTGAAGCTCGCGAACACCGCGCAGATCGTGAGCTTGCGGCACGAGGTCGATCTCCCCGGTGACAGTGAGCTCAGCTTCACGGCCGCGTACCTGCGAGACGAGAACGCGTCTGACGTGAAGGGCACCATCGATCTCGCCACCCAGGCGCTGCGCAACGACGTGGTTCTTCGTGGCGATTTGAAGTGGGTCTTCTCGAAGCAGAACCGCAGCTCTGCGGGGGTGCAGTACGCGTGGAGGCAGGTGAACCTCACCGGCACGGTGGCTGACGCGCGCAGCATCGCTCCGTGGGCGCGCGAGCCGATCGTCGACTCGCGCAGGCGGGCGTTGATGATTGCGCCTTCGCTCACCCGAAACCTGCTCTCGGCGTATGCCGAGCACACCTTCGTGCCCCTCGAGCCGCTCGCGTTCGAAGCGGGCCTGCGCGGGCAGTACGACGTCACCAACCAGGTCTTCACGGGTTCGGCGCGGCTGGCCGGTGCGCTCACCTTGCCCACGCACACGGTGGTGAAGCTGTCGGGTGGGTACGTGCTGCAGCCGTTGCAGACGCCGCTCGCGCTCGACCCCACGTACGGGAACCCGAACCTTCAGCCCGAGCGCAGCGCGCAGTTGATTGGCGCCATCGAGCAGCCGCTCCCCTTCGAGGCGCTGCTGCGCGTCGAGGGGTGGGGCAAGTGGATGTCGAATCTGGTGGTCAGCCCCGACAGCGTCGACGCGGTGCTGGCGCGTGAAGCCGGGGGGCTGAAGGTGTACACGAACGGCGGTACGGGCCTCGCGTATGGCTTCGACCTGATGCTCTTCGGGCGCACCCGGCAGTTCTCGTACAACGCGGGCATCGGCGCGCTGCGGGCGGATCGTTCGAACCCGCTGGCGACCACGCGCTCGACCTACCCCGTGCAGTGGGAGCAGCAGTTCACCGCGTCGGCCGGTGTCTCCTGGTCGCCGAACTCGAAGTGGTTGTTCACCACGCGCGCGAACTTTCGCACGGGGCGGCCGTACACGCCGGTCGACACCTTCGTGCCCAACGCGACGAACGAGTTCTGGTTGCCGGTGTTCGGCCGCACGTCGGGGGCGCGGTATCCGTTCTTCTTCGAGCTGGGCCTGCGCGGTGAGTACCGGTTCCACATCGGGCCGCTCTCGTGCGCGTTCTACGCCGAGGTGCTCAACGTCACGAACACGATGAACGTGTTCTCGTGGGTCTACGGTGAAGGTGACCTCGCCAACGGTGTGATGCCCAACCAGGGGCGCTTTCAGCACCTGCCCATTCGCCCGTTCCTCGGAATCCGCGCGGAGTACTGAGGTGCGGCGGTGATCAGGTACACGTTCGTGCCCGTGGTGGTGTCGTCGGCGATCGGCTCGATCGTGTTCCGCGAGGCAGGTCAGCGCGCGCTCGCGGCGTGGGGCGTGCGCATCGACTACGCGTCGTGCGTGTTGTTGAGCCTCATCTTCTTCATCTGGTTCATCGAGCGGTTCTTTCCTGCGGATGCGGCTTCCAACGGGCACCTGTTCTCACCCGAGCCGGGCGGCTTGCGTCGTGACCTGGTGTTCTTGTTCTTCATCACGCAGTTCAGTGCGTTGTTGATCGCGTTCGCGACGAAGTGGCTTACGCCGGTCTTGGCCACGCAGGGGTTCGGGTTCGACGTTCCGCACCTCTGGCCTCGCGAGGCGCCGTTCGGGCTCAAGGTCGCGCTGGCGTTCTTCGTGGTCGAGTTCTTCTCGTACTGGTTTCACCGCGCGGCGCACCGCATCCCGCTGTTGTGGCAGTTCCACAGCACGCACCATGCGATCACCCAGCTCAATGGGCTCAAGGCGCTGCGCACGCACCCGGTGGACAACGTGTTGTTCTTCGTGGTGCGCACGGTGCCGCTGATGCTGGTGGGGGCAGGGGTGGATGAAGTGGTGACCGCGACGACGTTCGGGGCGGTGCTGGGCGTGCTCGCACACGCCAACGTGAGCGTCTCGGAGCGGGGCCTGGGGTGGGTGGTGAACCTGCCCGGCTACCACGCGCTCCATCACTCGCCTGAGCTGGAGCAAAGCAACTCGAACTTCGGCTGCCACACCATCGTGTGGGATCGCCTCTTCGGAACGTTCAAGCCGTCATCGGAGGTGAAGCTGGCGGTCGGAGTGCATCCGGTAGGCACCAGGTCTCTGTGGCGCGAGCTGGTCGCTCCGTTTTACCGGAAGGTGAATTAGTTGAACGCGAGGCCGAACTGCGGCTCGAGCAACGATCGAAGTTCCTCGAGCCACGCGCCCTCGTCAAAGGTGGTCTTCGTGACGGTGATGAAGCGCCAACCGAGCTTCTGCAGCCGTGATCGCTGCCGCGCGTCGCGATCGAATCGCTCCCGCTGTTGGTGCCACCGAAAGCCGTCGACGTGCAGCGCGACCTTGTGCTCGGGCCAGGCGAAGTCGACCCGCATCACGAACTCGCCATGGTCGAAGACGTTGAATTGCACCACGCAGGTGTCGAGCCCGCGGGCCCTGAGCTTGCGCATCACCTTGAGCTCGAGCGCAGAGTCGGTCACCTGACCTCGCCTCAGCGCGAGCAGCGCCTTGAGCTCCGCCAGCCCAGGCGTGAACTGCGGGTTGAGCTGCTTGATGAGGTCTGCGAGCCAATCGCCGAACTTCGGATACCGCCGGTTGGCTGAATCGAGGGCGAGCTCGAGGGGCTCGTTCTCGAGCACACCCGCGAGGTCGACGATGGTCCGCTGTGCGGTGGTGATGGGCAGGCCGCTGGCGATCACCGAAGGCTCAATGCCCCGTGTGGGACGGTGAAAAATCATCCTCGGTATCGCTCGCTTGCCCCGCCTCAGGGCGCAGGTCACATCGATGTCGCTGGGCTCCCTGAAGCCATCGAGGCAGTGCAACCAAGCCGCCGTGTGATGTGACAAGGCACTGCCTTCGCCGCCGATAAAAAGGGCGCTCATGGCCTTGCTCTCCCAGGTCTCAGGGGTGCCGCGCAGCCGGAAGGTCACTGGACTGAGCCGACCCAGTTCCCCCGTTGCGAGCTTCCACGCGATCGACGACCGGGCGCCCAGGGCCTCGACCACCTGCGCTCGCGAGACGACCCCGAACTGCTGCTGCGCGTGCTTTTCCAATTCCCGCATCCCCATGTGTTCCCCCTGATCACGGTGTCTCATGGCGGTGTGACAAGTTCGAAAAGGCCACAGCCTTGGGGAAGGTTGGCTTTCTGGTCTTCGGCCTCGTCCCCGTCGCGAACAGGCCTCTCCCCGCAAACTTTCTTGATCAAATTCAACCAAGCTTCGACCTCGGGCACAGGCGTACCGGCCCCCGTACGGTGGCGCCCGAGGTCGCCTGAACGCACCGAATGGAGCCCGTAACGTCCTCGCCCGAACCCGAGAGGCCTGCGCGAGACGAGCAACGCCCCCGAGCCCCAAGCTCCTTCGAGGCTGTCTGTTCGCCAGACCTCGACCTCGGGCGCAGGCGTACGGGCCCCGGTACGGTGGCGTCCGAGGTCGCGAGAACGCATCGAGTGGCGTCCGTGAACGTCCTCGGCCGAACCCGAGAGGCCCGCGCGAGACGAGCAACGCCCCCGATCCCCAACCCACCACATACCTCGAGGCTGTTGGTGCGCCCCAACGCACCGAATGGCGCCCGTAAACATCCTCGCCCGAACCCGAGAGGCCTGCGCGAGACGAGCAACGCCGCTGAACCCCAACCCCCACGCTCCCTGAAGGCTGTTCGCCTGAACGCACCGAACCGCCCCAGCCCGCTTGCCTTCGACCTCGCGGCCGAAACCGGCTATTCCTCCTCTCGCCGTGCGCATCGCGTTCTCCATCAGTAATTGGTCAGCCTGGGCCCCCGGCCTCACCACGCAAGACGCCTGGCGTGACTGGGCCGCTGCTCCTCCGGTCGCCCCTCGTGGCGCGGAGACGCCGCCGCTCACCGAAGTCCCCGCGATGGCCCGCCGCCGCGTCGACAGGCTCGGCCGGCCCGCCTTTCAGGTCGCGCAATGGTGCCAGGGAGACGCGCGCGGTTTCCCGCTCCTCTTCGCCTCCCGTCACGGAGATCCCGGCCGGGGCGTCGACCTGCTCACTTCGCTGGCGAAGAACGAGCCGCTTTCCCCCGCCAGCTTCGCCCTCTCCGTACACAACGCGATCGGCGCGCAGTACTCCATCATCAACGCCGACACGGCCAACGTGAGCGCCATTTCCAACGGCCTCTTCACCGCCGAAGCCGCGGTGGTGGAAGCCGCAAGCCTGCTCCACGAGGGCCACGAGCAGGTGATGATGGTGGTCTACGACGGGAGCCCGCCGGCGATTTTCGCAAGCCACTACGACGAGCCGCCCTCCGACTTCGCCTTTGCCTTCCGAATCACCCGGGGCACCACCTTCACCCTCGAGACCGCTGAACTCCCAAAGAGCCCCGCAGCTGCGCTCCCGCACGGTCTGTGCGTGCTGCGTTTTTTCCTGGGCACCGAGCACACCTTGGCGCGCAGCGACGGCATCGCCGGCTGGAAGTGGACCCGGCATGTTTGAACGGGCCTGGCGCATCGTCGCCACGGGTTTCTGCTTCTTCGTGTTCGGGCTGGGCGGGGTGGCGGTCAGCCTGTTCGTGATCCCTCCGATGACGCTCTTGGTGCGAGACCCGCTCAAGCGCGTGCGGTTTACCCGCTTCGTGGTGCATCACTGCTTCCGCTTCTTCATCGGGCTGATGAACTTCGTGAAGGTGCTCACCTACGAGCTGCACGGCCTCGATCGGCTGCAGCGGCCCGGCTTGTTGATCCTGGCCAACCACCCCACGCTCATCGACGTCATCTTCATCATCTCGCTCATCCCTCAGACCGGCTGCGTGGTGAAGTCGGCGCTGATGCGAAACCCGTTCACCCGGGCCCCCGTGAAGGCCGCCGGCTACATCGCCAACGACGCGGGCCTGGCGATGGTCGACGACTGTCGGGCAGCGCTGCAAAGCCACGAAACGCTGATCATTTTCCCCGAGGGCACCCGCACCCCACTGAGCGGGGAGGTCACGCTGCAACGGGGGGCGGCCAACGTGGCGGTCCGTTGCAGGAAGGCGGTCACCCCGGTGATCATCACGGCCGACCCCCGGGGACTGGCCAAGGGGCAAAAGTGGTACAGGGTGCCCCCCAGAAGAATTCACTTCGTCATCCGTGTTCACGATGATCTTCAGATAGACCCCTTTCTGGAGTCGGGCGCCGCGGAACCTGTTGCAGTCCGTCGGCTGAATGAGCATTTGACGTCTTTCTTCGATCAGGAGTCCGTTCGTGCAGCCCCTTGAGCAGGAACTCGCGCAGTTCATCATCGACACCTTGTCCCTCGAGGACGTGAAGGTGTCCGACATCGATCCGTCCGCGCCTCTCTTCGTGAAGGGTCTGGGGCTCGACTCCATCGACGCCCTGGAGCTGGGCGTGGGGTTGCAGAAGAAGTTCGGCATCAAGCTCTCCGCAGACGCGGCCGAGACGAAGAAACACTTCTCGTCGGTACAGGCGCTGGCGGCGTTGGTGAACGCGCACCGTACGGGGGCCGCGTCATGACCAAAGAGCAGCTCTTCGCCAAGTGCGTGGAGATCCTCCACGAGACGTTCGACATCCCCACCGACAAGATCAAACCCGAGTCGCGGCTCTTCGAAGAGCTCGACATCGACTCCATCGACGCGGTCGATCTGATCGTTCGTATGAAGCCGATGGTGGGCAAGCGCTTGCAGCCTGAGGCCTTCAAGGCCGTGCGCACCGTGCAAGACGTGGTCGACGCGCTGCACAAGCTCATTCACGAAGACGCCGCGTGAAGTGGGTCGCAATCTCGTCTTCGCAGCGCTGACCCTCACCTATCCGCTGGCCATCTGGCTGCTCGGCGGAAGGGTCGAGCCGCGCTGGCTGGCGCTCTCGTTGGTGTTGCTGGGCGCCTTGCGTCTGGCCGCCACCGGTCAACGCATGTGGATTGGGCTCGCGCTGGGTGCGTTCGCGTTGGCAGCGATCACCGGCGTGCTGAACGTGGGCTGGCCGCTGCGGTGGTACCCGGTGTTCATCAACGGCTCGTTGCTGGTTCTCTTCGGGGTGACGCTGTTCCGGCCGCCGTCGATGGCTGAGCGGCTGGCGCGCCTGCGAGAACCCGAGCTTCCGGTGCACGCGGTGGAGTACACGCGGAAGGTGACCATGGCCTGGTGCGGCTTCTTCATCGTCAACGGCTCGCTCGCGGCGGCCACCTCGCTCTGGGGCACCGACGCGCAGTGGGCGCTCTACAACGGCGGCATCGCGTACGGCCTGATGGGCGTGTTCGCGGGCGTCGAGTGCCTGGTGCGCCGCAGAGTCAAGAAGCAGCACGAGGTCCCCTTTCCCCGAGGGGGAGAGGGGCAGGGAAAGGGCTGACATGAACCCCCGAGCCCGGGCCTGGCGCCACACCTTCAAGTCGAGCAACGCCCAGCGAATCGCGCTCTACCTCGACGATCGCCACGACTTCACCGCCGCCCTCTTCGCCGCGTGGGCCGAGCGAAAAACCGTGGTGCTCCCCGGAGACATCCTCCCGGCCACGCTGGAGGCATTGAAGCCGCACGTCGACGCGTGGTTGGGCGATTTTCCAGGACACAAAACACTTGAACCCGGAACGCCCTCGACCGAGCCCTGGACCGAACCAGACCGTCAATCCGAAGGACTCATCGTCTTCACCTCGGGCTCGACAGGAACGCCCACCGCGATCCCCAAGAAGCTCGGTCAGCTCTTCGACGAAGTGACCACGCTCGAGGCGACCTTCGGCCCGCGGCTCGGCCAAGACGTCAGCCTCTTCTCGACGGTCTCGCACCAGCACATCTACGGCCTGCTCTTCTCGGTGCTCTGGCCCGTGCTCACCGGCCGCACGCTGACCCCTCGCCGTCTGGAATACCCCGAAGAGCTCGAGCAGTTCCTCGCGCCCCACCCGTGCGTGTTGATCTCGAGCCCGGCGCACCTCAAGCGGCTGCCCGACGTGGCGCCGTGGAAGACGCAGCTCAAGGCGGTCTTCTCCTCGGGTGGTGCGCTCCCCGAAGAAGGCGCGAAGAAGGCGATGGTGGTGCTCGGCCAGCAACCCATCGAGCTCTTCGGCAGCAGCGAAACGGGCGGCATCGCCTGGCGTGAAGGCACGCACGCGAGCTGGCGCGCGCTGGAAGGAGTGCAGTTCCGCAAGTCACCTACGGGCACGCTCGAGCTCAAGAGCCCGCATCTGGCGGACGTCGAGAACTGGCTGACCACGGCCGATCGCATCGAGCTGACCTCCGACACCTTCAAGCTGCTGGGCCGCGCGGATCGCATCGCGAAGATCGAAGAGAAGCGGGTCTCTCTCGAGCTCATCGAGCGTACGGTCATCGACACCGGCCTCATCACTGAAGCGCGCGCGGTGGTGGTGCAGGGCGCCCGGGTGACGCTGGGCCTTGCCGCGGTGCTCTCACCTACCGGCCTCGCGCTCGACCGCAGGCACCTGCTGGAGCAGCTCAAGGCCGCGCTGGAATGCGCCGTCGAGCGCGTCGCGATTCCCCGCCGGTTCCGCTTCGTCGACGAGCTGCCGCTCAACGAGCAGGGCAAGCTCACCGAAGCCGGCGTGCTCTCCCTCTTCGTGGAGCGCCCGATGCGCCCTGACGCCGCCTGGTCGCACCCCACGCCCCTTCACGCCGAGCTCGAGCTGACCATCGGCACCGACCTCAAGGTGCTCGAGGGCCACTTCGTCGAGGCGGCCGTGGTGCCCGGCGTGGCGCAGCTCGACTGGGCCATCAACTGGGGCCGCGAGGCGTTCCAGTTCACCGGCCACCTCCTGCGGTTGGAGGTGCTCAAGTTTCAGGCGCTGATGATGCCGGGCCACCGGGTGAAGCTGGTGCTCGACTGGAACCCCGAGAAGAAGACGCTCACCTTCAAGTTCAGCTCGCAGACCGCGAGCTACTCCAGCGGCCGGGTGGTGCTCTCGTGAACAAGGTCGTCGTGATGATCCCCGTGTACAACCACGAGCACGCCATCGGCGCGGTGGTCGAAGCGGTGCGCGCACGAGGGCTGCCGGTGCTGCTGGTCGACGATGGGAGCACGGTCTCCTGCGCGGCCGTGCTCGACGCGTTGGTCAAACCACCCGAGGTGCGGCTGTACCGGCGCACGCAGAACGGCGGCAAAGGCGCCGCGGTGATGTCAGGCCTACACGAAGCGCATCGCCTGGGTTTCACGCACGCCGTGCAGATCGACGCCGATGGTCAGCACGATCTCGTCGACCTCCCGAAGTTCCTCGAGCAAGCCACCGCGCACCCCGAGGCGCTGATCACCGGCCAGCCCGTCTACGACGAGTCGGTGCCCAGGGGCCGACTCTACGGCCGCTACCTCACGCACATCTGGGTGTGGATCAACACGCTCTCTTTCGCGATCAAAGACTCGATGTGCGGCTTCCGGGTCTATCCCGTGCCCCGCACGCTGGCGGCCATCGTGCCCTCCATCGGCAAACGCATGGACTTCGATCCCGAGATCGCCGTGCGCCTGGTCTGGCAGGGCACGCAGGTGGTGAACCTGCCGACGCACGTCACGTACCCCACCGACGGCGTGAGCCACTTCGACGTGCTCTGGGACAACGTGCGCATCACCGGCATGCACACGCGACTCTTCTTCGGGATGCTCGTTCGCCTGCCGCGGCTGCTGTGGCGTAAGACCTTCGGCAGATGAGCGAAGGGCGCACCACGCACTGGGGCAACGTGAGCGAGGCGGGCTTCGCGTTCGGCACCTGGTTCATGTACTTCGTCGATCGGTTCCTCGGCCGCTGGCCCTTCCGCTTGGTGCTGGCGCCGGTGTTGTTGTTCTACGTGCTGCGGCACCGACTGGCGCGCCGCTCGTCGCAGGAATACCTCGGCCGCCTGGGCATCGAGGCGGGCTTCGGCACCACCTACCGCCACATCGGCGCCTTCGCCGAGTCGATGATCGACAAGGCGATCGCGGTGGCGGGCCGCTACCCGTTCGAGAAGCTCGAGTTCACGGGGCGCGAGTTGATGTTCGAGATGATGGAGGCAAAGCAGGGCGGGTTGCTGGTCACCGCGCACATGGGCTGCCTCGAGGTCTGCCGGCTGGCGGCGGCGCGCGCGCAAGGCCCGAAGCTCAACGTGCTGGTGCACACCCGCAACGCCGAGCAGTTCAACTCGGTCTTGAAGAAGCTCTCGCCCGACAGCCAGGTCTCGCTCATCCAGGTCAGCGAGTTCTCTCCCGCCACCGCCGCGATGCTCGCGCAGAAGGTCGACGCAGGAGAGTTCGTGGTGATCACCGCCGACCGGGTGCCGCTGTCCGACGCGAGTGGGCGCACCGTGCCGGCGCAGTTCCTGGGCGGCACCGCGTGGTTTCCCATCGGCCCCTGGGTGCTCGCTTCGGCGTTGAAGTGCACAGTGATTCTCTTTTCTGTGCTGCGTGAAGGGGAGAGCTACCGGGTGCGCTTCGAGAAGCTCGCCGACCGGGTCGAGCTGCCGCGCGGCAGACGGGAAGCAGCGGCCGCCGAGTACGTCGCGCTCTACGCGAAGAAACTCGAACAGCTGTGCCGGGAATCGCCGTACGACTGGTTCAACTTCTTCCCCTTCTGGGAGCCGCCGCGTGCCTGAGCTGTTTCACGAAATCGAGGTCCGCCCTGCCTTCTACGATGTCGACCCCATGGCGGTGGTCTGGCACGGCAACTACGTGCGCTACTTCGAGTTGGCGCGCGCAGCGCTGATGGAGAAATTCGACTACGGCTACGAGCAGATGCGTGACTCGGGCTACTTCTGGCCGATCGTCGATCTGCGCGTGAAGTACGTGAAACCAGCCACGTTGAACCAGCCGCTCAAGGTCCGCGCACAGATCACCGAATTCGAGAGCAGGCTCCGCGTCGAGTACGTCATCACGAGCGGCATTTCAGGTGACAAGGTGACCAAGGGCTACACGCTGCAGGTGGCGGTCGACGCGAAGACCATGGAGCTCCAATACGTGTGCCCGAAGATCCTCTGGGAACGCCTGGGTGTCTCTCCGTGAGCGCGCTCCTGTTGATCCTGTTGGCGACCGCACCCGGGGAGCTCGCGACGCAGGTGAAGTCGAAGCTCAGTGACGCAGCGGTACAGCGCGGCACGTTCGAGCAGAGCAAGCAGGTCAAGGGCTTCAAGCGGCCGCTCAAGTCGAGTGGCAGCTACGTGGTGACGAAGGGTCAAGGCGTGCAGTGGAACACGCTCAAGCCGTTCCCTTCCGAGCTCAGCGTGAAGGCCGAGGAGATCAGCTCGAAGCAGAATGGCGCCGAGGTGTTTCGGCTCGACGCGAAGGCCGAGCCCACCGTGCGGCTGATCACCCAGCTCTTGTTCTCGCTGCTGGCAGGTGATCTCGCGGCGCTCGAGTCGCAGTTCGTGGCGACGGGTGAAGTGGGCGCCGAACGGTGGGCGATCGACCTGCAGCCGAAGTCGGACGGCCTCAAGAAGGTGTTCGCGAGCATCGCGCTGGAAGGCGATCGTTCGGTGCGCTCGGTGTTGCTCAAAGAACCGAACGGTGACTCGACCACCATCACGCTCGTGCCTGAGGCCAGGCCCTGAGACTGCTGTCGATCATCTGGTCGCTGATCGCCGCGCTGATCGTCGCCCACCACGTTCACCTGTGGACGGGAGGGCTGAAGATCGAGACCGATCTGCTCTCGCTGCTGCCCAGTGACGAACGGGATCACGCGGCGGACGAAGTGCTGCGGCACCTCTCCGATTCGGCCTCGCGGTCGGTGGTGGTGTTGATCACCGGCCCCACCGAAGCCGACTCGATCGATGCCGCGGAAAGGTTCGCCGCTGCGCTGAAACTCGACGACCTGCAGCGCCTGGCGGGCCCGAAGTCAGAACTCTCGGCGCTCGACGATCTGCTCCCGTTTCGAGATCGCCTGCTGACCGCAGGTCAGCTGAACCGGCTGGCCAACGCCGCGCCGGAAGAGCTCGAGCAGCTCGCGTTGATGCAGTTGCAGCAGCCGATGTCGCAGCGCCTGGGCGAGTTTCGCGACGATCCGCTTCAGCTCTTCCCCGAGTTCCTGCGGGAGCGCGCGCAGTCGACGCGGGTGCGGCCCAAGGGCAAGCACCTGGTGGTCGATGGTTCGGTGCTGCTCCGCTACCAGTTGACCGGGGCGGCCTTTGCCCTCGACGGCGTCGCGCGTCTGGCCACCGCGATCGAGCTGGCGAAGGGGGGGCTCTCGTCGAACGTGAAGGTGCTCGCCGCGGGTGTGCCGCTCTTCGCCGAAGCCGCAGCGGTGCAGGCCAACGCCGAAGTGAGCACGGTGGGGTTCGGCTCGCTCGCGGCGATCCTGGTCATCATGTTCCTCGCCTTCCGCTCGCCGCGGCCGTTGTTGATGGTGGTGCTCTCGGTGGGCATGGGCGTTGCCTCGGGTCTGTCGTTGTGCGTGCTGATCTTCGGCAAGGTGCACCTGATGACGCTCGTGTTCGGAGCGGGCCTGGTGGGCGTCGCCGAGGACTACGGCATTCACTACTTTGCCTCGAGGCAGGCGCAGCCCGCGCGAGATCGCCGCGAGCTGCTGCGTCACCTCACCCCGGGCCTCTTCATGGCGATGCTCACCAGCGTGGCGGGCTACGTGATGTTGGCGATCGCGCCGATGCCGGGGCTGCGGCAGGTCGCGGTGTTCTCTTCAGGGGGCCTCGCGGGTGCGTTCCTCACGGTGCTGGCCTGGTTCCCGTATCTGGATCGGGGCGAGGTGAAGCCCACCCGCTTCTCCGCGGTGTGGGCGGCCACGCGCTCGAAGTGGCCTTCGCTTTCCCCAAAGGCGCTCGCGCTGGGCGTGCTCGTCACCACCGGCATCACGGCGATCGGGCTCTTCCGGCTCTCGGCGCTCGACGACATCCGCGCGCTGCAGGCCAGTCCGCCCGCGTTGATCGACGCGCAGCGCGTCATCGCGGCGACCATCGGTCTGCCCAGCCCCGCGCAGTTCTTCATCGTGCGGGGCGATGACGAGGCGCAGCGGCTCGAGCGTGAAGAGGCGTTGACCGTCAAGCTGCAGGAGCTCGCGAAGGGTGGGGCGCTGACGGGTTACGAAGCCGTGTCTTCCTGGGTGCCTTCGCCGGCCCGGCAGGAAAGGCAGCGCGCCGTCTTCACCCGCACCCGCGACGCGGTGCTCACCCGGCTCGCAGACGAGCTCGACGACGCGCCGGGTCCGCCCATTGAGTCTTCTTTGCTCACCGTCGACACGTTGCTGGCCACGTCGCTGGGTGAAGCGCTGCGGCCGCTCTGGATGAAGGACGCAAGCGTGGTGCTGGTGCACGCGCCGAAGCGGGATCGGCTCGATGAACTCGGCGCGCTCTCGTCGCTGCCCGGAGTGCGCTTCGTCGACCGCACGGCCGACCTGTCTTCGTTGATGAAGCGGTGGCGCGTGGGCATGACCGAGCTGTTGCTGGCGGGCTACGCCGTCATCTTCCTCGCGCTGTTCGCGCGGTTTCGCGGCCGGGCGTGGCGCGCGTTGTTGCCGACGGCGGTGGCCTCGGGCCTCGCGCTGGCCACCGTCGGGTATCTGGGTGAGCCGCTGACCTTGTTCCACGTGCTCGCGCTGTGGCTGCTGCTGGGCATGGGCGTGGACTACGGGATCTTCCTGCTGGAGCACTCGGCAGATCAGGGTGAAGCCTGGCTCGCGGTCGGGCTGGGCGCGGTCTCCACGCTGCTGTCGTTCGGGCTGCTGGCGGTCTCCACCACGCCGGCGATTCACGCGTTCGGCGTGACCCTGGGCGTGGGCGTCACGCTGGTGTGGCTGCTCTCTCCGCTCTCTCAGCAGAAGGCCTGAGTACGGCATCGGCCCGAGGTGCGGCTGGCAGGGAACGGGTACGCTGGTTTCGGTGTCACGGGGTCACCTCATGAATCGAACCGCGCTGATCCTCGCCGCTGCATTGTTCCTCGCCGGGGGCGCGATGCTCCTGCCGCGCGCGCCTGAGGTGGCGGTGCTGCCTGAGGCTGCTGAGATGGCAGAGGACTGCGATTTTCACGAAAGCGAGTACCTGCAGCTCAACCCAGACGTGGCGCGGGCCGTGGTGCGCCAGGAGTTCGCGTCGGGCCGTCAACACTTCGAACGTTTCGGGCAGCGCGAAGGGCGCGCGCAGTCGACGCGCTGCCCCGGCGTCAGCACCAGAGACCGCGCAGACTTGAACCTCGCACCGTGCGATTTCAACGAGACCTCCTACCTCGCCACCAATCGCGACGTCGCCGCGGCAGTGCGCCAGGGGGCGGTCGTGTCGGGCGCGTCCCACTATCTTCAGTTCGGAGCGCGAGAAGGACGGCTCCCCAACGCGAGGTGCAAGCCGGCCGTCGCGAAGTGCGTCTTCTCTGAGAGCCAATACCTGCAGCTCAACCCCGACGTCGCCCGCGCGGTGGCCATGGGCCAGTTCGCCACCGGCGCCGCCCACTACGCGCGCTTCGGCCAGTCGGAGGGCAGGGCGCAGGCCTTCGAGTGCCCCGGCACCAGCACGCGCGAACGGGCTGACCACCGATACCCGGCCTGCGACTACAACGAGACGCGCTACCTCGAGGAGAACCCCGACGTCGCGAAGGCCGTGTCGAGCGGCAGGGTGCCTTCGGGCCTCGCGCACTACCAGGGCATCGGCCAGCGCGAACGGCGCCCTCCGTACGACGGCTGCGATTGACCCTCGCCCTGCGCGGAGTAGCTTTGGGCCCCTCAATTCCACGAGGGGGAATCACACCATGGCGTCGTCGAAGTCGAAGAAGCCCGCTGCTGCAGCGAAGAAGCCGGTTGCCGCGAAGAAGCCTGCCGCTGCGAAGAAGCTGCCTGACTCCGTCGCGGTGAAGACGCTGGGCTCGTTGCCCGCTCTCACCGGCAAGCTGCGGGCCGCGTTTCGCTCCGCGTTCACCGATGAGCAGTGTGACGCCTGGGGTTCGCAGACCAAGGCGAAGAACGTGATTGAGGAGGCCTCGAAGTTCGTCGCCACCATGAACCGCGCGCTCAGTGACACCACCGACGTGACGTACTCGCGCCGGCGTCTGGCGTTCCTGTGTGAGCTGTTGGTGCTGCTGGAAGACGAGGTGGCGCACACCAGTGACGACACGAGCGCGGATCTGCGCAGCACGCGCAGCGCCGCCCTGGCGGTGGCGAACAACGCGCGCAAGGAGCTCGCGCGGCGCCTGCGTGCGCTTGCGGGTGGTCAGCAGAAGCTGCTCGGAGAGGTCGCGAAGGTGGCGCCCGAGAGCGAAGGGTCTCCGAGTGACGTGCAGAACTCGTTGACCGCGACCATCGATCTGGCCGTGAAGCTGCGTCGCAACGAGATCATGGAGGCCCTGGCCGATGACGTGGGCCTGACCGAGGCGCGGCTCAACAGCGCGTACTCGGCGCTCGAGGCGTTGACGGGCGCGAGCTCGGTGTCGTTGAACGCAGCGGCGTATGAGGGTGACGCACCGTCGGTCAATCGCATCGAAGGTCGCGTGTTGCGCGAGATGCGGTTGGCGCAGCGGCTGTTCAACGAATCGCGCGAGGCGGGTGTGACCGTGCCGGCGTTGATCGCGGGGCCGAGCTTGAAGGCCATCTTCGGCAAGGCCGACGCAGTGGAAGCGCCCGCACCGACGCCTCCCCCGGCGTAGCAGTGAACTTGTCTCCCTGAAGAAATGACTCGAATCACCGGTCTCCCCGAGCGCAGTCGAGGGGGCAATTGCCGCTCGAAGGCAGAGGTACTCCCTCGACTGCTCTCCTAAGGAACAGCCCGCTCCGTTCGAATCGAGAGGGTTGGCAGAAATAGAAATGACTCCAATCACCGGTCTCCCCGAGCGAAGTCGAGGGGGCACGTGCCGCTCGAAGGCGAGGTAGTCCCTCGACTTCTCTCGGGATGAACGGTGAGCGCTCCTTATTTCGATCAACCCTGCGAGCGAAGTCGAGATGCCACTTGCTGCACGAGGAGGAAGTGCTCCTTCGACTTCGCTCAGGAGGACCGGTTGTTCTTCGGCAAGAAATCGCCGGCTAAGCCGGTCCCCTGCTCGGGATGAACGGTGAGCGTTCCTTATTTCGATCAACCGTGCGAGCGGAGTCGAGGGATTGCCTCTCACTTCGCGCGTGCGCAGCTTCGGACCAGATTCGCAGTCTGATCAGCGTGACCCCAGGCTTGCTGCACTGCCAAAGCCGCTTGCTGTGCGCCCAAAGCCGCTTGCTGCGGTCCTCGAAGACACTTGCTGAGCGCCCGGAGACACTTGCAGCGCGCCTCGAGACACTTGCTGCGCGCCCTGAGACACTTGCAGCGCGCCCCGAGACACTTGCTGGGCGCCTCGAAGGCACTTGCTGCGCACCTCGAGACACTTGCTGGGCGGCTCGGAGGCACTTGCCGCACGCCTCGACGTCATTTGCTGCGCTTCAGGGGGCATCCATCGGACATCAAAGCGAGGTTCGACCCTCACCCCGACCCGCTCCCAAAGGGAGAGGGAGAAAAAGGCGGGCCATCACGGCGCCGACCACCACGACCGCGGCGAGCGCGGCGCCGATCGTGAACAACCAGCGCACTTCACCTGCAGCGAACAGCGGCCTCGCGAGCGCCGTGCCTAAGGCAGCTCCGACGAAGAGGCTGCCAGAGAACATGGCGATGGCTGGCCCCCGCGCATGAGGCGCTGCTTGCGACGCCCAGACTTGAAGGTTTGCGTGGAAGAACACGATGGTGGCCCCCATCAGCACCGCCGCGGTCAGCACGCCCGCAGGAGCAGGTGAGATCGCCACGGCGGCCCAGCCGATGACGAGCAGCGCGCCTCCGAAAGACATCGCGCGCAGCAGGGGAATGCGCCCCGCCAGCCACGCCGAGACGCGCGCCCAGATCACCACCGAGAGGCCGTAGGCCGCGATGAGCCCTCCGGTCAGTGCCGCCGACGCACCTGATGCCAGCAACGTCGGAGCAAGGAACGCGAACAAGCCGAAGAGCACCGCGCCTTCCACCAACGCGATCACCGCCAGCGCACGCACCGCTGGAACCCGGAGCGCCTGCCTGAGCTCACCCGGCACGGCGGGGCGGGGAGGCGCGAGGATCCAGTTCAGGCCGACGAGCGAGAGCAGGGCGAGCACTCCGGAGGCACCGAAGCCCCAGGCCCAGCCGAGGCGATCCGCCAGCAGACCCGCGCCGAGGACGCCCGATGCGGCACCCAGTGCGTACGCTGCGTTCATGTCGGTCGCCGCGCGGCCGCGTTGCTCTGCAGGGAGCACCTCTCCCAGCCAGGCGATCACCGACGGCACCACCGACGCCATGCCCGCGCCTGCGAGGAAGCGGGCGACCAGCAACTGGTCGAGAGTCGATGCGAAGACTGAGGCGACCGCTCCGATGAGCCCGGCGATGAGGCCAAGACGCATCACCAGCACCCGGCCGAGCCGTTCAGAGGCAAGGCCCCAGGGGACTTGCATCAGCCCGTACGCGAGGAAGTACGCGCTCGCGATGGCGGTCGCCTGCGCGAGGTCCACCTTCATATCGAGCGCGATGGCCTTCACCAGCGGGGTCATCGCGAAGTTGTCGAAGGCGGCGGCGAAGGCCCCGAGGAAGGCTGGCCAGCGGGCGGGGGTAGGGGACATGGCGGGAGTTGGGTAACAGCCCGCGACCTTCGAAGCGCAGAGAGATCCAGGCGATCTACGCCGATGAGCTGCTCTCCAGAGGAGATCCGTGCCCCGAAGTCTGCGTGGTCAACGGTGAGACTTGCTCGGGGCAGGAACAGCCAGGTCATGCTGCCGCTGAAGAGCACCCTCTGCTGGCGAACCGCGTCGGTGCCATCGCGTTGCTTTACGAAGAAGGGCGGTTGTGGGTGGGAAAGTGCTCCGTCCAGACCGTGCCGTCGAGTCTTCGACCATCGCTTTGGCACCGGGACTGCTTCGCTCTTTTCCAGAGAATCGGTAGAAAAGGTCATGAGCAAGGTTCGACTGAGATCCGACGTGCGAGTTGAGGGGAAGATGATCAGGTCGCCTTTGTCACTGCTGTTCGCATCGGTGCTGCTGTGCGCAGGGGCATGTTCGCAGCCCGAAATGATTGCCGACGCGGGCGTGGGCTCTGACGCGGGCGTGGGCTTGGGTTCTGATGCGGGCGTGGGCTCTGACGCAGGCGTGGGCTCTGACGCGGGCGTGGGCTCCGACGCGGGCGTGGGCTCTGACGCGGGTGTCGACGCGGGCCCCAACCCGCACCTCGCCACGGTGGTCCTCGCCGCCGACGCGATCCTCATGCGTCAAGCACCAGACGGGGCGCTCTTCGTGGGCGAAGTCACTTTGTCTGACAACCGGTTGGTGCCCTATTTCGGCAACCAGGGGGCGATCGGGCTTTGCCTTGCCTGGCAAGAGACCCGCGACGCCCGCTACCTGACGGCGGCGAAGCGCTGGCTCGATTGGTACGCCGCGCACATGAACGGCGATGGCACCGTCTACGACTACACCCTGCGCGCAGGCGTGCTGACCTCTGACGGCACGTTCGACTCGACCGATTCTTACGCGGCGACCTTCATCTCGGCGGTACGCATCTGCCGCGACGTGTCTTCGGATGACGTCGACGCGCGCGCTCGAATGCCCTTCGTTGAACGCGCTCTGAACGCGCTCTTGTCGACCTACCAAGTGGACGGCCTCACTTACGCGACGCCGACCTACGCCATGAAGTACCTGCAGGACAACGCCGAGGTGTACGTCGGCCTCACCGATGCGGCCACGTTGGCGCGCGCGTTCGGAACTCCGGCGCAGGTGGCTGATTGGTCGGCCCGGGCCGGCCGCACCCTGCAAGCGATCGACGACCTGCTCTTTCTGGTCGGGCCCGCGCGGTATGCGTGGGCGCTCAACGGCACGCGCCTCGAGTCGACCCCGGGGCAGTGGTACCCAGACACGATGGGCCAGTTGATGATCATCGCCAGCGCTCCGCTTTCACCGCGCCGCGCGACGCTCTACGCGGCGGTGCGCGCGCAGTACTTCAACGTACCCACGGTGATCGCCAGCGATCTCGATGGCGAATATGCCGACTGGTGGGGCGTGGCGGCGAAGCGGGCAGGTGATGCAAACACCGTGGCGATGCTCACTTCACGCTTCGAGACGATGAACTGGGTGAGCGTTCGGCTTCGCACGCCAGCCGACTACGCGCGGATCATCGAGCTACTCGCCCGGTGACCCGCCGCTCTCGAGTCTTTTTTGGGGGGCAGCCAGGCTGACCGCGCCGCCGACCGGACACGACATGGGCGTCGAACCGCGGGGCGGTTAGATGCTGACGATGAGCACGAGAGCTGTTCTGGCCGCGATCTTGACCTGGAGCGCAGTGACGATGGCTGGAGAGATCGAGTCGCCGAAATACGAAGTGATCAAGGCGTTCAAGACCTTCGAGGTGCGCCGTTACCCGAGCTACGTGGTGGCGCAGACGCAAGTCGAGGCTGCCAGCCGCACCGACGCAGGCAACGAGGCGTTTCGCCGGCTCGGGGGCTACATCTTCGGCGGGAACAAGACGCGAAGCAGCATCGCCATGACGGCGCCTGTGACGCAGTCGCAGCGCATCGACATGACCGCGCCCGTCACCCAGCAGGAGACCGGCTCTGGTACCTCACGCAAGTGGACGGTGCAGTTCTCGATGCCGTCGGCCTTCTCATTGAGCACGCTCCCGACGCCCAACGATCCGCTCGTCGAGCTGAGCGCGTTGCCCGAGCGGGTAGTTTCGGTCATTCGCTACTCGGGCACCTGGAGCGAGGAAAATTACAAGGAGCACCTCGAGGTGCTGACCCGGGCACTGGGCACCAGCGGTCTTTCGACGCAGGGTGAGCCGCTGTGGGCGCGCTACGACCCGCCCTTCAAGCCCTGGTTCATGCGCACCAACGAGATTCAACTCGAGCTGACCGCAGAGTCCGTCGCGAAGCTGGAAGCGATTCGAAGCGACGCAGCGCTCTGACTCACCGCCTAAGCTCGTCGACGAACGCTGGGCCGCCCGTACTCGTTCGACGCCTTCCAGACCGGGAGTGATCGTTCAGGGGCTGCAGCAATACATCGCGCAGTTGCCGTCGAGCGACGCAGTCGCGTCGCAGCGCCAGCCGGCCGCGAACGTCCCCGCAGGGCAGAAGACCGAGTGCGTCTGGTTGTCGGCAACGGTGCTCGGGCCCGCGACACCCCACGAGCAAGCGCGCTGCCGTAAGCTGGCGGCCTGGAGCTGCCCCGCGATTTCGAAGTTGCCGGCGCCATCGAGCCGGGCGAGCCGGGTGCCGCCGGCGCCGGGGTCGGCGGGGGTGTCGGTGTGCACGCCGCCCCGGTGCCAGGCGAACGAATCACCGCGAGCGTAGAGGGTGCTGCCCTGCACGCCGATGCCGTACTGCTGGTTGTAAAGGTTGAGGTGCTGCCCCGTGCGCTGGCCGTAGTTCACCGAGCCCCCGACGTTCAGCGACGCCACGGTGGCCGCCCCGGTGTTGAGTGTGCCGCCCGTCGAGATGTTCGCGTTCCCCACGGTGCCCACCTTCTGCTCGATGAAGGAGACGAGCGCGGCGTTGTTCGCGTTCACTTCTGCCGCGATCGCCGGGGAATCCGCGCAGAAGGTCCTCAACGGCGAGGGCAGCGTCTGCGCGCAGGCCTGCGCGTAGGCCTCGGTCGAGAGCAACCCGACGCCACCGGCCACGGCCACGAGCGCCGCGACGGCCACCGTGCGCAGACCTCGAGAGGGCTGGGGCATCGCGAGGCGCTCGATGGCGCGCAAGTGCTGGGCGCGCCAGCGCTCGACCTCGGCTTCGGCCACTTCATACTTGGCGGCCACCTCGGCCACCGTCGTCACACCACACACCAGGCGCAGCACGTCTTCAGTCACTCGGCTCATGAGGGCGAGCTACACGGCCTGCCTGCTCCGGCGCAAGAACGGCGCTGGTCCTCGCCCAGCCACCGACCGGAGAGCCGCTGACATGCTCGAGCTGGCACCCACGACCCGCCGCTTCCCGACCCTCGAGTCGAGCCAAATCGCTCAGGGACGGCTACACTTTTGGATGATGGCGAAGCCGATACACGAATGGATCGAGAGAATGCGCGCCGCCCACGAGCGCGCAGACGAGGCAGAGTTCGCCCGCGTCCGCGCCAGCAGTCAGGAAGCGCGTGTAGCCGCGCTCCAGGCAGCCAGTCTTACAGCTCAGCGGGTGCTCGAGGCGATGACCCCAGAGGCCCGCCAGCGCGCGCTGACACACCGCGACCCACTGCCAGAATCTGCGATTCAAGCGTTCAAGCGTCTGCGTCAGTCCGCCAGGCGTCATGCGCAGCGTTGATGCTCTTTCCCTGGCGGTCGAACTTGGGCACCTGCTGGAGCAGGCTGGCGTGCCCTACGCGATCGGCGGCGCACTGGCGCTCGGCGTTCACGGCGTCTCGCGCTCGACGCAAGACGTGGACGTCAACGTCTTCATCAAGCCTGACCAGCTCGAGGCGCTCCTCACCCTCCTCCTCGAGAACGGCGTTCAAGTCGACGCCGCACAGGCGCGCACCGAGGGTCTGCGCGAGGGCGTCTTCTTCAGTTGGGCTGGCCAGACGCGCATCGATGTCTTCCTCCCAAGCATCGACCTCTCGTGGGAGGCGCTCCGCACGCGCGTACAGGTGATCGTGCAGGGGGTCCCGACCTGGTTTCTTTCCCCTGAGCTTCTGTGTTGCTTCAAGCTGCTCTTCTTCCGGCCCAAGGACCTCCTCGATCTCGAAAAGCTCGTCAAAAGCAGCGCGGTGCTCGACGTGGCGCAGGTACGAGCGCTCATCGTTGAGACGATGGGCGAAGATGACGAACGGGTTCGCGCCTGGGACGGCCTGGCCAAGCCCGTTTTGCAGCAGGCTCCCTGACCCGGGCCTCATCAGATGACGCGGGGGACCTTCCGCCTCGTCGAATTCAGGGGGCGCGTCACGTGGACCAGCAGTGGCAACGACCGGGAGACACACGTTCCCGGGAGACCGGACACGACATGGGCGCCGCGGCCCGCGCCGGTTCAACTTCGTGCTCGTCTGGTGATTCTGGGCCGAGGTCGTGTTCCACTGAAGGACATGAAGCGGGACGTATCGATCCTCGTCGTGGCTGCGGTGGCGAGTGGGTGGTTGGTCGCTGACCTCTGGGCGTCGCGTGCGGAGGCCTCCGCGCCGCGCCCGCCGCACGGAGTTCCGGCGGGAAGACCTGCGCCTGTTTCGCCGCCCCCCGCGACGCGGGTGTGCAAGGCGATGACCTGGGGCGTGCGTGGCCAGAACGGGCTGACCACCTGGGTCGGCGCGATCGACGGGAGCACCAACGCCTACGACGGAGACACGCTCTGCTCCGAGTCGCGACCGATGTTGTGTTTTCAGCCCGGCACCCGGCCCCGCCCCGCGGCCTTCTCGTTTCCCGCGCTCGTGTCGGTCATCGGGTGGACCGGGGGCGCCATCGCGCTCCTTCCTGAGGTGCTCGGTCTCGAGGTGCGCTCGCGCGAAGTGGCCGATCGCATGTGCGCCGCCAGGTTCGGTCAGGGCTGGCGCATGGCCGAGTTCCACGATGGCGGCGCGTGGGGTTTCGGAGCGGAAGGTGAGCTGCCGAAGGACTCACGGTTCTGGGTGGCGATCAACGATCAGCGATCGAACCTGTGGAATCGCTGAGCAGCGTCGATGGCCACTGTGCCGTTGTGTGAGGCCCTCACGCCGACCCTCTCCCGGACGGAGGGGGAGGAAGTGCGATCAGGGGCGTCGGTGTGCCCGGGCTGACCAGCCAGAGCTGATGCGAGGCTCGCGTCACCGCCACGTGCAGGCGCCGCCGGCCGTCATCCGTGCCCGGCCAGTTCATCGCGCTCGCATCGGCGATCACCACGTAGTCCCACTCGAGGCCCTTCACTGAATCCACATCGGTGACGTCGAGCCCGGGCGTGAACGGGAACTCGCCTCGCTCGACCAACCGCGTCTGCGGCAGGTGCGCCACCAGCGGGAAGAATCGCCGCGCGGCCGATGGATCTGCCGTGATGACCGCGACCGATGCATGCGGCTCGGCCTCGAGCAGATCCTTGAGCGCCCCCGCCAGGAACAAGTGCGCCGGCGCCTCGCCTGGAAAATGGTACCGGCCGACCGGCACACCTTCCCGCGATGCCTTCGCCGGGGTCTGCGGCGCCAGGTGCCCCAACACCTGCCGGGCCAGCTCAGCGATCGGCCAGGGGCAGCGGTAGCTCGTGGTCAACCGCACCGTCGCAGCCCCACCAGCGCCCGCAACCTCGAGGCTGCGCTGCCAACCGGCGAACGACGAGTGTGTCTGCTGCGCCTCGTCACCGGCCAGCGTGAGCCCCTGGAACTCCTTGGTGGTGGCCCGCAGCGTCTCGAAGTCGAAGAGCGAGAAGTCTTCCGCTTCATCGAGCACCAGGTGCGAGGCCTGCGGCAGGTTGAGCAAGTTGCGCCACGACAACATCGAGAGCAGCAGCGGCAGATCTTCCACGTCGATGGAGCCCGCGAGCTCGTCAGGGGTGCCTTCATCGAGCCCCCGCCCATCGATGGTGGTGCGCCTCGACACGTCGGTGATGTCGCTTTCGTTGAACTTCGTCTGCAACTGATTCGAGGTGTGCTCGATGCACTCGGCGATCGCCGTGCTGGGCAGCGTGCCTTTCGCCGTGTTCACCACGTGGGCCAGAAACACCGAGTCAGACAGGAACAACGCCAACTGCCGCCACAACGGTCGCAGCTCGGCCTTCACCGTCTTCTCGGCCGAGACCGCCTCTCGCAGCGCGTCGTAGAGCGCCGGGTGCCGCTTGAGCGAGGTGACCAGCGCAGGCGGCTCCATGTTCACCCGGGGCAGGGGGCCGAACGCGCGCCGCGCCATGCGCAGGAGGAACTCGTCGAGCGTGTGCACCACCTCGGGGCCCACGTCGTCATCACCTTCCGGGGCGGGCAACAAAGGCGCGAGCAGCCGCTGCGCCAATCGCGCGAGGCCCGGCTCGGGCACCACCACGCGCGCACGCACGAGCGGAATCTTCTCGGGCGCGCCCATGGTCAGCCGCGCGAGCCGGTGCAGGGCGACCGTCGTCTTGCCGCTGCCCGCGCTGCCCAGCACGAGCAACGGCTCATCGGCCGGCGCTGCGATGGCGGCGTACTGCTCTGCGTCCAACAGGGCCGTCACGTCGACCCGCGTGCCCTTCGCCTGCGCACCGATGGAGACGCCCAACTGCCCATCACGCGCCGAAGTCCCCGCGCCCCCGGTGGCCAGCGAGCTGTTGCCCCGTGAGCGCCACGCGCCGTTCACGTCACGGAAGATCGAGAAGTCATCACCCAGCAACTGCATCAACTTGCCCTGGTGAATGACCACCACGCGCCGCAGCGTCACCGTGCCGGTCGCGAGGCGGCCTGGGAGCTGCTCCTCGAAGTGATCCCCCTCGCGGTACCGGTAGAACAACTGCGCCACCGGGGCCACGCGCCAATCGACCACCCGCAGGTTCTGCCGCGTATCGATGAAGGTGCCATGGCCCAGCAGGTAGTCGCGCGACTCGCCGTCTTCTTCCAGCCGCAGGTGCGCCAGGTATGGCGAGCGGCCATCGGGCAACACCGGCTGCGTGCGCGCTGAGAGCTTCTGGCGCACCGCCAGCTCGTGCAGCAGCGTGCCCACGTCGTCTTCGTCTTCCGAGGCGGCCTCTTCACGCAGCGCGCGCAGCTCGTCGTTGGACACCGAGACCCGGGCCACCGGGGCCGCCGCCTTCGCGACCTCCAGCGCCGTCTGCACCCTTTCGAGGAAGGCCTCTTCGTCGGCGAGAGCAGCCGCTTCTCGTTCGCTGAGCATTTCCATCGGGGGTTCGTTTATCAGACTCGGGTTCTGAACTGTCTCGCGCTTACCACGCAGGGCCTGCCGTCGCGCGGCTCCTTCAGCTCAGCGATAGCCGCCGCTGTCGTAGGACCAGGTTCGGGTGTTCCTGTAGTCGGGGTTGTTGTCGAACACGTAGTTGTCCCTGAGGTCCGATGCGCCGGAGATGCCGGCCGAGAGGTTCGATGGAACTTGAGTCGCGCTGACGGCGCTGAGTTCACCAGTTGCACCCCCTGCGCCATTCGATTGGCGGGCGGTGCGGCGAATCTGCGTGCCTGCAGGACACCTGGGTCTACCGGCTCTGAAGAGGCCGGCTCCGCTATGGTGCGCGCGTGTTCTCAGCCTTGAGCCTGATCCTCTGCGCCGCGGCGTCCCCCACGGCCACCATCACCACCACCGCGACGATCGCTCCGCACCACGTCTACGTCGGCATGTACCTGACCGACGTGTCTGACTTCGACTTGAAGGCCGGGCGCTTCAAGGCCGATCTCCACGTGTGGATGAAATGGCTGGGTGACGAGGTGCCCCCGAACGTCACGTTCGAGAACGGCGAGATCGAGTCGAAGGAGGTGCTCAGCACCGAGCACGAAGCCGAGTGGTACTCCCTGCACTGGCGGGTTCAAGGCACCTTCCGCGGCGAGTTTCCCGTGCACGCGTTTCCGTTCGATCGCCAGACGCTGCCCATCATCTTCGGGCTCAACAACGCCGACGGCCGGCTGGTGCCTGACCTGGGCGCGAGCGGCATGAGCCCGTCATTCTCGGTGAGCGGTTGGTCGTACGAGCCGCAGTTCGCCGCGAGCTCCGAAGAGCGTGTCTACGGCTCTGACCTCGGGAGCATCGGGCGCGAAGGCAAGAACGCCCGGCAGGGGCTCGCGACCTTCTCGGTGGAAATGCGCCGCCCCTTCGGCCCCTACCTCATCAAGTTCGCGTTGCCGCTGGCGTTGATCCTGCTCGTGGCGCTGCTGGCTCTGCTCCTGCCCCCCGAACGACTCGACGTGCGCTCGGCGATGGGCATCACCGCGCTGCTCTCGTGCATCGCCTTTCATTACACGCAGGCCGATACGCTGCCCAACGTCACGTACCTGGTGGCGGCCGACAAACTCTTCCTGGGGGCGTACGTCTTCGTCGCGGCCACGTTGCTGCTGAGCATCATCGCGTTCCGGCTCAGCGAGGCGAAACACGAGACCGCGCAGCGTGGCGATCGACTGGGCCTGTTCGTGCTGCCCGCCCTCTCTGCGGTGGGGGTCTTGAGTCTCGTGACGGGTGCTCTCTGGCAGCCCGGCCCTGACGAGCCCATCGTGCCGAACAACCCGTTTCCGTCTCAGCGGCTGCTGCGCGTGGCCGTGACGTCGATGGATGACCTCAATGACGGTCAGCTCCCTTCCAGGCGTGGCGCGCTGGTGGTGCGGGCGGCCGATGGCACCTTTCGGCCGATGCTGGCGAAAGAAGCGCCGGCGATGACCAACGCGCTGGTGCGGCTGTTGCCTGATGGCGGCATGCGCATTCGCTGGGCGCTGCGAGCCGACGCACGCTGGAGCGACGGCCGCCGGATCACCTCGGACGATCTGATGTTTTCCCTGGGTATCGTGCCCGACGCACAGCGCGTGCACGTCGCGCGCATCGACGATCGCACCATCGACGTCACGTATTCTGAGCGGCGCACGGAGTGGCTGGCCGGCTTCCCGGTGTTTCCCAAGAGCGCGGCCGTCTTCGCAGCCGCCGGCGGGTCAGATGCGCTGAGCCGGGCGTACAACGCGGGGCTGATTGCCACCAGCGGCGCCTTTGTGCTCGGCGAGTTCGAGCAGGGCACGAAACACACGCTGCTGCGCAACGAGCGGTTCTCGGCGATGAAGCCGGCCTTCGAGCGGGTCGAGGCGAAGCTGCTCACCCCCGAAGCGGCGGTGAAGGGGCTGCTCGCCCACGAGGTCGACGTGGTGCCCACGTTGACGGCCGACGGCTACGAGCTGCTCAAGAATGACGGGCGGGTCAAGGTGCTGGAGCAGCCCGGCGAGCTGCTCTGGGTGTTGGTGCCGAACCTGAGCGCTCTCCCGTGGAACTCACTCGAGGCGCGGCAGGCCTTGCTGGGCGCGTTGGATAGGCAAGCCATGGTCAAGGCGCTCGAGCCGATGCCCACCCGGGTGGCCTGGGGTTGGCGCGCCGAGCCCGAGCTCACCGCGCCGAGGGCCGCACGGTTCGACACGCTCGGCCTGAGCCGGGTGAGGCTGAACGTCGAGACGATCCGTGCAGAGAGCCAGACACATGCGTTGCTCGCCCGGCTCATCGAGGCCAACCTGAAGGCGGCTGGCGTGGAGGTGGAGGTCGTGCAGCAGGACCGGCTGAACGAGGCGGTGCAGCGCGGCGAGTTCGAGGGGCTGGCGTTGCTGGGGCGAGAGACCAACTCGCCTGCGCCTTTCATGAATGTGGTGGCGCCCGATGGAATGCCTGACCTGAGCCGAGCCGCGGGCCCGCACTACGACGACGAGATGGCCGAGCGCTACGAGGCCTTCGACGCCTCGCTGTATTCCGAACGGAGAGCCTCTCTGGAAGCGCACATGCAACGGGCGTGGTTCATGCGGTTGCCCATGCTGCCGCTGGTGCTCACCTCACGGCTGGCGGCGGTGCGAGCCAATCTGGAAGGGCCGCAGTGGGGGAAGGCCGATTCGCTTTGGTGGAACGTCTCGGAGTGGCACACGAAGTAAGCCCCCCCCAACGGCCAGCGCGCTCGTGGCGTACGAGCGGAGGATCGATACATCTGAAGCCGGGGGCTCATGACGACGACGCACTGGTTCATCCTGATCGGCTGCCTGATGTTGGCGCGCGGCTTGGCGACGACCAGCCTGTCTCGGCTGCCCTTCACCTCGAGCATCATTTATCTCTGCGTCGGCCTGGTGCTGGGCCCGATGGCGCTCAACATCTTCGCCTTCAACGCCCGCGAAGAATCACACCTGCTGGAGACCCTCACGGAGGTCGCGGTGTTGATCTCGCTTTTCTCCGCGGGGGTGAAGATGCCGGTGCCCTTGACGCGCAGACGCTGGGCGCCCGCCGTCCGGCTCGCGTGGGTGTCGATGACCTTGAGCGTGGGGCTGGTCGCCGCCTTCACGTACTTCGTGTTGGGGTTGCCTTTGGGGGCAGGGCTCTTGCTCGGGGCCATTCTCGCGCCGACCGACCCCGTGCTCGCCACCGACGTGCAGGTGCGCCACGCCGATGATCGCGATCAACTGCGCTTCACGCTCACCTGTGAGGCCGGCATGAACGACGGCGCGGCCTTCCCCTTCGTGATGCTGGGGTTGGGGTTGCTGGGCGCGCACGAGCTGGGTGACTTCGGTTGGCGCTGGGTGATGGTCGACGTGCTCTGGGCGACCCTCGCGGCGATCGCCCTCGGCGTGCTGGGGGGCGCGGGTCTGGCGCGGTTGGGGTGGATGCTGCGGGGAAGGGCGCCGAAGCACGAGGTGCTCGATGATTTCGTCGCGCTGGGGCTCATCGCCGTCGTCTACGGGGTCAGCGTGGTGTTCTCGGCCTGGGGCTTTCTGGCGGTGTTCTTCGCGGGCGTCGCGTTGCGGCAGACCGAGCTCGTCTTGTCGGGCGCGCACAAGGATCGCCAGGGGCTGCTCGTGCCTGAGAAGGTGACGCCCGATGTTCCTCTCACCGTCAGCGCTGAGTCACTCGTCTTCAAGGAACACCTGGAGCGCCTCTCTGAGCTGACGCTCGTGCTGCTACTCGGCGGCATGGTCTCGACCCATGACTGGACGCTGCGGGCCGTGGGCACTGCGTTCTTTCTGTTCATCGTGGCGAGGCCGCTGAGCGTGATGCTCGGGCTGCTGGGCTCAGAGACGCCGATGCGGGTGCGCAGCATCGCGGCATGGTTCGGCGTCAGGGGGATCGGGTCGGTGTACTACTTGATGTACGCGATGAACCACGGCTTGCCCCGCGCCCTCGACCGCGAGCTGATTCAAATCACCATCGTGGTGGTGATGCTCTCGATTCTCATTCACGGCACGAGCGTCAAGCCGATGCTCGATCGGTTCTGGAAACGGGGCCGCGCGTCGAACGGTCCTCGTTGACGGAACAAGGCGCTCGTTCACCACGCTCAGAGTGACTCGATCGTCCGGTCACTTCGATTGAACTTTTCAGCGCGACGGCGGTTTGACGCCCCAACAGCGTGCAACGAGGCGCTGCGCCGGTTGGCTCGCGGGGTGCTCCGGGATGCGGTCCTCACCGTCTCAAAGGAGCTCACAATGACCCGATTCGTAAACCTCAAATCCTCGTCATGGTTGATCGCCGCATTGTTTGCGGGCTGCGCCACGGAGTTGGAAAACACGGAACAACAATCTCAAGGGCTCCGGGCGATGCCGTCGGGACCCGCGCCGGTTCGGCTGGGCAAGGCGGGCACCTTCGCCATTCTCAGCAAGACCGGCATCACCGACGTGTACGCGTCGGCCGTCACGGGCAACGTCGGCACGAGCCCCATCACCGGAGCCGCGCTGCTGCTCTCGTGCGCCGAGGTCACCGGGCAGATCCTCACCGTCGATGCCGCAGGGCCACTGCCGTGCGCCACCACGGACGCCACTTTCCTCACGAACTCGGTCCTCGACATGGAGCTCGCTTACGATGATGCCGCGGGGCGACCCTCTCCTGACTTCGTCGAACTGGGCGCGGGTGAGATTGGGGGCCTGACCCTCCGCCCCGGCCTCTACACCTGGGGCACCAGCGTGTTGATCAGCAGCGACGTCACGCTCTCCGGAGGCCCGAACGACGTGTGGATCTTCCAGATCGCAGGCACGCTCGATCAGGCCAACGGCACCCGCATCACCCTCGCCGGCGGCGCACGCCCGGAGAACATCTTCTGGCAGGTTGCCCAGGCCGTGAGCCTCGGTACGACCGCCCACTTCGAGGGTGTCGTGCTGACCAAGACGATGGTGGCCGCGAAGACCGGAGCGTCGGTGAATGGGCGACTCCTCGCGCAGACCGCGGTGACCCTGCAGATGAACGCGGTGACCGCACCGGCGAACTGAACGCATTGCTGACGGGGTGTGGCCACCGGGCCCACCCCGTTTCCATTTGTGTGAACGACGGGGAGCGTTCAGTGGCCCATGCGCCATGTGCAGTCGAGGCTTCGCGCGACACCACCACGCGCGAGCTGGGTGAAGACACCTTTGCGTTGCTCGGGGCGCAGCGTGCTCACCTCGTCGGTCATGACTGGGGCGCGGAAGCCGTCAACGCCGTGGTCGGCCTCGCTCCCCAGCGGGTCATCACGTCGACCCGGTTACTTGGAAATCGAGGTCGTCGATGCCTGATGGTGAGCGCGCTTTGCGACGACGCGCGCCCGGGCTGCAGCCTTGATCCCATTTCGCGTACGCTCGCCCCTGGGAACGGCGCCACCCGCTGCGGCGTCGCACCCCGACCCCCAAGGAGACCCTTCATGCGTGTTGCCCTCACCGTCTTCACCTTGTGCGCCGCGCTGACCGCGTCACCTTCGCGTGCGTTCTGCGGCTTTTACGTGTCCAGCGGGGGTGGCCAGCTCTTCAACGACGCCACCATGGTGACGCTGATGCGCGACGGCACGCGCACGGTGCTCGGCATGCAGAACAACTACCGCGGGCCCCCTGAAGACTTCGCGCTCGTCATTCCGGTGCCGATCGTGCTGCAGAAGGAGAACGTGAAGACCCTGCCCAGAGGCGCCTTCGAGCGCATCGACGCGCTCGCTTCCCCGCGCCTGGTCGAGATGTACACCGACACAGAGCCCTGCCGCTCCCGGATGAGCATGGCCCCGTCGACGGCCGACTTCGAAGACAAGGCCTCGGTGCCGCGCGATCTCGGCGTGAAGGTCGAGGCCACGTTCTCAGTGGGCGAGTACGACATCGTCATCCTCTCCGCGAAAGACGCGCTCGGCCTCGACATCTGGCTCAAGGAAAACAAGTACAAGATCCCCGCGGGCGCCGCGCCGCTGCTGCAGCCGTACGTGCAGAACAGCTGGAAGTTCTTCGTCGCGAAGGTGAACGTGAAAAAGGTGAAGCTGGTGGGGGGCCAGGCTGTGCTCTCCCCGCTGCGCTTTCACTACGACAGCGAGAAGTTCGAGCTGCCGGTGCGGTTGGGCCTCATGAACAGCTCAGGCTCGCAAGACCTGATCGTCCACGTCATCGCGAAGGGCCGCTACGAGGTGGCGAACCGCCCGAACGTCACCATTTCCACCAACCTCGACGTCAAGACCTCGGTGCAGCCGGTGTTCGGCGCGTTCTACGCAGACCTGGTGGCGCGCACCTTCAAGAAGAACCCGGCCGCCGCCATCACGGAGTTCGCGTGGCAGGGCGCGTTGCCGCCCCCCGAAGTGATGGTTGAGTCGGGCCTCTACGGCGTCACGTGCGATCCCTGCCCGCCGCCGCACCCGATGGATGACCCGCTCGCGCGGCTCCTCGGAGCCGACGTGCTGCCCGGCGTGAAGACCGACAGCCAGGTGGCGAAGTTCGCGGCCGAGGCGACGGTGACCCGGCTGCACCTGCGCTACACGAAAGAGAGCCTCACCGACGATCTCGTCTTCAAGCTCGCCGAGCCGATTCACGGGGGCATCCCCGGCGTTGAAAAGACCGAGCCCGCGAAGACCAATCGTTTTCAAGGCCGCTACGTGATGTGGAAGCGGGGCGGCAGCTGCTACGGCGGCATGAGCGGCGTGGTGTCGTCGGGCCTCGCGGGGGCCAACGCGGTCATGGCTGCGAAGACCACGCTCGACCAGCCGTTCGAGGAGTTGCTCGTCACCGACATCCCCGAACTCGACGTGGTGGCCAGAGGCAAGACGCCGCCTACGGCCCGGTAGTTCGAGACTTTTTGGCAGAGAGCCCATGCGCCCCACGATGTCAGTGGGTGGGTATATGAGCACTGGGTGTCGCGTCGCCTCGTCGTCGTCCCAGATTCTGATCGGGTGGAGCAGTGGCTTCTCGATCAGTCGCGCCTGGCGGACTTCGTCGATCTGCGGGGCGTGTGCACGCTCTCCGAGCTGGTCGAACGGTGTGACCCGGCAGGTGATTCGCGGCGCGGCCCGGCCAACCCGCTGCTGGTGCGCATGGCGTTCGGCAAGCTGGCCGCCCAGCACGCGGTCAGCGCGTATGGCGTGGTGGCGCACTCCGCCGAGTTCGCGGCGCAAGCCCAGGAGCTGATCAATCACCTGCGCGGCCAGGCGGTCACCGCGCGTCAGCTCGAGCTCGCGGCGGGGCAGGTGGAAGGAAGTCTCGCGCTCAGGGCGAAGTCGCTCGCGGCCTTGTGGCGAGCTGTCGATGGTTTTCTGGAAGAGCGCCGGCTCGTCGATCGCGCGGATTGGTGGCGGCTGGCGGCCGAGCGGGTGACGGCCGATGGGTTGCCGGTCGCGTTGAGGGGGTTCGAGTCGATCGAGGTCGAGCACGTGCATGACGTGCCCCCTTCTCGCCTCGCGCTGCTGGAAGCGTTGGCGAAGGCCTGCAACTCGGCGGGCGTGCGTTTCGTCTGGCGCTGGCCGTCGAGCGGTCATGCGGCGACCGATGCGTTCATCATCAACACGGTGCGCGAGGTGGAGGCGAAGTGGCAGGCGTTGGAGGTCGACCTCGAAGCGCACGTGCCCGACGGCCCGCTTGCGTGGATTGGACAGGCCATTTTCGCAGAAGACGTGCGGCCGCGTGAAGCGCCCGAGCTCAGCGCGTTCTGCGCACCTTCGACGCGGGATGAGGCGAGGGAGATCGCCCGGCGAGTGCGACGGTTGATCACCGCGGGTGTTCCGCCTGAGGCGATCGGCATCGCGTATCGCGATCTCGCCGATGACACGGAGCTGCTGGTCGAAGCGCTGGCTGACCTCGGCGTTCCGGCCCGGGCACGCCTGGGAGTTCCGCTGGCGCAGAGTCCCCACGGCCGCCTGGCGTTGGCGGTGCTGCAATTGCCTGAAGACGGGTTCCCCGCGGAAGACGTGGCGTCGTTGCTCGAGAGCCGGTCGATCACCGTGCTCGACCAGGAAGCCAGCGAGCCGCGCCGCACTTTCCGGGAAGCCGGCGTGCGCGACGACGTGGTGGGAGGCCAACAACCTCGCTCGCCCCGCGGGGGAGAGGGCAGTCCCCAGGGCGCCTACGCCGTACGCCTCGCCTCCCTCGCGCAGCGCTCCCGTGAAGCAGGCCGTCGAGTCACGCTGCTCGCCGAAGCCGTCGACAAGGTGATCGGCTGGTGCAACTCCGTGCCCGAGCAAGGCACCGCACTCGAGCTGCTCGAAGCCTGGTGGGACGTGGTGACCCGGCTGGGCCTGCTCGAGCCCGCGCGTCGAGGCGAAGTCCCGCCCCTCGCAGGCTCGATGTCCGCCGAAGTCGATCGAGCCCTCGCGAGAGATCAAGCCGCCGTCGAAGCGTTGATGTCGCTGCTCACCGAACTCAAAGAAGCGCTCAAAGACAGCGGCCTTGGCCGGCAGTTCATGGCCCGGCGCGACTTCGCCCGCTGGGTTCGGCTCGCTGCAGCCGAGAAGAACCTGGTGGCCCGCGGCGCCCGGGCCAGCGCCGTGTGGCTCATCGACGCCCGTGAGGTCGCCGGCCGCCAGTTCGCGCAGCTCTTTCTGGGAGGCCTGCTCGACGGCCGCTTCCCGGGCCGGCCGACGCCGCTGGCGCTCCTGAGTGAGGAAGAACGCGGCACGCTCAACCGCGTCGCGCAGCGCGCCCTGTTCCGCACCACGGTGGGTGAGGGTGACGTGCGGCTCCCGACGAGGCTGGCGGAAGATCGCCTGCTGCTCCACCTCGCGCTCTCCTCGGCTGCATCGGTGACCGTGAGCCGCGCGCGCTACGACGACGGCGGGCGCGAGCTGCTGGCGTCTCCGTTTCGCGACGCGCTCGCTCGCTGCGTCGAGGGCTTCCGCGAAGAACCCGTGCACCGCGCGGCCGTGGCCCGGCTCGACGAGGTGCAGAGCGAGGCAGAGCTCCGGGTGCGCGCGGCGTTGGAGGCCCTGGGCCCGGCGAACACCCGGCAGACGGAACCCGACGCGCGCCGCGGAGCGCTGGGTGACGCGCTCGCTGCCGAACCCTGGTTTCAAGACGCGAAGTCGAAGAGCCAGATCGAGGCCGAACGCCTTCGCTACTTCACCGATCCCGAGCAGCGCTCTGGGCCCTTCACCGGCCAGGTCGAGGGTGCGGTGCTCGAGGCCATTCAGGCGCGGCTCGCGTTCGACGCCGTGCACCCGGTCTCTTCTTTCGAGCTGGGCAAGTGGGGTACCTGCGCGTTCCAGGGGCTTGCCACCGTGGTGCTCGACCTCGAAGGTGGTGAGCAGGCCGGTGAAGAGCTCGACTCCCGCACCCGCGGCAGCTTCTGGCACGAGGCGTTGGCCAAGCTGGTGCCTGAGCTGACCGACGCGGGGCTGCTGGGGAAAGACGACCCTTCCGTGCGTCGGCGCGTCGAGGAGGCTGTGAAGGCGGCGGCCGCAGACATCGCGCGCACGAAGCCCACCGGCCACCCCGCACTCTGGGCGCTCGCCCAGGAGTGGGCGGTGACGGTGCTGCACCGGATCGTCACCGGTCCAGAAGCGCAGCCGTTTGGGCTCGCCCGGCCGAAGTACATCGAGACCTGGTTCGGCGATCGCCGCGCGCCGGAAGCGCTGCGTGAAGTAAAGCTGCCGGCGGCGCTGCCCGGTGAAGACGACGTGTATTTTACCGGAAAGATGGATCGGGTGGACCTCGTGGAGGGCACAGTCGGGGTGCTCGACTACAAGACCAGCGTGAAGCGCACGCTCGGGAAAGACTTTCTGCGCAGTGAGTTTCAGATGGCGCTGTACCTGCTGGCCGTCAAAGCGCTCATGCCTGAGGCGGTGCCGAGCGGCGCGTGGTTGGGGCTGGGGAAGGGTGAGCTCAAGTCGGTGCACTCGGTGCTGGGCAAGTCGAACGTGAACGAGTTGCTCGCGACCGATGAGTTCACCCGCGTGCGGTTGGAAAAAGAGGGCACGCACAACCTCGCGAACTCGGTGCACGACTTGTTGGGTCGGCTGCGAGCGGGTGACTTCGGGCCGCGCCCGGTGGATTGCGCGTACTGCGAGTTGAAGCCGGTGTGCCGCATCTCGCAGCGACAGCTCGCGGAGGATGCGTGAGCCGGAAGAAGAACAAGGCGGTCAGCGTCGACCAGTACGATCTGTTCGCGGCTCCGGCTCCGGCTCCGGCGCTCCCTCTCCCTGAGGGGGAGAAGGTCGGGGAGAGGGCTGTCGCGCTTGAAGAGGTCGTTCGCAGTGCCCCCTCGACTTTGCTCGGGGGAAACGGGGTGCTGTTTCCGGTCCACGAATTGGGCCCCTCGGTGGAAGAGGGAGATTTTGAGATCGAGTTGCCAGCCGGGCTGCGCCTCGAGCGCAACCTCGCCATCCTCGCCGGCGCTGGAGCAGGCAAGACCTACAGCCTCGTCACGATGTGCCTTCACCTGCTCGGCGGCGCGCGCACGGGGCACGCCCCCATCGGCTGCTCCGAGCTGGGCCTGCTCACCTTCACCGAAAAGGCCGCCGACGAAATGCGCAGCCGCCTGCGCGAACGCCTCGACGGCCTCGCTGAAGGTCGCGGCGAAGAACCCGCCCTGCGCGAATCGTTCGAAGCCGCGGGCCTGCACTTTCCCCCGCAACGCCGCTGGCGTGCCATCCGCGACGAGCTCGGCGCCGCCACCATCGGCACCTTCCACTCGCTGTGCACGCAGCTGCTCCGTCGCGCCCCGCCCAACACCGGGGTCTCCCCTCACTTCGAGCTGCTCGACGAACGCGACGCCCGCGCGCTGCTGCGCGATCTCGTCGAACGAACGCTGCTGGCCCGGGTCGAACGCGGCAGCTCGCTGCGCACCCTCGTCGCCGAGCTTGGCTTTGGCCGGCTGGTCGAAGGCCTCGTGCCCATCGCCACCCGCATCCGCGAAGAAGGCGTGCAGCCCGACTACGTGCCGGTCGCCGACGGGCCGAGCCTGCGAGCGCTCTTCAGCACCGAGCTGGAGAGCTTCAAGGCCCTGCTCCGGAACGTGGAGGCCGGAAAGCCGCAACAACGCGAACGTCACCCGGTGGCCATGGGCATCGCGCTTGGCCTGAGCTGGGACACCTTCGAGACCGAGCACAAGCGGCTGGGCGAAGCGCTCAAGAAGGTGCACGGCTGGCAGCACCTGCGTGACGCGGTCGAAGCGGTCGCGCAGATTTACGGCGCCTGCGTGGTGGCCCCCTTCGAGGCCGAGGTGCGCGAGCTGCTCGTCGACGTGGCGACCGCGCACGAAAAAGCGCTCACCTCGCGTGGCGTGCTCGACTTCACCGGCCTGCTCGTGCAGGCGCGCAACCTGCTGCGCGACTACCCCGAAGCCCGCGTCGACGCGCAGCGGCGGTTCAAGGCGCTCCTGGTCGACGAGTTCCAGGACACCAACCGGCTGCAGCTCGAGCTGGTGCTCCTGCTCGCCGAAGAACGCGAAGGCGGCCCGCGCCCCGTCTCGCAGGCCTTTGAGGCTCAGCACCACGAGATCGTCGAACTCCCGCAGCAGCGCGGCTTCCTCGCAGTGGTGGGCGATCGCAAACAGTCCATCTACGAATTCCGAGGGGCCGACGTCAGCGTCTTCGAGGTGATGGCCCGGGCCATCGAAGCCAACGGAGGCGGCCGCGCGTACCTGCGCCACTCCCGGCGCTCCACCGCGCCGCTGCTCGAGACCCTCAACGCTGGTTTCACCCAGGCGCTCGGCCCGAAAGCCGCCAGCGATCCACCCACCGACTTCGAGGTCGTCTACGCACCAGAGCAAGACGACCTCTGCGCGGTGCGAATGGGCGCCCCCCGCGGGATTGCGCTGCTGCAACTGGAGAACTCGCGGCTGGGCGCCGACAAGCGCGACGCCGAGGCCCAGCGCTCAGCCGACGCAGACGCCGTCTCTCTCTCCCTCAGCCATGGGCTTGGTGGCGGGTGGACCGTGCTCGAAGGCAAAGACGAACAGGAGCGGCCCGCCCGCGGCGGCGACGTGGCCCTGCTCTTCCAGCGCTTCACCCAGCTCGAGGTCTACCGCCAGGCGCTGGTCCGCCACGGGGTGCGGCACCGCGTGGTGCGCGGGCGGGGCTTCTACGGCGCCCAGGAGATCGTCGACCTGGCCTCGTTGCTGGCGGTGTTGGCCGACCCCGACGACGCGATCTCCCTCTCAGCCGTGTTGCGTTCGCCGCTCGTGGGCCTGACCGATGCGCAGTGGGTGGGCCTTTCGCGCCCCCGAGACGGCGCCCATCGTTGGCAGCTCGACAGCCGCCGGGTGCTCCTGGGCGAGCTGCCTGAGCTTCCCGAGCGGGTCGTCAGCTTCAAAGAACGGTACGCCGCGCTCAGAGCCGAACGCGATCGCCTCGGGCTGCGCTCGCTTTTGCGCGTGGTGCTCGAGGTCTTCGAGTACCGCGTCTGTGTCGCCGCGGGGCCCTTTGGAGAGCAGGCCCTGGCCAACCTCGACAAGCTGCTGGTGCTGGCCACCACGCGCGAGAGCCGGGGCGTGGGCGTCTCAGCCTTCGCCCGCGAGCTGCTGGAGCTGGCCGACGACGCCCCGAAAGAAGCGCAAGGCGAAGTGGTCGACGAGCTCGATCTCGAGGCGGTGACCTTGTGCACGGTGCACCAGGCCAAGGGGCTCGAGTGGCCCATCGTGGTGTTGCCCGACCTGCCCACCCTGCCGCGCAACGAGACCGCGGCGGTGCGGTTCGATCGCACGCTGGGCTTGAGCGTGGTGCGGCCCAAAGGCGCGACCGAGTTCCGCTCCCGTTCGGCCACTGAGATCAGCACCCAGCTCGCCCGTCGCGCGCGGGCGGAGAACCTGCGCCTGCTCTACGTGGCCATGACCCGGGCGAGAGATCGCCTGGTGCTCGGGCTCCGGCCGCCTTCTTCGACGGTGAACACCTGGGCGCGCGATCTCGACGCCTTCTTCGCCCTGCGTGTTTCCGGCGAGCGGCCTGAACACCTCGACGTGGCAGGCCTCGCTCCGCGCAAACCCGAACCTGCGCCCGTGCTCCCTGGCTCGCGCGAAGAAGTGGCGTCGCTCATCGCCCAGGTGCGGGCTCCGAGGCAGAGCACCACCGCGGCCCTCGTGCTCCCGGTCACCCAGCTGCAGGATCTGGTGGCGTGCCGGCGGCGTTTTCACTTCGCGCACCAGGTCGGCCTGTCTGAAGAAGCGGTGCGGGGCGAGTGGCTCGATGAAGACACCTCCACCGACGAAGACGTGCGTGAGCGCGGCACCGCGGTGCACCGGCTGCTCGAGCTCACGCCGCTGAGCGCGATCGGCACGCCTGCCCTGGGCGCCACGCTGCGAGAGCTCAAGCGCACCGCCGGGCTCGCGCTCACCGATGAGGCGCTCGGCTGGGTGGAGCGTTTCTGGAATTCGAACTTCGGGCGCTCCCTCTCGAACGCCCGGGTGCACCGCGAGCTGCCGTTTGCGCTCCGGCTGCCGGGTGGAGACGGCCCGGCCCTCCTCATTCGCGGGCAGATTGATCTCCTGGTCGAGCGCGAAGATGAGCTGCTGGTCATCGACTACAAGACGGCCACCCTGCCGCCCGCGGGGCTCGAGCCGTATCGTTTTCAGCTCGGTTGCTACGCGCTCGCCGCGCAGCGTTTCGTCACCGGGAAGCGCACGTTGAACGCGGGCCTCGTCTTCCTGCGTGACGACGCCCCCGAGCCTCGTTTTCTCACCGGCTTCGACCCGAACGCGCTGGCGGCACCGCTCGCAGTGGAGAGCGCGGGCCTGGCCGAAGCGCAGCGCACCGGGCTCTGGCCAGGCCAGCCGCGTGAACGCTGCGAGGCTTTGAGCTGCGGCTACCTGTACCGCTGCCACCCAGGTGGGTGGACCCCACGCGCCTGAGCAGCAACCGTGCCGGGCCGTTTCCGAGCGAGCGGCCGGTGGAACCCAACACTCCGGCGTTGGGGCAGCGGGTATGTCTACCGGTGGCACCCCTGAGCGCGTAAAAGCGACGCATGCCGAACGTGGTCATCGTGGGCGCCCAATGGGGCGACGAAGGTAAAGGGAAGATCGTCGACCTGCTGACCGAACACGCCCAGGTGGTGGTGCGTTTTCAGGGTGGCAACAACGCAGGCCACACGCTGGTGGTGGGCGGTCAAAAGACCGTGCTGCACCTCATTCCCTCGGGCGTGCTGCACGCCGGGAAGACCTGCGTCATCGGCAACGGGTGTGTGATCGACCCCACCGTGCTGATGAAGGAAATCGACGCGCTCCGCGCCCGCGGTTACCTGCAGGACAGCGCTCAACTGATGATCTCCGAGCACGCGCACGTGATCTGCCCGTGGCACAAACACCTCGACACGCTCCGCGAGAAGGCGCGCGGGGGGGGGGCGATCGGCACCACCGGCCGCGGCATCGGGCCTGCTTATGAAGACAAGGTCGCCCGCCGGGGTATCCGCATGCGCGACCTGCTCGAGAGCGATCGCCTGCGTCGCCGGGTCAAAGACCGCCTCACCGACGCGCTGGAAGAGATCAGCCGCCTCGCGCGCCTGGCCAAGGCCGATGAGCCGCTGCTCGACGTCGAGGCGATCGTCTCGGAGTACCTGGTGCTCGGCCAACGCCTCAAGGAGTTCGTGGGCGAGGCGTCGCTCTTCCTCGATGGTCACGTTCGCAAGGGCACGCGGATCCTCTTCGAGGGCGCGCAGGGCACGCTGCTCGACGTCGATCACGGCACTTATCCCTACGTCACCAGCAGCAACACGGTGGCCGGCAACGCAGCGGTCGGCTCGGGCCTGGGCCCCACGGCGATCGACAAGGTGCTGGGCATCACCAAGGCGTACACCACGCGCGTGGGCGGCGGCCCTTTCCCGACAGAGCTGACCGACGCGACGGGCGAGCGCTTGCGCAAGGTGGGCGATGAGTTCGGAGCCACCACGGGCCGGCCGCGCCGTTGTGGTTGGTTGGACACGGTGGTGCTGCGGTACGCGGCGCGGGTGAACGGGCTGTGGGGTCTGGCGCTCACCAAGATGGACATCTTGAGCGGGCTCGAGTCGCTCAAGGTCTGCACGGCGTACGAGCTCGATGGCCAGCGGCTCACCGAGTTGCCGGGCGACATCGAAGAGTTCTCGCGGGTGCAGCCGATCTACGAAGAGCTGCCGGGCTGGGAGCAGCCGCTCGCCGGGGCTCGCACCATCGACGACCTGCCGCCCAATGCGCAGCGGTACATGCGGCGCATCGAGGAGATCGTGGGCATTCCGGTGGTCTGCGTCTCGGTGGGTGCAGAGCGAGGCGAGACGATCCTCATCCAGAACCCGTTCCGCTCGTAGCCGAAGGCCCTCACTCTCCCTCTGGGAGACTGATGAAAGAGGTGCCTCGACTCCGCTCGGCACGAACGGAACCGGCGGAATTCCATCACCGGTCTCCCCGAGAGGGTCGGCGGAATTCCATCACCGGTCTCCCCGAGCCCAGTCGAGGGGGCACTTGCAGTGCGAAGGAGAGGCAACCGCTCGGGATGAGCGTGTCCGTTCGCTATTTCGATCAACCCTGCGAGCGCAGTCGAGGGGTGAGGGCCTCGCAACATCACCTCACTTCGCCCGCATCTGCTCCGCATGATCGATGATGTTCAACGCCTTCTGAACATCACCTGATCGCCCGATGATGAACTCCACCAGCGGCCGCCCGTTGCCGGAGATCTCCTCCTCCTCGAGCCGCATCACCGCGGTCACCTCGACCACGGTGTCCACTTCACCTTCCCGGACCACCGCCTTCACCCACGACTCGGCCTTGCCCTTCGCGGTCACGCTGAGCACGCGTTTGCCCGACACGCTCTTCTCGACGAGAGTCGCCGAAGCACCCAACTGCTCGACGTAGAACGACTTCACTTTCTCGAAGCGCATGGGCAGCCGGAACACCTTTTGGCCCTCGGTGACCGCCAGTGGCTTGCCATCGATCGCCGGCAGCGGAAACGGCGCGGCCACCACCAGACTGAGCACCAGCGCCATCATCGTTTCGATCCTTTCGCGGCGCTCTTGAGTCTCGTGAGCTCTTCCTGTTGCCGCCGGTTGGCCAGCTCGAGCGTGAGGATCTGCTTCTGCAACTCGCCGGTGCTCTGGTCTGCCGCGTTACACGCTGCGCGCGACCGATCGAGATCCTCGATCGCCGACTTGAGCTGACCCTTCACCTCATCGTTCGCTTTGAGTGCAGTCGCCGTGCGGACGCGCTCATCTTCGAGTCGAGAGCGCCCGAGGATCAGCACGCCGATGGTCATGGCGATCGAGACGGTCAGCAGCATCCAGGGCAGGGGGGACGGGCGGGCCTGGCGACCCACCGCGGGCATCTCCAGTGACTCTTTGCGAACGTCGTCCCACGGGCTGCTCATGTGCACGCCCAGCCTACAGCAACGGCCACCGTTCGCCCCGAGAGGGTCTTTGGAAATGGGAATCGGGTTCCATCACCGGTCTCCCCGACCCTGCGAGAGGGTCGCGGTTCTTCAGAGCAACCGGAGTTGGTGCGTCGCCGGGGGCTCCAGACACGCCGCGTCGTCGACCTGCACCGAGTTCACGTGTTGAGAGACCTCGGTCGCCTCGAGCGGCGCCGCATGCCAGGGCTTGAGCAGCTCCTTCAACGGGGCGAAGTCGTGCGTCGGCCCGGACAACCAGCGTCGGCGCCCTTCTTCATCCAGGAACACCGGCATTCGATCGTGCAGGCCCTGCAGCTCGGCGTTCGCGCTCGTGGTGATGATGACGAAGGTGTCGAGGTCGAGGCCATCGGGGGAGTGCCAGCGGTTCCACAATCCGGCCATCGCCAGCAGGTGCCCGTCGGGCCGGTGGACGAAGTGCGGCAAACGGCTGCGGCCTTCATGCCGCCACTCGTAAAAGCCATCTGCTGGAATCAGACAGCGATGCGAGGCGAGCAGCTCCTTGAAAGCGCCTTTGGTGTGGAGCGTCTCAGCCCTGGCGTTGATGAGCTGATGCGCTTCCTTCGTGTTCTTCGCCCAGTGCGGCAGCAGCCCCCACTGCGCGATGGTCAGCCTCTGCGGCGCCGCGTCGAGGATGATCGGCGCGGCCTGCATCGGCGCGATGTTGTAGCGGGCCGTGAGCGCCGGCACCTCTCCGAGGCGGAACTCCCGCTGGAGATCCAGCGCGCTGGCCTTGAGCACGTAACGCCCACACATGGCGGCACTGTAACCCGCAGCTCGTGTGCTGTTCCGAGATGAACTAATCGTTCGACTCAATGCGGCGGACGCGACGGCTGTTCTTCATCGGGCTGGGGTTGACCACGCTCGTCGCCGTGGGGAGCTTCTGGTGGCAACTGCCCGGCCTCGCGGGCGAGCACGGCATTGCGCCCATCGGCGGCATCATGGAGTCGGTGCGTCAGGCCGCGGGCCTGGGCTTCTTCGACGTGCCCACGCTGCTGTGGATCTCTTCGTCGGATGTGATGCTGCACCTGCTGTGTGCGATCGCGTTCTTCAGCGGCGTGCTGCTGGTGATCGGCGTCGCTCCGAGGATCGCTTGTGGCGCGTTGTGGGGCAGCTGGCTGTCTCTGGTACAGCTCGGCCATCCGTTCCTCGCGTTTCAGTGGGACGTTTTGTTGATCGAGGCGGCTTTTTGTTCGGCGTTCTTCGCTGCGCCGGGACTTCGGCCGCGGTTGGAGAGGGAGCCCGAGCCGCACCCGGCGTTTCGGTGGGTGATGATCGTGCTCGCGTGCAAGGTGACGCTGCAGTCGGGCATCGTGAAGTTGAGCAGCGGCGATCCGACGTGGCGCGATTTGACGGCGCTCACGTATCACTGGTGGTCGCAGCCGCTCCCCACGTGGACCAGCGTGATGATCGCGGCGCTGCCGATGTGGGTTCAGAAGGCGATGTGTCTGGTGATGTTCGGGTTCGAGCTCGTGATTCCCCTGATGGCGCTGGGGCCTCGGCGGGTTCGCATCGTTGCGGGGCTCGGGTTGATGGTGCTGCAGGCCGCGCTCTTCGTTGCGGGGAACTACAGTTTTTACAACGTGCTCACTTTGGTGATCGCGGTTCCCCTTCTTGATGATGCGGCGTTGCCTGGTCGGCCCCTCACCCCGACCCTCTCCCCGCTGGCGCAGGGAGAGAGAGTGAAGTGGTTTTTTCCAATCGTGTTTGCGGTGCTCAGCGTCGGCTTGTTCGCGGGGTGGCGGATCGACCTGGTTCGCCGGTTTCACACCGTCAATGCGTACGGCGCCTTCGCGGTGATGACGAAGACGCGTGCCGAGATCATTCTCGAAGGCAGCAGCGACGGGGCGAGCTGGCTTCCGTATGAGTTTCCGTGGAAACCCGGCGACGTCACCCGCAGGCCCACCTTCATCGCGCCGTGGCAACCGCGCCTCGATTGGCAGATGTGGTTCGCGGCGCTCGGCACCTGCGGCGACAACCCCTGGGTGCTCGAGCTGCAACGGCGCCTGCTCACCAACACGCCCGCGGTGCTCAAGCTGCTCGAGACCAACCCCTTCCCCAACGCACCGCCTCGCTTCCTGCGCACGCGCGTCTTCGAGTACCGCTTCGCTCCGTGGAACGAGAAAGGCGTCTGGTGGACGCGCACGGAGAGCGGCCCGTACTGCCCCTCCGTAATGCTGGGAGCGAATGGGTCGCTCCAGCGCGCCTTCTGAGCCCGTTCACTGCGTTGCAGTCAGGGCTGGGCTCGTCTACAGCTCTCCTGGTGATGGCAAACACCCGAATCGGCGGCTGGGGGCGACAGTTCGTCGAAGGCGAGGAGCTCCAACCGGAGACCCTCGAGGGTGCGCCCCCGGTGCTCTTCCGCGGGCTGGGCCGCAGCTACGGCGACTCGTCTCTGCCGGCAGCCTCGAGCCCGGTGGTGGTGAACACCACGCGCGCCAACCGCATCATCCACTTCGATGCCGCCACCGGCGTGCTCCGCGCAGAAGCGGGCCTGTCGCTCATCGACATGAACCGCACGTTCCTGCCTCGCGGCTGGTTTACGAAGGTCACGCCGGGCACCTCGTTCGTCACGCTGGGCGGCATGGTGGCGGCCGACGTGCACGGCAAGAATCACCACGTCGACGGCTGCTTCGGCTCGCACGTCACCCGGCTCAAGATGCGCGTCGCTGATGGCCGGGTGCTGGAGTGTGGCCCCGATCTCGAGCGTGAGCTGTTTCTCGCCACGGTCGCGGGCATGGGCCTGACCGGGCAGATCCTCGAGGTCGAGTTCGGCCTGCGCCGCATCCCCACGCCGTGGCTCATTCAGGAGAGCGAGCGCGTCGCCGACATCGACGAGTACATCGCGTGCCTCAAGCAGTCGGCGAAGGACTGGCCGATGACGGTGGGCTGGATCGATTGCCTGTCGCGCGGCAAGAGCCTGGGCCGCGGCTTCCTGATGAAGGGCCGCTGGGCGCAGGCGCATGAAGCCCCGGCGCGGTTTCCCAAAGAGCTCCCGAACATCCGCATGCCGTTCACGGCACCTGAGTTCCTCCTGTCGCGGCCCGCCGTGCAGGCGTTCAACTTCGCGCTCTACAACTCGCACTGGCCCAAGAAGAAGGTCAGCCGGGTCGACCCTTTCCGCTTCTTCTACCCGCTCGACTTCGTGCAGGACTGGAACCGCGGCTACGGAAAACGCGGCCTGACGCAGTACCAGTGCGTGCTGCCTGACTCTGCGGGCTCACAAGCCGCGCGGCGCTTCCTCGAGATTCTCTCGGCGCGGGGCGGGGCGAGCTTCTTGTGCGTCATCAAGGACTGTGGCCCCGAGAGCCCTGCGTATCTCTCGTTCCCCAGGCCGGGCATCTCCATCGCGCTCGACATCGCCGTGCGCGACGACACCCAGGCGTTGATCGACGCGCTCAACGAGCACGTGATCCGCGAAGGGGGCCGCATCTATTTGGCGAAAGATCAGTTCACCCGCCCCGAGCACTTCAAGGCGATGGAAACGCGCCTGCCGGCCTTCCAGGAAGTGCGCGCGAAGTGGGATCCCGAGAAGCGATTCAAGAGCGCTCAGTCCGTTCGCCTCTTCGGCGACTGACGGGCAGGAGTCACCATGCGTCGAGTCGCAATTCTAGGTGGAACCCGCGGCATGGGCCGCGCGCTGGCCCGGCGGTTCGTCGAGCGAGGCGATTGGGTCGCGTTGTTGGGCCGTGACGCTGCCGAGCTCGCGCGCAGCAAGGCCGATCTCGAAGCCCGCGGTACACCCGGAGTCAGGGTCGCGGTGGGGTTGTGCGATCTCGAAGAGACCAACAGCTTTCGCCCGGCGCTCGAGGGCGTCGAGCAGGCGCTCGAGGGGCTCGACACCGTCGTGGTGACCGCGGCCGTCTTTGCGACACAGGAAAAGCTCGAGCAGGATCCCGTGCTCGCTCACAAGATGCTCACCGTCGACTTCGCGAACACCATCGTGTTCTGCGAGGAGGCGCGCAAGAAGCTGCTGCTGCGCGGGTCGGGCACTTTGTGCGTGTTCAGCTCGGTCGCAGGAGATCGCGCGCGCAAGCCGGTGGTGCTCTATGGCGCTGCGAAGGCGGGGCTCTCGGCGTACCTCGAGGGGCTCGACCACCGCTATCGCAGCCAGGGGCTCACCACGGTGTGCGTGAAGCCGGGGTTCGTGAAGACGGCGATGACGGCGGGGTTGCCGACGCCGCCGTTCGCGGGTGAGCCCGATGATGTAGCGCAGACGGTGCTCGAAGCGATCGACGCGGGGACTCCGGTCGTCTACGCGCCTGCGATCTGGCGGGCGGTGATGACGGCGATCAAGGCGATGCCGCGCTTCGTGATGCGGCGCGCGAAGTTCTAGAGCCAATCAATCCAAATCCCGCGGCCTCCCTCTCCCCGAGGGGGAGAGGGTCGGGGAGAGGGCTGTCGCTGCTCTCTTCACGCAAAGCTGCGGTTGCCCGAGATCGCCTTGACCAGGCCGATCACGATGCACGAACCCAGCAGCGCGACGCCGAAGCTGGCGACCAGCCCGTTGTTGCCCAGGTGATCGTTGAAGAACGTGCGGGTGATGTACCCACCGAGCACCGCGCCCACCATGCCGAAGGCGATGTTCGCCAGCACGCCCATGCGCGCGTTGGTCTTCATGATCATGCTGCCAACCCAACCAGCCAGACCGCCGATGATCATCCATGCGAAGATTCCGTATTGAGGGTTCATAGTGCCTCCCCTACGCAGCATTCGCGCCAGCACCTTCGACTGAGCAAGCACGCACGGTTGGCTTTGCGGGCTCCTTCACTTCGATGGAGCTTGAACTCATTTCGATGAGGCCCTCACCCAGAGGGACTGTTGAAGTACGCCCTCGACTTCGCTCGCAGGGTTGATCGAAATAAGGAGCGCCCACCGTTCATCCCGAAGCGGAGTCGAGGGATTACCTCGCCTTCGGGCGGTAAGTGCCCCCTCGACTGCGCTCGGGGAGACCGGTGATTGGAGTCATTCCTATTCCGGCCAACCCTGTCGGGGAGACCGGTGATGGAACCCGATTCCTATTTCCGCCAACCCTCTCGGGAGGACCGGTGCGCTTGCATCCGGGTACGACCTTGTCAGACGATGTGCACCCCACTCTCCTGAGAGTACCCCTTCATGCCCAACATCAGCGATCGACGTCTCTCCACTCTCTATTCGACCTGGCAGCGCAGCTCGCAGCCCATCGGCAAGGACCAGGCGCTGGAGATTCTCGCGCAGGTCGGTGACAACTCGAAATGGTCGGCTTCCAAGCTGCTGACCGAGCTCAAGAAGCCCGGCCTGACCGCCGCGCAGCAGATCGCGCTCGCGACGTCGGGCATGTCGGCCAGCGAGAAGAAGGACATCGCCACCATCCTCGATCAGCCTGGGCTTCCGCTCGAGCCTTCGGCGAAGGCGTTTCTGGAGCAGGTGATCGGCCGCACCACCCCGACGCCTCCGCCGAACCCGCCCCCTGCGACCAACGGCCTGAGCGTCACCTCAAACCAGGCCAACGGTCTGACCGGAACCACCAAGGCCGGCGCGACGATCGAAGCCATCAACATCACGACCGCTCCCGGTGGCCGCCTGCACATGGAAGACACCATGGTCATCGGCAAGGCCGACGCCAGTGGCCAGTTCAGCATGGCGAAGCTGACCGGCGATCAGGTGATGAAAGAAGGCGACCTCGTGCGCATGCGCGCGCGCTACGCCGACGGCACCACCTCTGAGTGGGTCACCGTGAAGGCCGCGGGCATCGAAGCGAAGGACAACCGCAACGCGGTGGTCGCGCTCTTTCGCATCGGCATGGCTGACGTGGGCGGCGGCAAGGTCTCGGTCGACAACATCAACGCGAGCCGTCAGGTCTCCGAGCCGGGCGCGAAGCTGCAGTTCACGAACAACCGCACCGGCGAGAAGACGCAGGTCGTGATCACCGACGTCGGCGGCTTCCCCGCGGGCTTCAAGGTCAACGGCAAGGCGGGCGATTCGTTCTCCATCGCGGCGAGCGACGGCGTGAACAACACCGCGTTCACCACCAGCGTGGGCAACGTGACGGTTCCCGGCGGTACGCCCGGCACCACCGACCTCATCCCCGATCCCGCGCTGCACAAGAACGAGCTCGACTCTGCGGGCAAGCCGAAGTTCAGCAAGGTGAACTTCACCGGCCCGCTCTTCATCGACGGCCCGAAAGCCGACGACGTGCAGCAGGGTCAGATAGGCGACTGCTACTTTCCCGCCGCGATCGCCGCGATCGCGAGGCACAACCCCGACGCCATCACCAACCTCATCAAAGACAACGGCGACGGCACGTACACCGTGACCTTCAAGGAAAAGGACTGGGCCACCGGCCGCTTCAAGGACGTCGCGGTGAAGGTCGACGGCGATCTCTACGCCCGCTCGTACGGCGGCGCGCTCTACGGCCGCTCGGCGAACAGCTCGGATCCCAAGAAGATGGAGCTCTGGTTCCCCCTGGTCGAGAAGGCCTACGCGCAGTGGAAGGGCAGCTACGACACCATCGGCAGCGGCGGCCACGTGAGCGACGTGTTCGAAGACACCATGGGCGTCGAGGCGTCTTCGATGAGCATCAACTACACGGGGCCCGATCGCGTCTGGGATCAGATCGTCAGAACCGTCGACGCCAAGAAGCCAATCGGCGCGGGCACGTACGGCGAAGATCAAGAAGCGAAGTACACGAACACCGGCGTCTACGCGAACCACGCGTACTCCGTGCTCGGCTACGAGAAGTCGGGCACCGATCGGTTCGTGATCGTTCGCAACCCGTGGGGCGAGTCGGAGCCCGCGGGCAACGGCACCAACGACGGCATCTTCAAGCTCAAGCTCGAAGAGTTCACCAAGCTCTACCAGTCGCTGTACTTCCAGAACTGAAAGGTACGCACCATGGCCAAGCCTCCTGAACCTATCGAAGACGTCATTCCCAGCGCGACGTGGGTGGTCGATGCCGAGGTGACCGAGGTCCTCGCGACCGGCCCGCAGCCGGCGAAGGTCGACGCCAAGCCGGGCGCCACCAGCACCGGTCAGAAGACCGCGTCGCAGACGGTCAAGCTCAAGGTCAAGCGCGTGCTTCACGGCGAGAAGGTCGCAGAGCTCGTCGTGGAAAAGCCTGAAGCCGGTTACGCGCTCAAGCCGGGGAACCACGGCCCGTTCCTGATCGATGCCACGAAGACGATCCTCGGCCGCTACGGCCCCGACTCATACAGCTTCGAGCGCATCGAAAAAGCCCTCGCCACCAAACGCTGAACGCTTCGCTCCCTCTCCCCACCGGTCTCCCCGAGCCTGAGTCGAGGGGGCACTTGCAGTGCGAAGGAGAGGCAATCCCTCGATGCGAACGGTCTAAATCTCGAAGCGCCCCAGGAACGCCTCGGGGCGCTTTTCTTTTTCGAAGTGCTCCAGCACGTCACTCGAAGGCGACCTTCGTTCGGCCGCAATCTCCTCGAGAGGATCGAGCAACGAAGCGTCATCACCGCTGAGCCGCTTGAGCGCCTTCGACGCCAGGAACACCAACTCAGACGCGTAATCGGCCAGCGTGCCGCCACCGACCTTCGCGGCGAGCCCTTCACGCTGAGCCGCAAAGTGCAGCTCGCGGTGCTGCAGCGGGCTCAACTCAGGCAGCAACCGGGTCGCGTCATCGAGCGCGCGGCCATCGTAGAGCACGCCTCGCATCAAGGCCGCCAACGCACCCGTCATCGCTGGATTGTTGCCGTCGGCTGCGCGGATCTCGACGATCTTCTTGAGCCGCACTTCGGGGAACAAGGTCGACAGGTGATCGACCCAATCTGAATGCACCGCGGGCTGCCCGTCGTACCCCTGCGCCAGGAACTGCCGGAAGGTCAGCTTCGGTGCGAGGTACTGGGCATCGCGGCGCAAGAAGAGCAGCGGCGCGTCGAGGGCCCACTCGACGTAGGCGCTGTACGAGAACGAGCCATCGAGCATCGCGTCGGGGTAACCGCAGCGCGCAGGGTCGACGTCGTTCCACACCCGGCTGCGGAACGACATGAAGCCTGTGTTCTTGCCGTGGGCGATCGGGCTGTTGGCGAACAACGCGACCAGCAGTGGCGAGATGCGCACGGCCGCGGTCACCTTGCGCACGCAGTCGGCTTCATCGCGCCAATCGAGGCTCACCTGGCCGGTGGCCGTCATCAACATCATGTCGAAGGCGTGGCTGCCGCGCGCACCGAGCGTCTCGCGCATCACCTTGTACCGGCTCTTCGGCATCCACGGCATTTCTCCGAGCTCGAAGAACGGCCGATAGCCCAGGCCCACCGCACGCAGGCCCAGTGAAGAGGCGACCTGCTTGAGCTCCTTCACGTGGCGCAGGTTCTCTTCTTGCGCCTCGCGCGCCGTCTGAAACGGAGAACCCGACAGCTCGAACTGCCCACCCGGCTCGAGGGAGAGCGTCTCTTTGCCCCGCACCATGGCGATCACCGGCAGCCCGGGTGCTTCGCGATATTCCTCGAAGCCGAACCTGGTGAAGCCCTGAAGCAGCGCGCCGATGCCCGCTTCACCCTCGTAGGGCACGGGGTTGAACCCGGCCTTGGGGAACATCAACCGTTCGTGTTCCAGGCCCAGCAACAGCGGCCCGGTGGGGCGCTCTGCGTCTCGCAGGAGCTGAACGAGCTCTGCCTTGTGGGCGATCGGCTGCTGTTCGGTCTGCTTCGCGTCGAGGGACATCTGGGGGCGCCGCTTATAACCTCCACACCTGAACGGGCCACCCATTCCTCAAATGAACTCCCCCATCCCCGACCTCCCTGCCGTCAGCACCGCGGGAGACCTCTTGCGCGGGGTCTCCATTCCCCTGCGCGCCTTCACGCTCATCCTTCGAACGCCGAAGTTGTTGTTGCTCTCGCTTTCGTGCGCGGCCGTCACCGGGCTCGCGTTGATCGGCGTGGCGTGGGGCGCTTCGGGTCTGGCCCAACGAGCGGCCGACGCGTTGATCAGCGCCGACTCGGGCTGGCAGCACGCGGCGTCGATCGGCCTGAGCGTCGTCTTCTTCATCATGCTCTTCGTGGTGGGCGCGCTCACCGTGCCGAACCTGCTGCTCGCCCCGCTGCAGGATCCGCTTTCCGAGGCGACCGAAGAACGCTGCGGTGACTTCACCTCGCCCCCTTTTTCGCTGGGCGCCGTGGGCAAGGGCATCATCGAGTCGCTCAGCCACACGCTGATGCGCCTGCTCTTCATGTTGCTGGGGCTGGTGGTGCTGCTTCCGCTCCACTTCATTCCGGTGGCCGGCAGCGTCGTGTGGGTCGCGCTCTCGTCGATCTGGTCGATGTTCTGGATCGCCGCGGAGCACCTTTCCAACCCGATGGCGCGACATCTGCGGCCGTTCAAGCAGGTGATCAGCGCCTTGCGCGGAAGGTTACCCCTCGCGCTGGGCTTCGGTGCGACGCTGTATGTTTTGTTATGGGTCCCAGTGCTGAACTTCTTCCTGATGCCCGTGGCCGTGGTCGCCGGCACCCTGCTCTTTCGGGGACTGCTCAAATCCGGGGCCCTGCCCGAAGCGGTGCGCCAGTGAAAAAGGGGAACGAAGACCGACGCCGCGTGTTGAGCGTTCCTTGAAGGCGTTGGACCCGGTGATTAGGCTCACCTTGTCGCTGTCACGAATTTCTTGAGGAAAGAAGACTGCATGCACACCTTGCGTCGAGTTGCGGTGATCGCCGCGCTGCTAGCTGCGTGGGCGTTCTCCGGCAACGACCGGGCACCGCTTACGCTCACCATGTCGGATGCCGTCGCAGCCCCCCGGCTCGATGAGAAAGATGCCAAGGCGCCGCACGAGCTCTCTGCGCTCCGTGTGTTGACCAAGGTCATCCACTACGTGAAGGAAAACTACGTCGACCCCAAGCGGGTGCGGCCCAAGGAGATGCTCGTCGCCTCGCTCGAGGCCGTCGAGAAGAGCGTTCCCGACGTGCTGGTCGATGGCAACGCCGAGGCCGGCAACGTGCGCGTCAACGTCAACGGCAAGCTCAAGGAGTTCGACATCGGTCACGTCGACTCGCTCTGGAAGATGTCGTTCACCCTGAAAGACATCTTCGACTTCATCTCGCGCAACATGCGCCCGGTCGAAGACTCGCGTGAGGTCGAATACGCGGCGGTCAACGGAATGCTGCAGACGCTCGATCCGCACTCCGTGTTGATGCGCCCTGAGCTGTACCGCGAGATGAAGCTGACGACGAAGGGCGAGTTCGGTGGCCTGGGCTTCGTCATTCAGATGCGTGAGGGCGTGCTCACCGTCGTCAAGGTGCTGCCCAAGACGCCTGCGTTCCGCGGCGGCATCAAGAAGGACGATCAGATTTTGCGCATCGGCGAAGAGTCGACCGTCAACATGGACCTGAACGAGGCCGTCGGGAAGCTGCGTGGCCCCGTCGACTCGAAGGTCACCATTTCGGTGATGCGCAAGGGCTGGGAGAAGACCCAGCAGATGACCGTCACCCGCGCGCTCATCACCATCGAATCGGTGCAGAGCAAGCTGCTCGCTTCGAACGTCGGCTACGTGCGCCTGAAGAACTTCCAGGGCAACACCACGCGCGATCTGCAGACCTCGCTCGAAGAGCTGGGTGAACAGGCCAAGAAGGGCGGCAGCGCGACCGGGCTTCGTGGCCTCGTGCTCGACATGCGCGGCAACCCCGGTGGTCTGCTCGATCAGGCCATTCAGGTCTCCGACCTCTTCCTCTCGTCCGGCACCATCGTCTCGACGGTCGGCCTGTCGGACAAGCTGCGCGAAGAGAAGCGCGCTCATCAGGATGACGAAGACGATCTGTTCCCCATCGCGGTGCTGCTCAACGCAGGCAGCGCCTCGGCCTCCGAGATCGTCGCGGGCGCGCTCAAGAACCAGAACCGGGCCGTGATCATCGGCCGCCAGAGCTTCGGTAAGGGCTCGGTGCAGGTGCTCTACGACTTCCCCGACGAGAGCGCGCTCAAGCTCACCATCGCCAAGTACCTCACGCCTGGTGACTTGAGCATTCAGGAGGTCGGCATCACGCCCGACATCCAGCTCATTCCCACCCGCATCACCAAAGAGCGCGTCGACGTCTTCGCGCCCCGCCGCAGCATGGGCGAGGCCGACCTTGAGTCGCACTTCGGTAACCCCGCCAACGCCGCCGCGGTGAAGAAGCGCGACGACGTGGTGATGAAGGAGAAGCCGGTCGACACGGTGAAGTACCTCAAGGAAGAGAAAGAGAAGGTCGCCAAGGTCGATCCGAAGAAAGACCCCAAGGCCCCTGCCCCCAAGACTGGCAAGAACGTGCTCACCGACACCGAAGCGTCGGCGAACAACAGCCACGACGAAGAGCTCGACGACCAGCTCGACGCCGAGAGCCAGGACGAGGTGAAGGAAGACTTCGAAGTGACCTTCGCCCGCGACTTCCTGCTGGCCGCGCCCCAGCTGCGCCGCGACGAGATGCTCAAGGGCGGCAAGAACTTCGTGATGGAAAAGCGACAGGTCGAAGAGAAGCGCATCGCCGACGCCATCACCGCGCTGGGCATCGACTGGACGCCCGGTGAGACGCCCAAGAACGTGCAGCTCGTCAGCAGCATGAAGCCCACCATGGACAAGAAGATCACCGCCGGTGAGACGGTGCCGCTGGAGATCACGGTGGAGAACAAGGGCGCAGACCCCGTTCGCCGCCTGCGCGCGTGGATCGAGTCTGACAACGGGTTCCTCGATCGCCGCGAGTTCCTCTTCGGTCAGGTGAAGCCCGGCGAGAAGAAGACGTGGACGGTCAACGTGAAGACCCCGAAAGATCTCGCTTCGCGCCGTGACGGCGTGACGGTCAAGCTGCAGGACGACAGCGGCACGCTCGCCGAGAGCACCGTCGGCGAGCTGACCATCGTCGAGATTCCCCGGCCCATGTTCGCGTACACCTGGTCGATCGTCGATGACTGCGCGGCCTGCAACGGCGACGGCCTGGTGCAGCGTGGCGAGAACATCTCGGTCTTCATCGACGTCACCAACGTGGGCACCGGCAAGGCGCTCGACGCGTTCTCCAGCGTGCGCAATGCCGCAGACGCCAACATCTTCATCGAGAAGGGCCGCTTCAAGCTGGGCGAGCTCGCGCAGGGTGAGACCAAGTCGTCGCGCTTCCAGCTCGAGGTGAAGAAGGGCTTCAAAGGAGACGAGTTCGGGCTGCGTTACGCAGTCATCGACGAACCGCTCGAGGAGTTCACCGCTGACAAGATCATGATCCCCGTCGCGCCTGATGGTGCCCCGAGCCCGGCCTTCGAGCCGAGCAAGGCCACCTCGCGCATCGCCGACAAGGCCGACATCTATGCGTCGGTCGACGGCAAACGGGTCCTCGCCCGGCTGCCCAGGGGCGCCGTGGTGACCGAGGTCGCGCGCGGCGGCAACATGGCCAAGGTCGAGTGGGAAAAGGACCGCTTCGTGTTCGTCAAGCTCGCAGACCTTCGCGACGCGAAGGGTCAAAAGCCCCTCGCCCCCAAGGACGCCGTGTGGAGCCAGTTCCGCACGCCGGCCACCATCTCCATGAACGTCGACCCGACGCAGGGTGGCGCCGTGGTCGATGGTGAGAAGTTCACCCTCTCGAGCGTGGTCAGCGATCCGCAGCTGCTCGACGTGTTCGTGCTGGTGAACGACCAGAAGGTCTTCTTCAAGGGTGCTGGCGCCGAGGACAACGGCAAGGTGAAGTTCTCGACCGAGTTCTCCCTGAAAGAGGGCAACAACCTGGTCACCGTCGTCGCCCGCGAATCGCAGGACTTCGCCAGCCGGAAGTCGGTGGTCATTCGCCGCCGGCCGGCCGCGATCGCGCAGAAGGTCAATGAGCAACCGGCCCAGAAGGCCAAGCCCTAAGACCAGTAATTGATGCCTCAGGCGCGCGGGACTAGGTTCACCACCATGTCTCGTCGCCTGTGGTTGTTGCTCGGTGCGCTTGCGTCCACCTCCGCGTTCGCGGACGCGTACGACTTTCGCGTCTACCAGTTGGGCAACCCGAAGGAAGACGGCACCGGGGGCACTCCTGCTGCCAACGCGAACTTCCGCGCCTTCGCCCGCCGCCTCGGCGCAGCCATGACCTCGACGAACCTCGCGCCGCCCGAGACGCTGGGTCACTCCGCCTTCGCCATCTCCGCTGAGCTGTCGGTCGTCGACTTCGGCAAAGCGATTGAGAGGACCGACATGCCTACGGTGCAGCCCATCAACGGCGCCGTGCTGCTCCCTTCAATTCACATCCGCAAGGGGCTGCCCTGGAGCTTCGAGCTCGGCGTACGCGCGGCCTGGTGGGAAAAAAGCCGCATGGGCACGGGCACGCTCGAGCTCAAGTGGGCCCTCAACGAAGGCTTCACCTACCTGCCCGACATCGGCGTGCGCGGCTTCGTCACCAAGATCCTCAACAGCCGTGACTTCGACGTCACCGCGGGCGGCCTCGACCTGGGCATCGGCAAGCAGTTCGCGGTCGCCGGCATGGTCACCCTCACGCCCTACTTCGGCTGGAACCTCACCTTCGTGGGCGCCTCGAGCGGCAACGTCGACTTCAACCCCGGACGTTCACTGGCGAGCGCTGACACGGATCAGTTCAAGGACTACTTCCCGTACGAGCAGGTGCTGGCGGCCAACAACACCAACAACCGCTTCTACGGCGGCTTCCGCTTCATCGCGGGCGTGGTGATGCTCGGCTTCGAGTTCAGCTACACGGTGCTGGGCAGCTTCAACGACGACAAGATCGGCAAGGTCGATATGCCCGCGGTGCTCGCCTACAACAGCACCATCGGCTTCGACTTCTAAACCGTCACCGGTCGCATCGAGAGGCTTGGCGGAAATAGGAATCGGGTTCCATCACCGGTCTCCCCGAGCCCAGTCGAGGGGGCACTTGCAGTACGAAGGAAAGGCAATCCCTCGACTCCGCTCGGTCGGGGTGAGCGGGGTCCGTTCGTTATTTCGATCAACCCTGCGAGCGCAGTCGAGATGCCACTTTCCTACTCGTAGGGCTGAGCCCGCTTGAGCTGACTGCGCAGCTCGCCGGGTTTGTTGGTGATCACCCAGTTCACCCCCATCGCCCGCAGCCGCCGCGCTTCATCGACGTCATCCACCGTCCACACGGCGACCTCGAGCTCGAGCGCGTGCCAGCGGTTGACCCGCTCGGGCGTGACTTGCGAGAAGTGCGGATGCACCGAGGTGCGGGCGGTGAACGGCAACCAGCCCCACGCCTGGGGAATCCACGCGCGCTCTGGGTCGATCAACAGACCTCGGCGCAGCTTGGGAAAAGCACCCGCCAACCGCACGAGGCACAGCGGGTTGAAGCTCGAGACGAACACCTGGTTGCCCAGGCGCCGCTTCGAGAGCAGCTCGCCCACGGCCAGGGACAGCCCGTGATCGTCGGTGGTCTCGCACTTGAGCTCGACGTTGCAGAACACCTTCGCGGACACCAGGTCGAGCACGTCTTCCAGCAGTGGAATGCGCGCCGGCCCAAAGCCCAGGGCTGAACCCACGTCGACGTCTTTGAGCTTCCACCAGGGCGTGGTGAGCACCTCCCAGCGCAGGCCGGAAAGGCGGTCGAGCCATTCGTCGTGGCAGACGACCAGCTCACCGGTCGCGCAGCGCATCACGTCGAGCTCGAAGCCATCGGCCTTCTGGGCCAGGGCGCCTTCGAAGGCCTCCATGGTGTTCTCGGGGAAGTCAGCGCTGGCACCGCGATGACCGAGAATGCGCATCGACATGGGCCCTCACCTGCCCCCCCGTCGGCGAGGCGTCAAGTTGCGTCGTGACTTCACGTGAGGCAGGGTGAAGCTCATGAGCGTGGGTAGCGGCGAACTCATCATGCTGGGCATCATCCTCTTGATCGTCTTCTCGGCGTCCCAGATGGGCACGCTGGGCAACGCCGTGGGCCGCTTCGTTCACTCGTTTCGCAAAGCCTCGCAGGGTGATGGCTACGTCGACGTGAAGCCGACCGCGAAGCTCGAGCGCGGCACCGAAGACGCGCACGTCATCGACGGATCGCCGAAGCACTGAGTTTCCCCGCCAGCTCGCGCACCGAGAGGTGCACGTTGCGGTCGGTCGCCAGTTGCCGAAGATCCGGGGCCGACAAGAGCGGCACGATCTTCACCCCCACCTCAGGCGCCAGATAGGGGTTGAAGGCCAACGCGCGCCGCACCGCCGGCTGCATGTTCCAGCGGGGGCTGCGCCAGATTTCCTCGAGCGGCTCGGGGCGCGCGGGCCGTCGGGCCGCGATGCGCACCACCAGGTCTTCCGTGAGCCTCGGGTTCTTGAGCACCTCGCGGATCACCGACGCATTCGAAGCGACCGCCAGCCGCGAGAGCTCATCGGGGTTTCGGGTGAGCCGGGCGCGTGACTTGAGCACGCCGAGCGGCAGGGTGAAGAGCTTCGCGTCAGCCCGCGCCGCCGCGTCGGAGTCGTACTCCTGCACCGGCCGCCCCTCGGTGAACACGAAGGTCACGTCGTCCTGCTCACAGAGCGCAGCGACCTGGCGCAGCGTGGCCAGGTGCGGAATGAGATCGCCGTCGTCTTCCAGCGCGCGCATGAAGGCGGGCAGCACGCGCATGGCCGGCTCCCAGCGCTGCACGGACAGGCGCATCACGGTCGACAGCAGCTCGGTGGCCTGAGGTGGATCCAGCTCACCCAGCGTGCGGGCCGCGGCCCGGCGGAGCACGTCGTGACCGCCCCCGAGCACGTCGAGCCGCCGGATGATCTGGCGCAGCTCATCGGGCTCGTCGTCGATGGTCACGGATTGGCAGCGGTTGGATTGACGGGCACCGCGCGCGCCGACACCCGCACCCGGAACGCCTTCAAGTCGGGCGGGTATTCAGTGAACGGCACCACGAACGCCGCGGCCGCGCCGGGCGGAACCACCAGCGATCGTTTCTCCACCTTGCGGCTGAGCGCTTCGAGCGACTCGGTGCTGTCGATGAGGAAGATCTCTTCGGGCGTGGCGGGCTCACCGGCCCAGCTCTCACCGAAGCGCACCACCTTGCCGTCGTCGACGATCTCGGCCTTCACCACCACCTTCACCGCGACCTCGCTGCGGTTCATCACCTCACCGCGCACGAAGAACACCGACCGGCCCGCGCGCGTCTCGTACAGCCCGTTCGACACGTCGTTGGCCACGAAGTCGACCGAAGGCGCGAAGGTGTTCTTGAGGCCCTCGAGCGAGAAGGCCTCTGACGAGAGTTTGCCCTCGTTCACGTAGGCCGTGCCGACCACCACCAGCCCGAAGACCAGCATCGCGGCGATCGCCACGTTGACGATGATGCCCAACACCGTGCGGCGCCGTTGAGGTTCGGGTGCAGACCCAACGGGCGCGGAAACGAGCTGAGGCGCCGCCGGCCGGTTCATCGACACTCGCTCGACATTGCGGCTGCTGGGGCTCGCTGACTCGACCTCGGGAGGAGGCAGATCGAGCAACGACGGCGCAGGCGGCGGCATGTCGAACATCGCGCGCGCCGCGGCACCATCGACGGGCATCGTCGCGGGCCCCGCGTCATCCGCACCGGCGAAGAAGCCGTCGGCACCGCCCATCGTCTGCGGGAAGGCGGGCGAATCCATGGGCGCGCTCGACTGCGCCTGCAGCCCGCCCATGTCGAAGGCGCCGCCTTGCGAAGGAGCGGTGGGCGCGACCTGCGAGAAGTCGAAGGCCGGAAACGAAGGCGCGGGGGGCGCCGGCGGAGGAGGAGGCGCCGCCGGGTAGCGGAGGGGGGGCAACGGCGCGACCTGCGCAGTGGGCGCGGTGAAGTTCGAGAAGTCGAACGCCGCGGCAGGTGCAGCCGAAGCCGCCGCCGGCCGGGCGATGGCCGCGAAGTCGAACGGTGACGCCGACATGGGCTGCGGAGGAGGATTGTACGCGGGCACCGCCGGAACCGTCGGAGAGGTGTGCATGCTGGCGCCGGGCGGCGTCAACGAGCCGAAGTCGAAGGGCTGCGCGTTGTCAGGCGGAGGCGGCTTCGAGGCGGGGTACGGCAGAGGCGGCTTGCGGGTCGCTTCCACGCCGAGCGCGAAGACGCCGGGCCGGGTGACCTCGGCATCGGAGGGCTGGCCGGCCGCACCGAACCGGGCAAACGGATCGGCGGCGGTGGGTGTACCGACCGCTGGCATGGTGGCCGTCGCCGGCTGCGCCATGTCACGCGTCACGCGGAAGGTATGGCTGCACTTGGTGCAGCGAACCTTCACACCCTTGTCGGTGACCTTGTCGTCGGGGATCTTGAAACGGGTCTGGCACTGCTCGCACTTGACGATCATTGAGCGGTGCCCACCCTACCCTGCTTCTGAAAGGAAATCGTGCGGTTGGCACCAGAGGGGACAGGTGGTACAGCTTTCGCGCACTGCGTCAGGGGTCCACCGTCCATGAGCGAAGCAGAAACGACCGTTCGCGAGCCGAAGGTCATCAAGCGCTACACCAACCGCAAGCTCTACGACACCGTCGAGAGCCGGTACGTGACGCTCGACGAGATCGCCGAGATGGTGAAGCAGGGCGTCGAGGTGAAGATCGTCGACAACCGGAGCAAGGAAGACCTCACCTCCGTCACGCTCGCGCAGATCGTCTTCGAAGAAGAGAAGAAGAAGAACCAGATGCCCCTCTCGGTGCTGCGCGAGATCATCCGCCAGCCGGGCGAGAAGCTCAACGCGTTCATCAACAGCCAGGTCAGCCCGCGCGTCGACGCCATCAAGCAGGAAGCAGGTCAGCGCATCAACACCCTGCTGGGCCGCGAGCAGTCTGAAGGCGACCTCACCCCCGCCGCGCTGGTGCAGCAGTCGCAGAAGGTGTTCGAGACCTGGCAGGCGCGGGTCGACGAGCGCGTGAAGACCGCCGTCGAGAACGTGCTGGGCAATCTGCCGGCGCTGGGCCGCGATCTCTCCACCCTGGTGCAGCGCATCGAGCAGCTGGAGCAGAAACTCGCCCAGCTCGAGCAGGACAAGCAGCCCCCGCCGTCTTCGAAGAAGTCGAAGGGCTGAACGTACCTTCGCCTTCCGTCGAAGGAGCAAGTCCCAACCGGTCCTCCCGAGGGTTGGCGGAAATAGGAATCGGCTTCCACCACCGGTCTCCCCGAGCCAAAGTCGAGGGGGCACTTGCAGTGCGAAGAAGAGGTAATCCCTCGACTGCGAACGGTGTGGGCTGTTCTTTTGGGACCGGTGAGCGGTTCTCGATCGGTCAGAATCACTGAGGCGAAGTACTAGCGCGCCCGCTCGATCCGCTCGGCGATCTGCTGAAGCAGCGTCGCCCCGCGGCTCCACGGCGCATGTTCCCAGATGGTCTTGCCGTGACTCTGGGCCTCGTCGATGGCCACGTTGAGCCCCATCGGCTCGCTGACCTTCTTCGGGAAGTACTGCTTCAACTTCTCTACGATCTCCTCCGACATCTGCGTCTTGCGATGCAGGGTGGGGATGATCTGAGTGACCCGCAGCTTGGTGTGCCCGTATTCCCTGGCCACCCGTTCCACCGTGGCCACCATCTCGGCGCAGCCGTCGAGCGCGAGGTAGGTGGTGGCGACGGGAATGACGATCTCTTCGGCAGCCAGAAGCACGTTGGTGGTGACCAGGCCAAACGAAGGTGGCGCGTCGAAGATGATCACGTCGTAGCGCTCGTCGGCCGGGGCCAGCACCCGGGCGAGGATCCTGGCGCGGTCTGGATCAGTGCCGGCGCGCGTGGGGAACTCGGCCATCTCTTTCCACGAAGGCACCAGCCACAGGTTCTCGACCGCGGTCGCCCGCGTGACTGAAGAGAGCTCGATGGCCGGGTTGGTGAGCAGGTCGAACACGGTCAGGCCACCCGAGCGCACGTCGACGCCCAGCGTCTTGGCGGCGTGACCCTGCGTATCGAGGTCGACCAGGAGCACCCGCTGTCGCCGCTTCTGCGCGAAGAAGGCAGCCACGTTCACGGCGAGGGTGGTCTTGCCGACCCCGCCCTTCTCGTTGATGAAGGCGATGCGACGAGCCACTACTTCTTCTTGGTGTCGACGAGCTGGTCGATCTTGCCCTCGAGGGTGCCGAGCAGCTTCTCGACCTCGTCGATCTTCTCGCGCAGGGTCTCGAGATCGCCGGTGGAGGGCAGGTTCATCGCCGAGAGCGCGCTGCGGATGCTCTTGTCGAGAGCGCCCTTCGCCCAGAGGCCCCGGGAGACGATGGTCTGGATACCCGAGACGAACTTCTCGTTCGACATGAGCTGCTGCACCAGCTTGCCGATGCGCTCCTCGCCGGTGGCCACGAGCTTCTTCATCATCGGGTTGTCTCTGAGCATGGCGGAGGATGCTGCGTTCCACGCTCCACCATGTCAATGTGACTTTCGCCGTGGTCGAAGAACTGTCTGACAAACGACTCCTCGTGGTGACTGGCAAAGGAGGCGTCGGAAAGTCGACGCTGGCCGCAGCCCTCGCCCTTCAAAGCGCCCGTGAAGGCCTGCGCACCCTGGTGTGCGAAGTCAACGCCAAGGAGCGCATCAGCTTGCTCCTGGGCCGGCCTGAAGTCGGGCCGGAGGTCACCGCGATCGACGAAAACCTCTGGGCCGTGAACGTGCGCCCCCAGGAGGCCATGCGCGAGTACGCGCTGATGATGCTCAAGTTCGAGAGCATCTACAGCGCCGTCTTCGAGAACCGCGTGGTGCGCTACTTCCTGCGCTTCATTCCCTCGCTGCAGGAGCTGGTGATGCTGGGGAAGATCCTCTTTCACCTCAAGGAAAAGCGGCCCGATGGGCGCTGGCGGTTCGATCGCATCATCATCGACGCCCCGGCCACCGGGCACGCGATCACCTTCTTCTCGGTGCCACAGGTGATCGTCGACACGGTGCCGCCCGGCGCGATGGCCACCGACGCCACGTGGATGAGGGATCTGCTGATCGATCCGAAGACCACCGGCGTGGTGCTGGTCTCGTTGCCTGAAGAGCTGCCGGTCAACGAGACCATCGAGCTGCACGCGGCGCTCGCCTCGAAGGTGAAGATGCAGTCGTCGCTGGTGGTGCTCAACGGCTTCATCCCGCTGCGCTTCGACGCCTCCGATGCCCCCGAGTCGGAAGGTCTCAAAGAAATCGCCCGGCATCACACCGCGCGCGCCAACCTGTCGGTCACTTCTCTGGAGCGGTTGAAGACGTTGGGCCTGCGCGTGGTGACGGTACCGCGCCTCTTCGTGCCCGAGTTCAGCCGGCAGGCCGTCGAGCAGGTCGCAGCGTTTTTCGGGGGCGAGAAGTGACGACGACCAACCCCATTCGCGCGGCCCTCGCGTCGAGCGACATCTTGATCACGGTTGGAAGTGGCGGCGTGGGCAAGACCACGGTGGCGGCGGCGATCGCGCTGCGCGCTTCGATGGAAGGTCAGGGCTCGCTGGTCTGCACCATCGACCCGGCGCGGCGATTGGCCAACGCGCTCGGGCTGCAGGCCCTGGGCAACGCCGAGATGGAGATCTCGAAAGAGATCTTCGCCGAAGCGGGCCTCACGCCGAAAGCGAGCATGCGCGCGATGATGCTCGACATGAAGCGCACGTGGGACGAGCTCATCGAGCGCCGCGCCCCGCCCGACAAGCGAGAGAAGATCCTCAACAACCGCTTCTACCAATCGCTGTCCAGCGCGCTGGCCGGCAGCCAGGAATACGTGGCGATGGAGAAGCTGTGGGAGCTGCGCACGCAGCGCGACTACCCGCTCATCGTGCTCGACACCCCGCCCACCGCGCACGCGCTCGACTTTCTCGACGCGCCCAACCGCATCCTCGACTTCCTCGACAACGACGCGTCGAAGTGGCTGCTCACCCCTGCGCTGGCCGCGGGCAAGTTCGGGCTCAAGCTCTTCAACCTCGGCGGCAGCTACGTCGCGAAGACCATCGCGCGCTTCACTGGCACCGAGACCCTGCAGCAGCTTGCCGACTTCATGCACAACATCAGCGGCATGAACGAAGGTTTCAAGGAGCGGGCGCACCAGACGCGCGCGCTGCTCGAAGCGCAGACCACCAGCTTCGTGCTGGTGACCGGCCCCATGCCAGAGCGGCTCGACGAGGCCATCTACTTCCACACGCTGTTGCAGCAGAACAAGATGAGGGTCGCGGCGATCGTGGTGAACCGCGTGCACACGCAGGTGGCCGACTCGTTGTGGGAAGAGGTGGCACGTCTGCCTTCATCTGCGCAGCCGAAGTTCGACAGAACGCTCAAGGAAAATGACCACCTGGCCCGGCAAGACGCACGCGGCATCGCGAAGCTGAGGGAGGCCTGTGGCGCAACCCCGCTGGTGCTGGTGCCCCGGTTCGAGCTCGACGTGCACGACCTGAAGGGGCTGTACGAAACCTCGCATTGGCTGTGGGGCGATCGCCATCTCGAAGTCGCAGCGCCAGGTCAGTAAGGTGCGTGAGGAACCGGCCCGCTGAAGCCGGTGTCGGTGGCTCGTCCCCCTTCTCGAAAGCGAACGAACCCTCAATGCGCCTGAGCTGGATGTTGTTGGTCGCGATGGTTGTCACCGGTTGCGTGCACACCCGCGGCGAGAAGACGGCCCTTCCCAAAGGCGCCCACGAAGTGAAATTCGACGAGGTCGTCATCACCGGCGATCTCGAGTTGGAAAAGCTCAACGACGAAGAGCTCTTTGCCGCGGGCACCTCGTTCTACGCGGCCGAAGAGTACGCGCAGGCGGCCCGCTATTTCGGGCGCATCTGTGACTTCCACCCGAAGTCGAAGCACTACCGCCCTGCGCTTTACAACGCGGGCCTGGCGCTCGAGAAGATCAAGGCGTGGGAAGACGCGTGGGTACGCTTCTCGGTGTTGGCCGACCCGGTCAAGGGCACCGGCGATGCGCTCGACGCCTCGTTTCGCGTGGCCGAGTGCGACTACCACCTCGAGCGCTACACCGACGCCATCGAGGTGCTGCGCAACATCGCCGATCGCAGCGAGGTCTCCGCCGACAAGCGCATCGAAGCGCGCGTGCAGCAGGGCATCTGCGAGCTGGAGATCGATCAGAAGGACGCGGCCGAGTCGACGCTGCGCAGCGTGCTCACCTACTGGAACTCACTGCCCGACAAGGATCTGGTCGACGACTACTTCCCCGGCCAGGCGCAGTTCTTCATCGGGGAGATCTTCCGCCTTCACTACGAGGCGGTGGCACTCGATGGAAACAAGAGCACGGCGAAGCTGGCTGAAGACCTCGAGTACAAGTCGGAGCTGCTGCTCTCATCGCAAGGTCACTACCTGCGCGCGATTCGCATCGGCAACGGCTACTGGGCGACGGCCGCGGGCAATCGCATCGGCGGGCTGTACGAGAACATGTACGACCACATGATCCACGCGCCGGCGCCTGCAGAGCTCGGCGCCTCGGAGCAGGAGATCTACCGGGCCGAACTTCGAAAGAAAATCCGCGTGCTCATCGGCAAAGCGATCACGGTCTACGAGCGCACGCTGGAAGCGGCCGAACGCATCGGCGCCTCGAGCCCCTTCGTGCAGCAGACCCGCGAGAGCCTGCAGCGCATGAAAGACCTGCTCCTCGCAGAAGCCAAAGCGGATGAAGAAGTGAAGGCCACCGGAGCGCCTCCCGGTTCATGAGCCCCCTTTTCCCCCCGGGGAGAGGGTTTGGGGTGAGGGGCCAGTGAACGAGCTGCAGGCGTACCACCAGCCGATCTACAAGGCCGCGCTGGTCGACCTGGTCCTCTGGCCTCTCCTGTTGATCGCGACCGCTCGTTTCGCCACGAACCCGCTCCACAAACTCGCCAGGCGCTGGTCGCAGCTCATCAGAATCCCAGCCCTCACGAGAATCTGGAAAGGCGAGGAGTGGGCCGAAACGATCCTCTTCGCCCTGCTCTACTTCGGCTTCTTCGTCCTGGTGAACCTGCCGATCGATCTCTGGTTCGGCTACGTGCGCGAACACGAGTTTGGGCTTTCCAACGAATCACTCGGAGCCTTTCTCTTCGACGGTCTCAAGCGCCAGCTGTTCCTGGTGGTCTCAGTCACCGCGCTGGCCTTCGGTCTCTTCGGGCTTGCCCGCCGCACGAGGCACTGGTGGTGGATGGTGGGCATCGCCACCTCGCTCGCCCTGGTGGTCTCGACCGCGATCGATCCCTACCGCGCCAGGCTGTACGTCGATCAAACCTCGCTGCCCTCAGGCACCTTACGGTCGCGACTCACGAGCATGCTGCAAGCCGCCGCAATCCCCTTTTCCGACATCTACGTGGTGCACACCGGGGTCAAGAGCGTGCGGGTGCAGGCGGCCTTCGCAGGCACTGGCCCGACCCGAAGCATCTTGCTCTCTGACACGCTGATCGACGCGATGACTGAGCAAGAAGTGGTGCTCGCGGTCGCCCATGAAGCAGGTCACGTCAGCGAATCGCGCTGGCCCGGCCGCGTGCTCTCGCCGCTCGCCGTCTTCGCGCTGATGGGTTTCATCGAGTGGCTGTTTCGCAGCTCCAGTCAGCGAGGCTGGTTCGGCATCACGGTGCGCGGTGACGTGCGCGTGCTGCCGCTGCTCGTGCTCACGTTCGATCTCGCAACGAGCGTGGTGACGCCCATCTCTGCTGCCTTGTCGCGCGGCCGGGAGCTGGCCGCCGATCAATTCGCCCTGCAACTGACGGGTGATGGCGACTCGCTCAGCTCGCTGCTCACCAAGCTGGGGCGGATCAACAAGGTCGACCCAGATCCCCCGCGTTGGTACGTACTGTCGGGCGTCACGCACCCGACCATCGTCCAGCGCGTCGAAGCGATCCGTTCAGCTCAGAAGAACGCCACGCCGCCGCCGACCACGCCGGTCAACACGGGCACCTCGGAGCAGCAGTTGCCCGGCGTCATCCGGTAACGAACCTCGGCCTCGAGGAAGAAGTGTTTGCCGAAGAACACGTCGAGACCACCGGCGCCGGCGAAGCCGAAGGAGAACGCACCGCGGTTGGCGTAGCTCTCGTTGCCGCTGAAGGAGACCGACGCGTACGGCTTGACGGGCGAGTTGGGGAACAGCGAGAGCTTCACGCCGAGGATGTCCCACGTGCGGCCCTGCTGCCGGAACTCGAGATCGCTGCGCAGCGAGAGCCAGCGGGTCAGCCGCAGCTCGACACCAGGCGAGTGCGTGAAGCCGGTGCCGCTGAAGTCGAGTTCACCATCGACCATCGAAGGACTGCTGGAAACGCCGGGCATGTATTTGACCGCGAGAAACCCGGGGCGTTCGCTCTTGGGCGGGGCAACCTTCGCCTGCACGATGAGCGGGGGCGAGTAGACGACCGGCGGCGGCGTCTGCGTGTAGTAGGCGACCGGAGGCAGCTGCCCCTGCACCACCACCACGGGCGGCGGGCAGTTGTGGCGCTTCGAGAAGCCGAAGAAGACGTGCCCCAGCTGAATGCCCACTCCGCCACCAGTGCGGCAGGCAAACGCGGGGGCGGAAACACCGACGATCAACAACACGCAAAACAGGCGAACGAAACGCTGCATCGTGCCTCCTTGAACCCATCAGTTGCCGGTGGGCCCAGAAGTGATCGACGTCTCGTTCGCCTTTTCGAAGTTTCGGAAACTCAGCGGGCGTACAGCCGCAGGAGACTCTGGGCCCGCGCCTGCACCGGGGAAGGAATTCGGGCGGCGATTTTCAGGTCTTCCATGCCGTCCAGGTCGCCCCGCTTGCAGCGCAGCTCGCCCCGGTTGACGCGGGCCAGCACGGTGTTGGGGTCGAGGCTGAGCGCGGTGTCGTAGGCGGCCCGCGCCTCTGACAGCTTGCCCTGCTGGTGGAAGACCGATCCGACCGACGCGTGCATGCTCGCGTCGGATGGATCGAGAACGAGGAGGCCCTTGAAGATGTCGACGGCGCCTTCGAGTTCGCCGGCGTCGACCAGGTCGAAAGCGCGCGACGTGATCGCCTGCGCCTGGTCTGGGGTGATGCCGATGTACTGAGCGAGAGTGGTCATGGTGGCGCCCCCTCACTTCATGTTGCGGACGGAGTTCATCGCGACGTCCGAGTACATCTTCATCAGGTTCGAGATCGCCTCCTGCATCTGCGTGTACATCGCAGTGAGCATGCTCTGGAGCTGCTGCAGTTCGTTGTATTGGTTCTGAAGCTCTTTGCGGCGCTCGGGCGTGGTCTTGGGGTCGGCGATCTCAGCCATGATCGAGTTCATCGACGTACCGATGTTCTGGATCGCGTTGTTGACGTTCTCGACAGCCCCTTCCATCCCACTCTTCGTTGACGGCGTAGAGGCCGCGAACAGCGGTCCCCTCGGCCCACTGGCCCCCGTCGCACCCGCGGTACCAGCGCCGCCGGCAGTTGCCGCGTTGGCGGTCTCAGCCTGGAGTTCTGCCTTCACCTCCGCAGAGACGGCGCTTTTCATCTCCGCGAGTTTCGTCTTCTGAGTCGCGAGGAATGTCTCCACGTCGGCGACCCCAACCAGGTTGTCGGTCTTCGAGATCGCCTGCCAGACCTCCGAATTTGCGAGCAGGCGGAGCGCAGCTTCACGTGCCGCAGGGTTTGCTTTCGTGTCGTCCCGGAGGGCGATGAGGTCCTGGTACTGGATGTTCTTGTCGGGCCAGATTCCAGTGAACTGATCGACGAGCAGGAAATCGCTCATGAGGTGTGCGTCGGCGTCGTCGCACAACGCCTTGAGCTTGACGTACTCCGGGTCGCTCATGAGTCGCTCATCCAACATCTGCACGAAGTCGGCGTGCTTGCGGGTCGCAGCCTCTCGCGCATTCTCAGTTGGACTGTTGTTCGAAGCAGCCTGCTGAGCTGAGCCGTGGTGGCTCACCGAGTCAGAGCCCGAGTGGGAGACACGAGGAGCCGGCGCATTCGAAGCCGGGGCCTGAGCAACACCGGGCTCGACAAAGGATGGAGCGAGACGCGTGGAGGGATCGGTTGCCTGGACAGTCATGTGAAGCTCCTTGAAGTGGGCGAGATGCCCTGTGGTGAACGGCCCGATTCGCACACCGCATGCCACCCTGACCGCGCCGGGATTTCGGCCACTTGTGAGGCAATGACAGTCCTCGCCGCGAGACGTAGGGTCCGCCCGCGATGCGCGCACTCGGACTCGATCTCGGCACGAAGACCATTGGCCTTTCGGTCTCAGACGAGCTCGGCATCACCGCGCAGGGGCTCACGACGCTCGAACGCCGCGGCCCGCGAAAAGACCTCGAGGCGCTCGCCGAACGCGTGACCGAGTTCACCATCGACCGCTTCGTCATCGGCCTGCCGCTCAACATGGACGGCAGCGAAGGCCCGCGCGCCGAGTTCACGCGGAAGTTCGGCACCACCCTCGAGGAAGCCACCAAACTCCCCGTCATCTATTGGGACGAACGCCTCACCAGCGTCGCCGCGCACCGCGCCTTGAGTGAAGTCGGCGCTTCGAGAAAGAAGCGAAAGGAAGTCATCGACCAGGTCGCCGCCGTGCTCATTCTCCAGGGCTGGCTCGACTCGCAGCGCCCGATGCAGTCCGTTCACGGAGACGACTCCGCCGACTGAACCGGCCCAAATCACGCCGCACTTCAGTGGCCGCTGAAGTGCACACGAGCCCTCCACACCCCGGAGGTCGTGATGAGTCTGAATGGAATCAGCAACAAGCTTGGTGTCAGCGCGCTCGAAGGCCCTGACGTCGACCTGCGTGCTTCGGCGCGCGAGCTGAACAAACCCCTCAAGAAGAACGAAGGGAACGCGGTCAGCAGCTTCGTCCGCGGGGCGGGCCAGAGCGAAGGCCCTGCTCCCGAGCAGGCGTGGGATCTCTTCAAGGCGATAGGCGACCTCTTCAGCGGCAACCAGCCTCAAGGCAACGGGGCCGACGCGGCGAACAAGTTCGACCTCGGCGCGATCTTGAGCTCCATCTTCGACTTTGCCGGGAAGGAAGCGAAGAAGTCCGGCGCGCTTCCCCCGAAAGAAGAGACGCGCGTCAAAGGCCAGGAGCGCGTGCAGGTCTCTGGCGAGACGGGCGACGAACACTTCAAGGCGAAAGGCCGCGCCGCCGCCGAAGCCCACGCGAAAGCGAACGCCTTCAGCGAGACCTTCATCGACGGCAGCGGCGTGGGCGTACGAGGCGGGGCTGAAGCCAGCGTCGGCGTCTCGGCGGAAGTAGAAGGCAGCATCAAGACGGACATCGGCTCGATCGACGGCCGCGCGCGCGTCTCAGCCGAGGTCTACGCGCGCATCTACGGTGAAGCGCGCGCAGGCCCCGACGGAGTCAGCGCCGCAGCAAAGGCCGAAGTCGGCGCGATGGCGAAGGCCGACTCCGACTTGAACATTCAGCTCGGCGACGGGCTCATCGCAGGTCACGCCGACGCGCACGCAGAGGCCGGTGCAGGCGGGAAAGCAAAGGCGAGAGCAGCCGTCACCTTCAACCCCGCTGAGGTCCTGGTGAACGCGAAGGCTGAATCATTCGCAGGCGCGCGCGCTGGCTATTCAGCAAAGGGCGGCATCGCAGGCGTCGGCTACGGGGTCGAATGCGAAGTCTGGGCAGGCGCAGGAGCCAAGGCAGAGATCAACGGCGGCCTCGACAAGGATGGAAAGTTCAAGCTCGAGTTCTCGCTCGGCATCGCTGCTGGCGTCGGCTGCATGGTGAAGATCAACTTCGAGTTCGACACGAAGATCTTCGGCAAGGTCGCAGGCGACATCATCGCGGCAGCGGGCGACATCTTCGGCGGCATCTTCGGCGCCGTCGCAGGTCTCTTCGACGGTGGCAGTGGTGATGGCAAACGCGCGGGCCAGGCGATCGCAGGCGCCATCAGACAGGTCGCGCCGATACTCGGCAAGGCCGCCGCCGATGCCGCGAAGAAGGAAGCGCAAGGCGCGGCGCCCGATCTCAACGAGGCACCGAAACACGAAGCCGAGGGCGATCACGGCCCAGCCCCGAAGAAAGACCCCCGCTTCAGCAGTGAGAAGCACGGCACCCTCGTCGAAGGAAAACGGTCATGAACATTCAGCCGCTGTTGGTCGAAGCCGAGCGCTACCTCACCCTCAAAGACGTCGACCGCGCTGCCGAGCTCTACGTACACGCGCAGCAGCAATGCGCGGGCCGCTCCCCGATGCCGCTGGTCGGGCTCGCCCGCATCGCGATCCTCACTCACAAGCTCGAAGAGGCCGGGCAGCTGCTGGCCGCCGTGAACAAGCTCTTCCCCGCGTGCGCCGAGGCGCTCACCCTGCTCGGCGTGCTCGAAGAAGCGGCTGGCCGGTTGGACGAAGCGATCGTCTTTCACACGCGCGCCCTGGCGCACGATTCGAGCCTCGCCGTCGCGCACGTGAATCTGGGCCGCAGCTACGCGCTGCTCGAGCGCTGGGAACTCTCGGCGGCGAGCTACACGCTGGCAATTCAGCACGGCGCGCTCGACGTGGCGGTAAAGGTGCAGTTGGGCGCGGCGTTGTTCCGCGCGCGCCGCACGCCTGAAGCACTCAAGGTGCTCTCGCTCACCGTTCAGACGCACCCGAAACACCTCGAGGCGATCCTCACGCTGGCCGACGCGCTGGTCGAGACCGGCGCGCTTCAACTTGCGGCCGACCTGCTCGACAACGCCGCACCGAGGCTCCCCGATGAAGCGCTCATCGCCGCACGCCGCGCGTCCATCGCGTTGCGCATGAAGGATCTCGAGGCCGCGCGGCGTGAAGCCTGGCGGCACACCCTGATCGCGCCGAAGGACGAAGAGGCGTGGCTCTTCGCAGCAGTGGTCGACACCATGCTGCTTCGTTTCGACAGCGCAGAGAAAGCGCTCAAGCAGATCCTCCGCATCAACCCGAAGAACGCGCGCGCGCACTACCACCTGGGAGGTCTCTACGACGCGCTCAAGGACAAGCCCGCCGCGAAGAAGTCGTACCGGGCGGCGATCAGCTGCGACTCGCTGGCGTGGGAGCCGCTCAACAACCTGGCCATCATGCTCCTCGAGGAAGGCACGCCGGCCTCGTTGACCGAAGCGCGCACGCTGCTCGACCGCGCCATCCGTTTGGGCACCAGGGGCGACGCGATCCTCATCCGCTACAACCTCGCGCTCGCCTGCTACCGCCTCGGTGACTTGCTCGGCACCAGGCGGGCGGCGCAGGAGCTGCTCAAGCTCGCTCCGGTGGACCACCCGATGGCCACCGAAGCACACCGCGTGCTCAAGCTCGCCGCATAGTCAGTCGACGCGCTCGAAGACCTTCACCCGCGCGTCGTGCCTGAGTTCAAAGCGGTGCCCCCTGAACTCCACGTGCCTGGGGTCGACGAGGGTGACTTCCTGCGTTCGCACCATCTTGCCTCCGTCGAAGAGCATCAGCCAATGCGGCTCGCGGGTACCGAGCAAGTTCACGTAGCGGTCGTGACGGCGCCGCACCTGGTTCTCGAACGAGAAGCCCGAGAAGTACGTGATGACCAGATCGTTGAACTCAACCGGATCTTCGTCGGCGATCAGCAGCCCCCCAAGAGGAGCCGCGTTCGCCTGTAACCAATCGGTGGACACGCGAACGGAAGGCTCGAGCCGTGACGTCGCTGAGATCGATCGCATCGTGTACGACCAGCGCGAGTTGGGCTCGAAGGCGTACACCCCCAGGCCCACGCACCAGACCGCTGCGGTCGCCACCGAGGCCCAGGCGAAACGAAGGCCCTGCTTCGAAAGGCCCCACCCTGCGAAGGGCAGAAGAAGCAGCACCTCCTTCATGGTGAACCGGGCCATCGGCACGAAGCTCGCCGTGACCGCGCTGCGGAACGTGTAGAGCGCCACCGGCACGAGAATCAGCAGCACCAGCCAGCGCAGCTCGGGCCGCTCCTGCCACGACCTGCTCATCATCACCCCGCCTGAAACCGCGATGAAGGGCGTGAGCATGAACACCGCAGCGCCTGGCCAGAAGAAGAGACAGATCAACCGGTACGGCCCCTCATCCCAGATGCGCGCTTCACGGGGCCACCAGTCGCGATGAAACTGATCGATGAACCCAATCGGGTACAGCGCGTCGCCCTGCCCCACCTGATTGCCGATGAGCCAGAAGATCACGAAGGCGCTGGCGGCAGCACCGAAGCCCACCGCCTTCAGGAAATGGCGTGAGCGCCACAGCTCAGCGGCGGCGAGCAACGGTACCAACAACCACGAGTCGTACCTCGTCGCGCAGGCCAGATTGAGCATCAGCACCGTGGCGAACCTTCGCTCAGCATCGAAGAACGCGACCGCGCTCATCACCAGCAACAAGTTCAGCGCCTCACTGGCCGAGGTGGTGGAGCATTGAACGTGGAGTCCCCAGAAGGCGAAGCCGAGCACCGCGAACGTCGCAGCCGATTCACCGAACCTGCGCGACGTGAAGGAATAAAGCGGCCACGCGGTGAGCGCGCCCACCAGCAGGCTGAGCACCCGGCCCGCGTGCAGCAGCGAAGGCCAGACGAGCTCTGCCACCGCGAGCAGATAGAGATGCAGCGGGCCGAACTGGCGCGCGCCATCATCGAAGCTCGTCATGAAATGGGGCGCTTCGAGCCAACGATGGGCGATCCACGTGCGAACGATCGCGTCACCCGCGAGGTTCTCGTTCACGAAGAGCACGACGAGACGCGGCAAGAGCACCGCCACCGCCAGCCACCACCCGCGCTTCATCCCTCGCGTCCGTTGTCGGCCAGCGCACCACGAAGCGAGCGCAGCGCGGCACGAACATGTTCAGAGCGCTCCGCAGGTGAAGGCGTGCCCGAGGGATGCGCGTCGTCGGCAGCGCCGGCGCGCTCCACGTGCGCGATGCGCTTCAAGATGCGCTCGTCGAGCACGGCTGCCTGGTGACCCGAGCCCGTTCGAAGCGCATGACCCAGCTCGAGGTGCGCGCGGTAGAGATCGAGCGCATCGAGGAACGAGAGATCGCCGACCTCGGTCAGCATGCGCGTGGCCTCAGCCATGTCTTCTTCAGCCGCCTCGAGATCACTCAAGAGCGCCTCGGCCGCGGCGCGCACGCCGAGCGCGAGACCGGTGTAGCGGAGATCGCCGACCTCCCTGAGCACGTCGATCGCTTCAGGCAGACGTCGCATCGCGTCGTCGTACTCGCCGTACTGAAGGTGAAGCGAAGCCAGCGACAACAAGGTGGCGCCTTCAAAACGGCGCGCGCCCACGTCACGCAGAATCTCGAGCGCGCTCTCGTAGTGTGCGAGGGCCTGGCCCGGCTGCTCGAGCTCAGCGGCGAGATCGCCCAGGTTGATGTGGCTGATGCCTTCAGACCGCCGGCTTCCCAGCTCGCGGTGAATGGCGAGCGCCGCCTGGTAGTTCGCGCGCGCGGCCTTGAGCAGACCCAGCGCCTGCTGAAGCACGCCGAGGTTGGCGAGCGTGATGCCCTCGTAGCGGCGGTCGCGCGCCGCCCGGTGGATCTCCAGCGCCTTGTTGTAGGTCTCGAGCGCCGCGCCCTCTTCACCCAGCTCGTGCTGGAGCGCGCCGACGTTGCTGACCGCGCGGCCTTCCATGCGCAGATCGCCGACGCCCTTGAGCAGCTCCAGCGCGCGCTCGAACCGTTGACGGGCTTCCTTGCGTTGGCCTTTGTGCCGCTCGACCATCGCGCGAATCAGGGTGATCCGGCCCAGCGCGGCCTTGTCGCCAGAGGCCAGTTGCTCCGCTTCGATGAGATCGCCTTCGGCATCGAGCGCCCGCCCACGCGCGAGGCGCGCCCGGCTGCGGGTCTCCAACGCAGCCGCACGAGGACCGGGTTCCTGCAACTGATCGATCACCGCATCGAGCATGTGCAGGTGAACGCCGAAAGGCCCACGCATGGTCAACAGCGGGTCGAGCGAGAGCACCGCGCTCAACGCCACGGCAGGCTGACCCACCTCGAGCGCGCGCTGAAAGACGGCATTCAAGTTCTCGCGTTCGAGATCGAGGCTGTCGAGGAAAACCTTCCCGCTCTCGGCTGCCGAGGCGAGCTTGCTGCCCAGCCGGGTGAAGTACGCCGAGTGCCGCGCCAGCGCTGGCTGGTGCTCGGGCATGCTCTGCAGCTTCTCCTTCGCGTACTCCCGAATGCTCTCGTACAGGCCGAAGCGGGTCTGGCCTTCGTCACCGGTAGGAAAATACGCGCGCACGAGTGACTTGGTGCGCAGGGTCATCAGGGCTTCGAGCGAAGCGCCCTCGGGAGCGCCCGGCAACGCCACGATTTCCTCGACCGCTTCAGCAGACAGACCACCGCGGAACACCGACAACTGCGCCAACGCCGAGGCTTCTGCGGGCGAAAGGTTGTTCCACGACCAGTCGATGGCGCCACGCAAGGTGGCCTGGCGATCGACCGTGCCTTTGCGATCGACCAACACCTCGAAGCGGCGCGGCAATCTTTGAACGAGCTGGGCCGGGCTGAGCACCGACATGCGGCTGGCCGCGAGCTCGATCGCCAGCGGCATGCCGTCGAGCTGCTTGACGATCTCCGCGATGGCGATGAGCTCGGTCTCGGAGGGCTCCCAGCCTGGCCTCGCGCCGCGCGAGCGTTCGATGAAGAGCTCGACTGCTTCGGCCGAGCGCGTGTCTCTCGCCTCACGCGGCGTGCGCAGCGGCGGCACCTCGAAGACCGTCTCGTCGGACACGCGCAAGAGCTCGCGCGAAGTGACGACGAAGCGTGCCAGCGGGGCCACCGTCAACCACGCCCCCAGCGTGGCCGACGCCGAGCCGACCACCTGCTCGAAGTTGTCGAGCACGATCAGGGTCTCTCCACGCGCGAGGATGGCGTGGCCGAGCTGCTTGACCGGATCGGTGGGCATCAGCGGCACGCCGAGCGCTCGCGCGACCGCGGCACAGACGCCGTCTCGATCTGTCGCGTCGGTCAGATCGCAGAACCACACCCCACCGCGCCTGCGGCCCTTCTCATTGACCGACTGAAAGTGCGTGACCAACTGCGAACCGAACTGCAGCGAGAGGCGCGTCTTGCCGGTGCCGCCGGGCCCCAGCAGCGTGAGCAGCCGCGCGCCCTGGCGAAAGAGCTGATGCAAATCGGCGAGCTCAGCGACGCGGCCGACGAAGGTCGTCGCCTGGGGGCCGATGTTGGTGGGCCGCCCAGAGACCTGGGTGAGGATCTCCTTGAGCTGCGCGAGCGACTTCTCGCCGCTGAGATCCTTCTTCTCGTGCACCCGGCTCGGTCGGGGCCTGACGTGATTGCTAACGCGGCTGGGCGACTCAGCGACCGTGTCCTTTTCTTGCGACTCGAGCTGTGTGGCGTCACCGCCTTCCGACGACTCCACCGCGACGCTGTCGGGCTCGTCGTCTTCCATGCCCGCGATGTCGTCGTACTCGTGCGCCCACTTCGCGATGTCGGGCGGAGGCAGCCCCGCGAGCACCGTCGAGAGCGCCTCGCGAAAGGCTTCAGCGGTGGCATATCGATCGCGCGGCTCTTTGCGCAGCGCCTTCATCACCACGCGATCGAGCGCCTCGGGCACGTCATCGCGCAGGCTCGAAGGCAGCGGCACCATCGCCTCGCGCACCAGCTTGAGCGTGACCGCGTCGGTCTTGCCGCGAAACAGGTACCGCGCGCAGATCATCTCCCAGAGCACGATGCCCAGCGCGAAGACGTCAGTGCGCGGATCGACCGGCTTGGCGTGCGCCTGCTCTGGCGCCATGTACGGGAACTTGCCCTTGAGGATGCCGGTGCCCGTCTGCACCGACTTGTTCGAAGCCTTCGCGACGCCGAAGTCGATCAGCTTCACCGCGCCGCTGCGCCCGATGAGGATGTTGTGCGGCGAGACGTCGCGGTGCACCACGTGAAGCGAGCGGCCCTGCGCGTCGGTGGCGCCGTGCGCGTGGGAGAGCCCCCTGGCGATCTCTACCGCCACGCCGATCGCCACCTCGAGCGGCAGGTGGTGCCCCATCTCGCGGGCTCGTTTGAGCAGCTCGCGCAGATCCTTTCCGGCGACCAACTCCATCGAGACGAACCAGGTGCCTTCGACCTCTCCCAGCTCGTGAATTCGGGCGATGTTCGGGTGAATCAGGCGCGACGCGATGCGGGTCTCGTCGAGAAACAGGCGGAGGAAGCGCGGGTTCTCAGTAAGGTGCGGGAGGATGCGTTTGAGCACCACGTCTTCGTTGGCGCCGGCCGCCCGCGCGAGGAACACCTCGCCCATGCCCCCGGCGCCAAGGCGCTTGACCAGCGTGTATCGGCCGAACACCTCGCCCATCGGAGGCGCAAGTTAGCGGGAAAACAGAGCTTTCACGGGATTTTTCATGCACCGCAACTCTCGGGACGGCCGTGCGACAATGTGAGGAACATGCCCATCGATCCGAAGGTCCGCATCGCTGCCCCGACTGTTCGCGTGACCACGCCGGCTCCGGCCCCTGTGAGGCCCCAGGTGACCACCCTTCCTCAGCCGACGAACTCGCCCACCGGCTTCAGGGCTTCGAGCACCTTCGATGGCGGCCGACCTGTCATCAAGCGTGACGGCATTCCCGACGACAGCATCGGCCGCCGCAAGAAAGGTGGCATCGCCGACGACGGCATCGGCCGCAAGAAGACCGGGGGCATCGCAGACGACGGCATCGGTCGCAAGAAGACCGGGGGCATCGCAGACGACGGCATCGGTCGCAAGAAGACCGGGGGCATCGCAGACGACGGCATCGGTCGCGCCCAGAAAAACGGCATCGCAGACGACGGCATCGGTCGCGCGAAGACCGGGGGCATCGCGGACGATGGCATCGGCAGCTATGAAGCCGCGCTCGACTCGTTGGTCGGTCGCAATGACACGGCAGACAGTCTCGCGCTGCGCAACGCCATCTACGATCGCCTCGAGACGCCCGGGTTCCTCGAGGGCAGCGCCTCGGTGCCTTCGCAGGTCGCTGCGTTCGCCAGAACGATGGGCCTGTCGAAGACCCAGCTGGGCCAGGTCGACACCCTCTTGAAGGGCGCGACGAAAGAGACCGCCACGCTGGTCGGCGCGCTGCTCGAGAAGACGCCCGAGGTGCTCACCACGGTCGACGTCAACGGCAAGACCGCGCTCGAGAACCTCTCCCGCCTCGCCCAGCAGCCGCTCAACCCGAAGATCGCCGGAGACGCGAACAAGGGTGAGCTGCTCGCTTCCGTTTTGCGTGACCTCGTCAACCCGAACCGCATCGACCAGGGCGACGCGCCCACGTGCACGGTGACCTCGATGCAGTTCGAGCTCGTGACGGATGAACCTGCTGAATACACCCGGCTGATGGCCGACCTGAGCGGGCCTGATGGGCGCGCGCAGATGCGTGGTGGCGCGTACCTCGAGCTCGAGTCGGGTGACGCGGGCGCGCGCGATGGCCGCTCGGTCAGCAACGCCGTCTTCCAGACCGCGGCGATGGAGTTCGGCAATGGCCGCGACGCTCAGTTCGATCCCTACGCGGGCAAGTCGGTGAATGCCACGACGGGCGCCGAGCAGCGTGGCCTCAAGCCAGCGCAGCAAACGCAGGTGCTCCGCCAGCTGTTCGGCGTCAACTACGAGTCGAAGAACTTCCTGTCGGAAGCCGAAGGCGCGAAGGCGCTGGAAAAGCTGCGCACCGTCAACACCCGCGGCGCGCAGAACCGGCCGATCATCCTTCAGCTCGACCAGGGCAGCTTCAACCACGCCGTCACCTTCGAACGCGTGAGCGAGCAGCGCGTGTACTTCCGCGATCCCTACGGTGTGCTGCGCTCGATGCCGGAACAGCAGTTCCCGAAGTTCGTGATGGCGGTCAACGCGCCTCGCGAACTCAACATCGTCTGAAGTGACGAAACCGCGAAGCGTTGCGTAGGCTGCGCTTCGTGAGGCTCTGCACCGTTCTTCTCTGTCTGAGCGCCCTCGTCGGGTGCAAATCGGGTTCTTCTGTTGACGCGGCGCTCGCCGAGCCCGTTTCGGCTGCGTGGCTCGAAGGCACGCTGCCACCCGAGACCACTGCTCCGCGCGATGGCGGCACGTTGGTGGTGCGGGTGATGAACGAGCCCGCGTGCCTCAATCACCTCGCCGACAATTGCCGCGACGGTTGGGTCAGCCGCATGACCAACCGCCTGGTGACGCAGACGTTGATCGCGCCCTCGGCGACCGACGCCACGCTGCGCCCTGAGCTCGCTTCGGAGTGGGTCGAGAGCGAAGACCACACCGTCAGCACCTTCACGCTGCGTTCGGGGCTGAGCTTCTCCGATGGCAGCCCGCTCACTTCGGCTGACGTCATCGCCACGCTCGACGCCGTGATGGATGCGAAGCGGCCCACCGGCGCCATTCGCGGCGAGTTCTCCGCGCTCGGCTCGTGGAAAGCGCTCGATGCGGCGCACGTTCAGCTCACCTGGACCAAACCTTCGCCCTTCGCGCTGCGTGCGCTCGCCCGGTTGCCGATTTTCTCCAGGAAGGAGCTCGCGGGCGATTGGACGAAGGTGCAGCCCATCGGTACCGGGCCCTTCGTCGTCGAAAAGTGGGAGCGCGGTCAGTCACTTTCGTTGCTGCGGCGGCCGGGGGGCGCGGCGTATCTCGAGCGAATCGTCTTTCGCTTCGTGAAGGACCACACCGCAGCCGGCGCGATGTTCGAGCGGGGTGAGTTCGACTTGATGACCAGCATCACGCCCGCCTTGTGGCGAAGCCTCGAAGGCCCACAGAGTGCCTGGGCGCGGCGCGACTGGAACCGCATCAAGAGCCTCGACAACAGCTACTCGTACATCGCGTGGAACCAAGCGCGACCCTTCTTCGCCGACGTGCGCGTGCGGCGTGCGCTCGCGCATCTCTACGACTCGAGGCTCATCACGAAGATCGTCGACCTCGATCTCGAGCTGCCCACCACGTGCCCGTACTTCCGCGAAGGGAGCTCGTGCGATCCATCGGTCAAGCCGCTGCCGTTCTCTCCGGAGACCGCGCGCGCGTTGCTCGCCGATGCGGGCTTTCAAGACGAAGACGATGACGGCGTGCTCGAGCGTGATGGCGTGCCGTTGCGCTTCTCGTTTCTGCTGCCCTCCACGCAAGTCAGGCTGGGTAAGCTCGTGCCGATGCTCCAAGAGCAGTTCAAACCCGTGGGCATCGACCTGGAAATCGAGAAGGTCGAGACCTCGTCACTGTCGGCGCGCGTGGCGAAGCGCGACTTCGACGTGGTGAGCCGCTTGTGGACCGAGTTCGACCGCGAGCAGGATCTCTATCCGATGTTCCACTCCAGCCAGATCGATGGAGGATCGAACTGGGTCGGGTACTCCAACCCCGAAGTAGACAGCCTGATCGAGCAGGTACGCGTGGAGTTCGACGTTTCGAAACGGCACCAGCTCGAGCAGGCGCTGCACGCAAAGCTGTACCGCGATCAGCCCTATCTCTTCATGACCACTCGGCAGTCGCTCGATGCGTCTGGGCGCCGCGTGCACGGTTTGCAGCCCTCAGTGCGCTGGTACGACCTTCGGGGAGTGTGGGTGTCAGACTGACGTAGTCACGGCGCGTGTTCCTCTGCTTTATTTCTCACCAGTTCCTCGCCCCGCGCAGCAACCCGCGGTCCCAACCCGCGGCGGGGGAGACCGAAATGACTTCGGCACACGGGCAAGGGACCCTCAACACATGAGCAACACCAGCTGGTCGCAGAAGATCGCCGCACTCCAGGATCAACGCGAATACCAAACGTTGAACTGGGAGGGCAGCTTCGACGATTACCTCGAGCTCGTCAGGGGCAACCCGCGCGTCACGCGGACCGCCTACCAGCGCTGCTACGACATGATCCTCAGTCACGGGAAGACCGAGTACATCGACAACAAGAAGCGCCTCGTGCGCTACCACTTCTTCAGCGACGAGAAGAACGGCGGGCGCGATGCCGTGTTCGGGCTCGACGTGCCGCTGATGAAGCTGGTCAACGTCTTCAAGGCGGCCGCTCACGGCTACGGCGCTGAGAAGCGCGTCATCCTGCTCCATGGGCCGGTCGGCTCTTCGAAGTCGACTATCGCCCGCGTGCTCAAGCGGGGCATCGAGGAGTACTCGAAGACGCCCGAAGGCGCCTGCTACACCTACTCGTGGAACTTCGCCGAGAAGGTCACGTTGCTCGACGGCTCTTCGCTGTTCGGGCAGATCCGCTCGCCGCTGCACGAAGAGCCGCTCAAGCTCATTCCCCGTGATGCGCGCGCGAAGTTCTTCCCCGATCTCGAGACCGCGGGCAGCGGCTATTCGATCCCCGAGCTGGGCGAGCTGAACCCTTCGTGCCGGCTCATCTTCAAGATGCTGCTGCAGAAGTACGAAGGCGACCTGATGAAGGTCTTCCAGCACGTGCGGGTGCACCGGCTGGTCTTCAGCGAGAAGGATCGAATCGGCATCGGCACCTTCCAGCCCAAAGACGAGAAGAACCAGGACTCCACCGAGCTGACCGGCGACATCAACTACCGGCGCATCGCAGAGTACGGCTCTGACTCCGACCCGCGCGCGTTCAACTTCGACGGCGAGTTCTGCGTGGCGAACCGCGGCGTCATCGAGTTCGTCGAGATGCTCAAGCTCGACGTGGCCTTCCTCTACGACCTGCTCGGCGCGACGCAGGAGCACAAGATCAAGCCCAAGAAGTTCCCTCAGACCGACATCGACGAGGTGATCATCGGTCACACCAACGAGCCTGAATTCAAGAAGCTCGAGAGCAACGAGTTCATGGAGGCGTTGCGAGACCGCACCATCAAGATCGACATCCCGTACATCACCAAGCTGTCCGAGGAGATCAAGATCTACGAGAAGGAGTTCAACCCGACTCGCATTCGCGGCAAGAACATCGCGCCTCACACGCTCGAGATGGCGGCCATGTGGGCCGTGCTCACGCGCCTCGAAGAGCCCAAGAAGCACAACCTCTCGGTGATTCAGAAGCTCAAGCTCTACAACGGCAAGACGCTCCCGAATTTCACGGAAGACAACATCAAGGAGCTTCGGAAAGAGGCGACCCGCGAAGGCCTCGAGGGCATCAGCCCCCGCTACATCCAGGACAAGATCAGCAACGCCCTGGTCAGTGACAAGTCAGAGAGCAGCATCAACCCGTTCATGGTCTTGAACGAGCTGGAGACCGGCCTCAAGCAGCACTCGCTCATCGCCAGTGAAGAGCTGCGCAAGAAGTACCGCGAGCTCTTGAACGTGGTGAAGCAGGAATACGAAGACATCGTGAAGAACGAGGTGCAGCGCGCGATCTCGGCCGATGAAGACGCCATCGCGAAGCTGTGCAGCAACTACATCGACAACGTGAAGGCCTACACGCAGAAGGAGAAGATCAAGAACAAGTACACCGGCCTCTACGAGGAGCCCGATGAGCGCCTGATGCGATCGATCGAAGAGAAGATCGACATCCCCGACAGCCGCAAAGACGACTTCCGCCGCGAGATCATGAACTACATCGGCGCGCTGGCCATCGACGGCAAGGTCTTCAACTGGCGCACCAACGAGCGGCTGCAGAAGGCGCTCGAGTTGAAGCTCTTCGAAGATCAGAAGGACAGCATCAAGCTCAAGACGCTGGTGAGCTCAGTGGTCGACCGGGAGACCCAGGAGAAGATCGACGTGGTCAAGGGTCGGCTCATCAAGAACTTCGGGTACGACGAAGAGTCGGCCACCGACGTTCTCAACTTCGTGGCGAGCATTTTCGCTCGCGGCGACGCGAAGGAGTAGGCGCCGTGGCCCTGCGAATCGATCAGGATCACAGCCGGTTCAAGGCGATCGTCCGCGGGAAGATCAAACAGAACCTGAAGAAGTACGTTCAGCAGGGCGAGCTGATCGGCAAGAAGGGAAAGGAGTTCGTCTCCATTCCCGTGCCGTTCATCGACGTGCCTCACTTCAAGCACGGCTCACGGCAGGGCGGCGTGGGCCAGGGCCAGGGCAATCCCGGAGATCAGATCGGCCAGGGCCCGCAGCAGCCTGGCGATGGTTCGGGGAAGGCCGGTGAAGGTGAAGGGCAGCACGTGCTCGAGGTCGACGTCTCGCTCGACGAGCTGGCCGCGATTCTGGGTGAAGAGCTTCAGCTGCCGAACATCGAGCACCGCGGCAGCGAGAAGATCGTCACCACCCGCATCAAGTACACCGGCATCAACAACGTCGGGCCGCAGTCGCTGCGTCACTTCAAGCGCACCTTCAAAGAAGCGCTCAAGCGGCAGATCGGCATGGGCACGTACAACCCCGACGCGCCGATCATCATCCCCATCAAACAAGACGTGCGGTACCGCACGTTCAAGATGGAGAACCTGCCCGAGACCAACGCGGTCATCATCTACATGATGGACGTGTCGGGCTCGATGGGCGACGAGCAGAAAGAGATCGTTCGCATCGAGAGCTTCTGGCTCGATACGTGGCTCAAGCATCAATACAAGGGCGTCGAGACGCGCTTCATCATTCACGACGCCGTGGCCCGTGAAGTCGATCGCGAGACGTTCTTCCACACGCGCGAGTCGGGCGGCACGATGATCTCGAGCGCCTACAAGCTGTGCCGCGACATCATCAAGGCCGACTACCCGGCCAGCTCGTGGAACATCTACCCGTTCCACTTCTCCGACGGTGACAACTGGTCGGCCGACGACACGCGGCAGTGCATCGACATCTTGAAGACCGACATGCTCGGCGACGTGAACCAGTTCGCGTACGGGCAGGTCGAGTCGCCCTACGGCTCGGGCCAGTTCATCAAGGATCTGCGCGAGCACCTGGGCGGCAACGAGAAGGTCAGCTTGAGTGAGATCGCCGACAAAGACGGCATCTACAACAGCATCAAAGACTTCCTGGGCAAGGGGCGCTGACGTGCTCTGGGGCAAGAAGAAGACGACGTCGGTGGCCGCGGCGAGCGCGACGGTTCAGCAGACCACCCTGCCCGGCTTCTTCTGCTTCGGTTGCCGGGAGCTTATCGCCGATCGCCCCTGCGATGCCTGCGACCGCGATACCGAGATCTTCGAAGTGACGACAGAAACCGATCGGCGGCTGCTGCTGAGCCGCCTCGCTCTAGAAGGCGCTTGAGAGATGCCCAAATCACTGACCCCACGCCTGCAGGACCTCAAGGTGGAGATCGAAGGCTACGCCAAGGGGTTCGGCCTCGACTGCTTCGAGCAGGTCTTCGAGGTGCTGAGCACCGACGAGCTCAACATGGTGGCGGCCTACGGCGGGTTCCCCACCCGCTACCCGCACTGGCGCTGGGGCATGGACTACGAGCAGCTCGCCAAGAGCTCCGAGTACGGCCTGTCGAAGATCTACGAGCTGGTGATCAACAACGACCCTTCGTTCGCCTACCTGCTCGAGGCGAACGCCGAGGTCGACCAGAAGCTGGTGATGGCGCACGTCTACGGCCACAACGACTTCTTCAAGAACAACTTCACCTTCAAGTTCACCAACCGGAAGATGGTCGACGAGATGGCCAACCACGCCACGCGCGTGCGCCGGCACATCGACCGCATCGGCGTGGAAAAGGTCGAAGACTTCATCGACCTCGCGCTCTCGCTGGAGAACTTGATCGATCAGTACGCGCCGCACATCAAGCGCAACCCCGACCCGAAGGTGGCCGAGTCACAGAAGAACACCCGGGCCGAGGGCATTCGCGTCGACAAGGACTACATGCGGCCGTACATGAACCCGAAAGAGTTCGTGACCTCGCAGCAGAAGAAGGTCGACGCCGAGAAGGTGCTGCAGAAGAAGTTCCCCGAGCGGCCGCAGCGCGACGTGCTCGCCTTCTTGCTCGAGCACGCCCCGCTGGAAGACTGGGAATACGAGATCCTCAACATCGTGCGCGAAGAGGCCTACTACTTCGCGCCCCAGGCGCAGACGAAGATCATGAACGAAGGGTGGGCCAGCTACTGGCACTCCACGATCATGACGACGCGCGCGCTCAAGGATCACGAGATCATCGACTACGCAGATCACCACTCAGGCACGATGGCCACGCAGCAGGGGAAATTGAACCCCTACAAGCTGGGCATCGAGCTGTTCCGCGACATCGAAGATCGCTGGAACAAGGGCCGCTTCGGCAAGGAATGGGAAGAGTGTGACGACCTGCGCGTGCGCCGCAGTTGGGACAAGAACCTCGGCGGCGGGCGCGAGAAGATCTTCGAGGTGCGCAAGCACTACAACGACATCACCTTCATCGACGCCTTCCTCACCCCTGAGTTCGCGATCGAGCAGAAGCTCTTCGTCTTCAACTTCAACGACAAGAAGAACACCTGGGAGATCGCCACCCGCGAGTTCAAGAAGGTGAAGAACAAGCTGCTCCAGTCGCTCACCAACTTCGGTCAGCCGGTGATCGACGTCATCGACGCCAATCACGACAACAAGGGCGAGCTGGTGCTCTCGCACAAACACGACGGCGCTGACTTAGACCCCGGCTACGCCAACCAGACCCTGAAAAATCTGCAGCTGTTGTGGAAGCGCCCCGTGAGCATCGTGACCCGGGCCGAAGGTAAGGGCTTGATGATGCGGCACGACGGCCAGCAGTTCACCGAGAAGAAGCTCGATCTCTGAGCGGCGAACGCAAAAGGTGCTCATTACTGTTTTTGGGTGCCTGAACCCCGCCTCGAGAGCGCCACCATCACCGCGTGTTCGATGGAGATCCCCCTGGAGGACTTCCGTCATCTCCCTCAGGAGCTGGGGTGCTCGCTGCACCGCACCGCTGACACCCTGATCCTGGCGTCAGAGCAGCCGGGCTGCGCCCTGCATTTTCGCCTCGAAGGCCTGCACGCACGCCTCGAGGCAGTGGAAGTCACCAACGATCCCGAGGGTCGTTTCTTGCGCGACGTGGTGGGGCTTGTGCTGCAGCTTTATTCGGGTGACCTCGAGGCTGAGCTGATCTGGTCGCCCAAAGGCGCCATGGCCGAACGGGTTCAGGTGCGCGCAGGTCACACCTCGCACCCGTTGCTGTTTCAATCCGACGAACAGAGCGCCGACGAGACGCCGCTGCCCGCCATCGATCTCACCCTGCCTCTGGTCGAGCAATGGCTCGCCGACGCACACCGGGCATGGGGGGAGTATCAGCGCCTGAAAGCCCGGTCGGAAGCCTGACCTGCGGCGCCCGCTGACCTAAGGTCCGCCTATGTTTGTCGTGGCTCTCGTAGGGCTCCTGCTCAATGTGCAGGATTCGACGTTGGTGAAGAATCGCCGGTTGGACAAGAACCAGACTGTCGCGCGCGCTCTCTACGACGCCGGCCTCGATGAAGGCACCGTCACCGCGCTGCACGGGGCGTTGTCGGCCGCCGAGTTCAACTTCAAGAAGGCGCGGCCCGGCGATCAGCTGCGGTTCGTCTTCCGTCACGGCCAGCTCGACGTGCTCGACTACCGGCGCAGCCTGCTCACCGAGTGGCAAGTGCGGCGCGATGGCGAGCGCTATGTGGCCCGCAAGCGTGAGATCGAACGTGAGCAGCGCATCGAGCTCGTCGACCTCACCGTCGAGTCGAACGTCTGGGATGCCGCCATCTCAGCCGGCGAACGCCCCGACATCGCGGTGACCCTTTCTGACGTCTTCGCGTGGGACGTCGATTTCTACCGAGACGTGCAGAAGGGAGACCGCATGCGCGCGGTGGTCGAGAAGGTCATCCACAAGGGGCGCACCCTCGAGTACGGCCGCGTGCTCGCCGCCGAGTACATGGGCCACTCGGTCGGCACCAAGAAGTCGTTCCGCTACAAGATGCCCGACGGCACCGAGACGTTCTTCACCGAAGACGGCCTGTCTGCGCGGAAGACCTTCCTCAAGTCACCGCTCAAGTACGCCACCGTCACTTCAGGTTTCGGCAGCCGGTTTCACCCGGTGCTCAACTACGTCGGCAATCACAACGGCGTCGATTACCACGCGCCTTCCGGCACGCCGGTGTGGGCGGTCTCTGATGGAACCGTGGTGCGCGCGGGTTGGAATGACGGCGGCGGCAACGTGGTGTGCATCAAGCACGTGATGAGCTTCGAGACTTGTTACATGCACCTCTCGAAGATTTTGGTGAAGGTCGGCCAGCGCATTTCGCAGAAGACCGTGCTGGCTGAGTCGGGCAACACCGGCAAGCTCACCACCGGGCCGCATCTGCACTTCGGGCTCAAGCGGGGCGGCGGCTGGGTCAACCCGCTCAGTCAGAACTTTCCGCGGGCAGAGCCGCTCCCGAAGCAGCTGATGGAAGACTTCAAGCAGCAGATCGCTGACGCTGCGTCACGTCTCGCCGCGAGCCCCGTCGCCGCATTCGGAAAGCAGGCCCGTGCGCCGTGAGTCAGTCACCGGGAAGAAACCCCTGAACTAGCGATTCTGAATCGAGCGCTCCTGAACTAGAGCGTGGGCATGTCCATCGATGTCCGCACCGGATCTTCTCCCGAAGCCCTGCGCCGCGCCTTCGTCGAGCACGTCGAGTTCACCCGAGGGAAGAACTTCGACTCTGCCAGCCAGTGGGATCGCTACACCGCGCTCGCGCTGACGGTTCGTGATCGCCTGGCCAAGAGCTGGGTGAAGACGGCGCGCCGCTACTACCAGCGTGACGCCAAACGCGCGTACTACCTCTCGGCGGAATACCTGCTGGGCCGCGCGCTGGGGAACAACCTCATCAACATGAATCTGTGGGAGCCCACGCGCGAGGCGCTGCGGCACCTGGGCGTCGACTTGACCAACCTGCTCGAGATGGAGCCCGACGCGGGCCTGGGCAACGGCGGGCTCGGCCGGTTGGCGGCCTGCTTCCTCGACTCGTTGGCCACGCTCGACATGCCGGCGGTGGGTTACGGCATCCGCTACGAGTTCGGCATCTTCACCCAGGAGATCCTCCGCGGCTACCAGGTGGAGCGCGCCGACGAGTGGCTCAAGTTCGGCAACCCCTGGGAAATGGTGCGCCCCGATCGCATCGTGCCCGTTCGTTTCTATGGCCACGTCGAGCAGACGCAGTTGCCTGATGGCCGCATGGCCTCGCAATGGGTCGGCGGCAAGACGGTCATGGGCGTGCCCTGGGACACCCCCATCGCCGGCTACGGCGCGAGGACGGTCAACACGCTGCGGCTGTGGCAGGCGCGCGCTTCGGCCGAGTTCGACTTCGCGCTGTTCAACGACGGCGACTACGAGCGCTCGGTGGTCGAGAAGAACGACTCCGAGGTGATCTCGAAGGTGCTGTACCCGAACGATCAGAACCAGGCCGGCAAGGAACTGCGCCTCAAGCAGGAGTACTTCTTCGTCGCCTGCTCCATCGCCGACATCATGCGGCGGTACTTGAAGACGCACACCGACTTCGTGAACTTCCCGTCGAAGGTGGCGATTCAGCTCAACGACACGCACCCCGCCATCGCCATCGCAGAGCTGATGCGCGTGCTGATCGACGAGAAGCGCGTGCCGTGGGACGAGGCGTGGGGCATCACGCAGAAGGTGTTCGGCTACACGAACCACACGCTGCTGCCTGAGGCGCTTGAGAAGTGGCCGGTCTCGCTGTTCGAGCGCTTGCTGCCGCGGCACCTGCAGATCATCTACGAGGTGAACACGCGATTTCTGCGGCACGTGCAGATCCACTGGCCGTTCGATCACGCGCGCCTGGGCCGCATGTCGCTCATCGAAGAGGGCCGCGAGAAGCAGGTGCGCATGGCGTACCTCGCCGTGGTGGGCAGCCACTCCGTCAATGGCGTGGCCGCGCTGCACTCGAAGCTGCTCAAGCAAGACGTGCTCAACGACTTCGCCGAGATGTTCCCCGAGCGTTTCAACAACAAGACGAACGGCGTGACGCCGCGGCGCTGGCTGCTCGCGTGCAACCCGCGGCTCGCCGGGTTGATCACCGAGGCGATCGGCGATGGCTGGGCGAAGGATCTCGATCGCCTCTCCGGGTTGGAGAAGTTCGCCGACGACGCGTCGTTCGTGGAGAAGTTCAAGGAGGCCAAGCAGGCGAACAAGGTCGACCTCGCGAACCACCTGCGCGACGTGATGTGGACCAGCCTCGATGCGGGCGCGATCTTCGACGTTCAGATCAAGCGGATGCATGAGTACAAACGGCAACTGCTCAACGCGCTGCACATCGTTCACTTGTGGAC
>JAYVFP010000029.1:0-6082 GCA_043773025.1 Archangium sp.
CTGCAACGGCATCTCGCCGATCTCATCGAGGAAGAGCGTGCCGCTGATGGCCGCCTGGAACTTGCCCATCTTGGTGGCGATCGCGCCGGTGAACGCGCCCTTCACGTGACCGAACAGCTCGCTCTCGAGCAGGTTCTCGGGAATCGCGCCGCAGTTGATCGAGATGAACGGGCCCTTGGTGCGCGGGCTGTGGCGGTGGAGCTCTTTTGCGATGAGCTCCTTACCGGTGCCCGTCTCGCCGATGACGAGCACCGAGATGTCGGTCGGCGCGATCTTGTCGATGCGCTTGTAGACGTCCTTCATGCCCTGGCAGGCGCCCACGATGTCGCCGTAGGTCTGTTCCTCGAGGCGGGTCTTGAGCGTGGTGTTCTCGAGCTTGAGCGTGTTGACCAGCAGCGCGTTCTGCACCAGCAGCGAGGCTTGAGCCGCGAAGATGGTGAGGGTGTCGAGCGCCTTCTGATCGAAGCGGTTCACCAGGCGATCGTTGCCCAGGTAGATGAGCCCGAACAGATCCCCCTTCATCATCAGCGGTGCGCACATCACCGAGAGCAGCTTGAGATTGACCACGGACTCCGAGCTGTTGAACTCGGGGTCATCGAGTGCGTCGGCGATGATCAACGCTTTTTGCTGCGCAACCACCTTGTTCACGATGGAGTCCGACACCCGCTCCAGCGCGTCTTCGATGGTCTCGCGCTGCACGTTGCGGGCGACCTTCACGCGCAGTTGGTTGCTCTCCATCAAGATGAGGAAGCCCTTGTCGGCGCGCGCCACCTCGATGCACTCGTCCATGAGCGACTCGAGCAACCGATCGATGTCGGTGCTCGAGAGCAGACGCTCTGAGAACGAAGTGAGCCTTCGCAGCGCCGAGAGCTCACGGCCGGGAACGCCGGGCTGCTCCTGGGTCGAGGCGTCGGGATCTTTTGAGTCGTTGCGGGTGAAGCGGGTGGCCAGCGCAGGCTGCGCCATCGGGGCTTCAGCGGAAGAGAAGGTCAGCTCGGTGTCGCCCACGCGCACCACGTCGTTGGTCTTGAGCTCGGCCTCGTCGGTCGACTTGCCGTTGACCTGAAACTTCGACTCGCCGCCGACCTTGTACGAGATGCCGTCGAACATGATCGCGAAGGCCGTCTCGGGCACGCGCGTGTCTTCGAGCACGATGTCGTTGTCGACGCTCTTGCCGAGGCTGGTGATCCGCTTGAGGAGCGTCACCTTTCGGGTCTTCCCGTCCGGCGTTTTGATGGTGAGGCTGGGCATCGAAGTGCTCCTGGAATTCCTAGAAACCGATGGTGACGCCCGCGCCGAGACCGCCGGGCGTGGGGTAGATCTTGAAGTGAGCCGTGGGGGGCTTCACAGCGGGTACACGCGGCTCCCGGGTCTCCGTGGTGACGCTGTCCTGGTGGTGCCAGATGGCGTCGCCGACCCCGATGGCCCACAGGGCGTAGAACGCGATGCCGGTGCCGTACTTGAGGCCCGTCCACACCGAGGCCTCGGTGCGCCGGCTGGCCGGAATCTGCCGCACGCGAATGGTGAAGGGCGGCCCGAGGCGATCGGTCCAGGTGTAGGGGATCTCTGCGAAGAGCGACTCGATCGCGAAGAACGAGACGATGCTCAAGACCGCCATCAACGCTTCCGACGCAGCGAAGGCGGCGCCCCAGCCCGGGCGATTCTGCTGAAACTGCCCCGCACCGAAGGGAATGAAGTTCACCAGCAACGAGCGCTTCTCGATGGTGCGCACGGTGGTCTCGTTGGTGAGGAACTCGGCCTTGCGGCGGCGCTCTTCCTGCTCCACACGCAGCCGTTCACCTTCCACGGCGGCCCGCTTGTCTTGATCGATGCGCAGGGCGATTTGCTGGCGCACCAAATTGAGCGCGTCGGCGTTGTCCTTGCGTACGACTTCGAACACCTTGATCGCCGCGGGCGGCACCGCGAACGGGTCGAGGATGTAGTCGGGGTTTATGCGCAGCAACTGAAGGAAGGCGTTCTGCGCGCCTTTTTGATCGTTCAGGTTGAACGCCGACAAGGCAGCGATCTCGTGCAGCCGTACCCGCTGGGGATCTGAGAAGTTCGCCAGCGCCAGTGACTCGTTCGCACGGCGCGCGGCGTCGGCGTACTTGCCGGCGTCGTAGAGCGACTGAATGATCTCCACCTCTCGCTCAGGCACCACCTGCGCGAACGCAGGCAACGCGAGCAGCATCACGAGCAGCAGCGGCCTGATCAGCCAGATCATGGAACGGAGCCGCCAGCAGCCAAAGGCTGCGCGAGACAGACGGGAGCGAAGCGGACGGCTGGCCGAGGCGCAGTGACCCAGATCATGGAACGGAGCCGCCAGCAGCCAAAGGCTGCGCGAGACAGACGGGAGCGAAGCGGACGGCTGGCCGAGGCGAAGTGACCCAGGTCATGGCTCGATCACCAGTGGTTTGCCCGGCGCCGCGTACTTCACCCCTTTGCCCACGATCTCGCCGCCCACGCTGACCGTGTACTCGATCTTGTGGCGCATCTCAGGGTTGCCTGAGGCCGGGGTGGATTGCCGAAAGGGCGTGACCTGCGACTCCTTCACCGTCTTCTCGATGGCGCCCACGCGCACCCTGGCGTCGTCGGGCCAGCCCTGAAACGAGACCAGCGAGGGCTTGAGCGGGGCCACCAGGGGGATCTCATCGCCCTTCTTGATGTCGACCGTCACGCTGCGGCCCTGCGTCTCACACAGATCGCAGGTGACCGTGAAACGATGCGGGCCGGCTGGCAGCTTGATCACGTGGCGGGCGAGCGCGTCGACGCTGCGGGGCCCGTCGTCGACCTGCAGATAGCCGAACGGCCGAATGATCAACGCGACCTCGAGCAACTCCACGGTGGGCCGCGAAACGTTGGTCTTGACCGGCACTGGTTGCGGCTTGCCGGGCTCGATCAGCACCGGCGAATCGGGGGTGGGCGGCTGCACCTTCACGGGCTCGGGCAGCCGCGGCCAGGCCACGCTGGCCAACGTGACGTCGGTGGGGGCGAGCACAAAGTGATGCACGAACGGCAGGGGGCGCAGCGCGACGCGCACGCCCTGAACCGCGCTCATCGCCACGATGAAGGCCGCGCCGCCCATGAACGCGAGCCGCCGCATGCGCTTGACCCGGGCTTCACGCTGCTTGCGCGCGCGCATCTGGCCCAGCAGCTCGTTGGCTCGCGAGTTCGACGGCTCGTGCGCCAGCACCTGGTTGAGCGCCGACATGGCCCTGGCCGACTTCTTCTCGGCGATGGACGTCTCGGCCTGGGCCAGCAGCGCCGAGGTGATGCGGGGCGTGAGCTCCTTGCGGTAGCCGCGCGGCTCGAGGAAGAACTTCGTCAGCTCTTCGTGAGGCCGGGTGAGGCCGACGGTCGCGAGGTAGTCGGCCAGCGCCTCACGTAGCTTGGCGGCGGTGGAAAAACGATTGGCCGGCTGGCGCTGCAGGCAGTTGGTGATGATCTCTGCCAGCTCATCGGAAACGGTGGGCACCACCTGCCGCGGGTCGTCGTACACGCAGTCGAGGATCCGCTTGAGCGTGGCGGTGGTGTTGGGCGCCGTGAACGGCAGCTTCCCGGTGGCGAACAAGTACAGCATCGTGCCCAGGGAAAAGACGTCAGCCTCGGCGCCGGCTTCTTCGCCTTCGATGATCTCCGGGGCCATGTGCGCGGGGCTGCCCACCAGCGCGCCGGTCATGGTCATCTTCTCATCGCGGTCGAGGATCTTCGCGATGCCGAAGTCCATCAGCTTGAGCAGGCCGTCTTCACGCACCATCACGTTCTCGGGCTTGAGATCGCGATGAAGAATGCCCGCCTCATGCGCGTGCGCGAGGGCCGAAGCGAGCTCGTGCACCACCATCGCCGCGACCTCCGGCGGCTGGAGCGCCTCTTCGGTGATGAACTGCCGCAGCGTCTGCCCGCGGATGTACTCGGTGACCAGGAACGCGTCGGCGGCCGCTTCACCGGAATAGTCGAACACCTCGAGGATGTTCGGGTGGTGCAGCCGCGCGACCGCCTTCGCTTCACGCTCGAGGCGCTTGCGTGACTCCAACCGGCCAGCGAGGTGAGGGTGCAACACCTTGACGGCCACCTCGCGATCGAGCGTCGTGTCGAGGCCCTTGTAGACGACACTCATCCCGCCCTGGCCGAGCTGCTCGAGGATCCGGTATCGCCCGATGTGGCGGCCGACGAGTGACACTCAATCTCCGAACGAGATGCCGATTGCTTTGGCCAGCCGCACCTTGTCGCCGTGCAGATCCACCTGACGTTCCTTGCGCGACTCGGCCAGTGGCGAGAAGCCCAGCTTTCCGTCTCGCAGGCAGACCATGTGATCCCACCGGCCGTCGCGCACGAGGTCGAGCACCATCGCGCCGTACATGGTGGCCAACACCCGATCCATGGGGCTCGGGCTGCCGCCGCGCTGCAGGTGACCCAGCACGGTGACGCGAATCTCGGCCTCGATATGCGGGGCGAGCAGATCGGCGAGCACCTTGCCCGAGCCGCCCAGCCGCACCACGCCGCGCCCGGGGATCTCGTCGGCCTGCTGCTGCACCGCCTGGTGTCCACCCTTGGGGAACGCGCCCTCGGAGATGGCCACGATCGCGAACTTCTTGCGCGTCTCGTAGATCTCCTGCAGTTGGCCGACGATCTTATCGACGTCGTAGGCCAGCTCAGGAATGAGGATGAAGTCGGCCCCGCCGGCGATGCCGCCCTCGAGCGTGAGAAAGCCTGCGTTGCGGCCCATGATCTCGACCACCATCACCCGCTGGTGCGCTTCGGCCGTGGTGTGCAGGCGATCGATCGCTTCCGAGATCACGTTGACCGCGGTGTCGAAGCCGAACGTCTGGTCGGTGCCGGAGAGATCGTTGTCGATGGTCTTGGGGCACGCGACCACCTTGACGCCGCGCTCGGAGAGCTTGTGCGCCATCGTCAAGGTGCCATCGCCACCGATGCAGACCAGCCCGTCGAGCTTGAGCGCCTTGATGCGCTTGAGCACCACCTCGCTCATGTCTTTGGTGACCGTCTTGCCCCCTTCCTTCATCACGTAGGCAAACGGGTCGGCCTTGTTCGAGGTGCCCAGAATGGTGCCGCCCCTGGGCAAAATTCCGCGCACCTGCGCAAGTCCCAGCGGCATGGTGAGGTCGGGAAGAATCAGGCCGTCGAAGCCGTTCTGAATGCCGACGAATTCGTAGCCGAGCTCCTGCACCCCGCGGCGCACCAGACCTCGCAACACTGCGTTCAAACCAGGGCAGTCACCGCCGCCCGTCAGCACTCCAAGTCGCATCTCAAGCTCCGGCAAACGTGTCGGTGGGACACCGGAGCGTATGACAGCGCTGCCTGATGTTGCCAGCGCTTCCTGACTGCGTTGTCAGGGCGCTCTGGCGTGGGTGGCGCGTCGGCATGCAGGTACACCGGCGCATTCCACCGCAGATTCCCTGCATCCCGGGGGTGCACGCAGGAAGGACAGGGGCGGCGGCGCGGTCTCGTCTCGCCAACCCGGTCACCGCTCAGGCCGGATCGAGGATGATACCCTCGTACACCTCGTCGACCGTGAACTTCAGCTGATGCGTCGTCATCATCACGACCTCGCCCGCTCGGAACTCACGTTCTTCCCAGCCCAGGGGGGTGCGCTGGACACGGGTTACGGTACGGCTGCGGTGCGAGACGAACAGCACCACCTCGAGTGAGGGAAGCTGTTTGTAGTGGCTGAGCTTGTCGCCACGGTCGTAGTCCTCAGTTCCTTTGGAGGTGACTTCGACGAGCAGTGTGGGGTTGCTGAGCGCGTTTGCGTCGAGGCTCGACATGAAAGGCTCACCGCAGATGACTGAGACGTCCGGAAAAGTGCTCAGGTCCGACGCGTCGATCCGTACCTTCATGTCAGAGGTGGACACCCGGCAGCTTTTCGGGAGCACCCGATGCAACGTCACGATGACCGCTGCGCTGAGCTGAGCGTGGGCCCTCGTGCCACCGGCCATTGCGTAGATCACGCCATCGCAATACTCGAGCTTGAGCTCGCTCATCTCGAGCGAAGCCAGGTAGTCGGCGTATGCATAGTGCAGTCGCTTGGCCGAACTCATGTCGTCACCATAACCGAGACGAC
>JAYVFP010000030.1:0-6054 GCA_043773025.1 Archangium sp.
AGCCCCTTCATCACCACGTCGACCACCTCACCGGGCAACGTAGGCACGAGGTCGCCCAGGTTGCGGATGGGCTCGTGGATGACCTTGCTCATGGTGGCCGCGGGCGAAGGCGCGTCGAAGAGCAGCGTGTTGCCGAGCAATTCGTACAACACGATGGAGAGCGCGAAGAGATCGGCCCGGCCGTCGATGCCGCCCTTCGACATCACCTGCTCGGGCGCCATGTACTGAATGGTGCCCTTCACGAAGCCCGCGCTCGTCTCGTTCAACCGGCCGCGCGCCTTGGCGATGCCGAAGTCGATGATCTTGGTGCCGCCCGCGTAGGTAATCATCACGTTGCGCGGGTTGATGTCGCGGTGAATGACCGCCATGGGCTGACCTGTGGCCGGTTCGACGAAGCCGTGCGCGTAGTGCAGCGCCAGCAACACGTCGGTGGCCATGCGGCCGCTGAACCCGGGCGGCAGCGGCACCTTGCGTTTGCGCGCGCGCGCGACGATCTGCTCGAGGTTCTGACCTGCGACGAACTCCATCGCGAGGATGGGCTCGCGGGTCTCGGTGTCTTCGGTCAGCTCGAACACCTGCGCGATGCCCGCGTGCGAGAGCGAGGCGGTGATGCGCGCTTCATCGAGGAACATTCTGGTGAAGTCCTCGTTGCTGGCGATCGACGGCAACACCCGCTTGAGCGCCACGAACTTCCGGAAGCCGCCCTGGCCGGCGAGCGAGGCGAGGTACAGCTCTGCCATTCCCCCCACCGAGAGGCGTCCGTGGATTTCGTACTTGCCCAGCCGGGTACCCCGGGCCAGTTCCCCTCGTGTCGTCACTTGTCTCGCAGTGTACCGAAGACTGATATCCACCGGCCCTGTGAATTCTCCTCTCGAGCTGAGCGCTATCCAGAACTTCGAAGGCAAGTACCCAAAGCAGTTGTGGACGCTTTTCTTCTCCGAGATGTGGGAGCGGTTCAGCTTCTACGGCATGCGCGGAATGTTGACCTTCTTCATGGTCAACCAGCTCCTGATGTCCGAGAGCGTGGCGAACCTGCAGTACGGGGCGACGCAGGCGTTCGTCTACGCCTTCACGTTCGTGGGTGGGCTGTTCGCCGACAAAATCCTCGGGTTCCGGCGCTCGTTGGTCTGGGGCGGCCTCTTGATGATCGTCGGCAGCTTGATCCTCGCGGTCGACCCCAAAAAATTCTTCTTTCTGGGCATCGCCTTCAACATCGTGGGCACCGGCTTCTTCAAGCCCAACATCTCGAGCATGGTGGGCACGCTCTACAAGGAGGGCGACCCGCGCCGAGACGCCGGCTTCTCGCTGTTCTATTCGGGCATCAACGTCGGGGCGTTGCTCGGCGGCTACATTCCCATCTATCTGGGCAAGAACCACTCGTGGAACGTCGCCTTCGGCCTGACCGCGATCGTCATGGCGATCGGCGTTGTCTGGTTCTGGTTCAACCGCCATTCCCTGGGGCCCATCGGGCTCTCGCCGCGCCACGGCCAACCCGATGAAGCGAAGAAGAAGTGGTTGGACTACGCGACCTACGCGGGCTCGCTGGCGATCATCCCCGTCTTGATGACGATGGTCTCCAAGACCGATCTGACCGACTACTTCATGTACACCATTGGGCCGCTCACGCTGCTCTATGTCGGGTTCGAGATGACGCGCTGCACGCCTGACGAGCGAAAGAAGCTCGCGGCGGCGATGGTCTTCGTTCTCTTTTCCATCATCTTCTGGGCGTTCTTCGAGCAATCGGGAGGCTCGCTGAGCCTGTTCGCCGCGAACAACCTGGACGACAAGTTGCTCGGCTTCATTCCGCTGGATCCCAACGGCGTGAACAACGCAGCCAACTCGTTGTTCGTCATCATCTTCGCACCGTTGCTGGGTCTGCTCTGGATCGCGCTGGCGAAGAAGAAGATCGAGCCGAACACGGTGGTGAAGTTCGGCTTGGGTTTCCTCTTTCTCGCCGCTGCCTTCTGGGTGTTCTACGCGACGCGCTTCTTTGCGGATGCCGCGGGCAAGACCTCGCTCGACGTCTTCACGCTCGCGTACCTGGTGATCACCTTCGGTGAGCTGTGCCTCTCGCCCATCGGATTGTCGATCATGACGAAGCTGTCACCCAGGCGCCTGGGCGGCGTGATGATGGGCATGTGGTTCCTCGCGAGCGCGTACGGCCAGTACGCCGCGGGTCTGCTCGGAGCCGGCATGTCGCTGCCCAGCGCGAGCGCGACCGCGGCCGACAAGCTCATCTCGTACACCGCCGGGTACCAGCAACTGGCCCTCTACGCGCTCATCGCAGGCGTGGTGTTGATCGGCATCTCTCCGCTCGTTCGCCGGCTGATGGGCGAAGTGAAGTAGTCGAGACGTTCGACTTCGTTCACGGGCCGCACAGAGAGCGGTCGACGCCGAACCCGATGGTGATGCAGCGAGGGAGCGTGGGGTCGCAGTCCACCGCGCCCCCGCACAACGCGCTGCACCGCATGCCGGCATCCGCTGAATCAGTGCACAACGCGCTCAGACAAGCGGCCTCACCCGCACAGCCATCGCCCACCAGACCTTCTCCGCGCGTTCCGGCGATGCAGAAGACCCGCTGCCCGCTCGAGTCTTCGGAGTGGCAGTAAAACCCCGGCCCGCAGTCGTCGGAAGAGAAGCAGGGACAGTCGGTCTTCACGCGGCATGTTCCCCCGTCCCAGTAGCGGAACAGCGAGCCACCGTCGGGGTATTGCGTGCGGCCTGCGTCGAAGATTGAGCCGCCACCGCCACCACCACCGGTCCCTCCACCAGCACCGCCACCATCACCGCCATTCGGATCGAGTTCACACACGCCCGTGCTCGAGCATCTCGTGTGGGTAAAGCACTGCTGACAGACCGCGCCCCTCAGGCCGCAGGCGTTGCGTTCGTTGCCGGGCAGACACTTCCCCGTCGGATCGCAGCAGCCTTCACAGCCCAGCGCGCACGTCTCCACACGGGTGCACGCAGAGACGAGCGACAGCACCACGAAGGCCAGCAACATCCACCTGATCATCCGCGATGTTTTGCACGATTCAGCGACGGCGTCGCTTCTCGCACAGCGTACAATTCGAAGAACATGCTCGCACTGGCCCTGACGCTGACGGTTCTGACTGCCACGCCCCGGGGGTTCCCCGCGGCGCACTCCATCGAGCTCATCACCCAGGTCGAGACCCGGTTGCCGAAGTGGCTCACCGGAGAAGGCGACCGCAAAGACCTGCTCGCAAACCCCAGGGAACTCGAGAAGTTCATCGGCGCCCTGGGCCCTAAAGGTGAGCAGCTCAAGACCATGGTGGCGAACGCGGTGACCGAGCAAGCCGAGCTGCCCGAGCTGAAGACCTTCACGGCCGCGAAGGTGCTCATCGAGTACGACGACCGGAAGGTGACGCTGAACTTCTTCGACGGCACCGGGCATCACGGCGTGGTGCCCTTGCTGACGGTGGGTACGGAAGCGAAACAACGCTACGTGTTGCTCGACGGCCCGCGCATCGATGGGCGGACCATTCAAGAAGTGCTCGAGGGAGGCCGGGCGAAGTCGATGATGGTGTTCGCCGAGAAGAAAGAGGGCGTGTGGTTCACCGGCTCGATGCCCAGGCCGCCCGAGCCCGAATGCACCCGGGTGCTCGAGAAGGCGCTCAAGACCATCTTCACTGCGCAGAAGGCGTACTTCGCGGAGCACGATGCGTACTCGAACTCGCTGAGCAAGATTGGCGTCGAGGTGAAGACGCTGGGCATCACCTCGGCCAAGGTGTCCGTCGCGGGCGCAGCGCCTCAGCAGACCTTCACCATCCAGGTCGGGCTCGACAGCGGCCTGATGAAGATGGACGACAAGGGCACCGTGTCCGTCGTCGCCGACTGTGCGCATTGAACGGAGCCTGGTGTGTTGGCTGATCAGCTCCTGCGCGGCGTGGGCGTCGGAACCGTTGGTCGACGAGTTTCTCCCCCGGGTGGTGAAGGTGATGGGCCTGCCGATGACCCGCAAGGTCACGGTGAAGCGGGTGTCGCGCGCCGAGGCTGAGCAGATCCTCCGGAGCGAAGTCGACGTGAAGGCCGCGGCGCAGTTGGGCGAGGCGTTGCTGGCGATAGGCTTGCTGCCCGCGGGCACGAAGCTGGAGCTGCTCGCCCCCGACTTCAACCGGCAGAACGTGGCTGGCTTTTACGACCTGCGCGCGCACACTCTATTTCTCATCGCTGATCAATCCGATGAAGCGCTGCGGCCCATCATCGCGCACGAGCTCGCGCACGCGGTTCAAGACGCGAACGTGGATCTCCTCTCGAAGATGAAGGGCTCGGAAGACGCGACGCTCGCCTTCACCGCCGTGCTCGAAGGGCAGGCGCAGGCCACCGCGGCTTTGGTGATGGCCGGCTGGCTCGAGGATCGACACGTGGTGGTGGAGGGCATGGCGGAGTTGCTCTCCGATACGACCGCGCGTTCGGCGGCCGAGGCGGCTGATCAGGCGCCCGTTCCCTGGTTGGGGTTGCAGCTGCGGTTTCCCTCCGTTGCCGGGCGGGCGTTGGTGGCGGCGTTGGCCACTCCAGAAGATTTGATTGCGCGTGGCCTGTTGTCGAAGCCGCCTGGGTCGACGGCCGAGGTGATGACGCCCTCGCGCACCGCCGCGCCCCTCGCGGGGGAACTCCAGTTGACGCGGCTCATCCCCGGCGCGAAGCCCTCCGTCGCCACCACACTGGGGCGCGCGCAGCTCGAGCTGCTGGGTGAAGGCCTCGGCAAAGGGTGGCGCGGTGACCGGCTCGAGTCGGTGCGCGTGGGCAAGAAGCGCGTGACCGTGTGGAGCGTGGTGTTCGAGACCGAAACGCAGGCGATGGTTTTCGCCGAGGTGGTGAAGGGCGAACGCGCCGGTGCGGTGGTGGCGCTGATGGTGGGCACCCGCAGCGAGGTGGTGAAGCAGCGAGCGTTGCGGGCATTCGTCAGGTAGCCGGGTGTGAGACACGAAACGCGACAACGCAGCGCCGCCGTGCCATGCCGTCGGCTCCCTCGCCCTTCCAGGAGTCACGTATGCAGACCCGGAGCCTGCTGTTCGCTGTGACCGCTCTCACCCTCGTCGCTTGCCAGGACGACATGACCACCGAGAAGGCCACCTGGGAGACCACCACCAGGGGGTGGGCGGCCCGCATCGAGAAGATGAAGAAGGGTCACGCCGAGCTCGCCACGAAGGTGAAGGCCTTCACCGTGTCCGAGACCGAGCCCACCCTGGTGGAAGAGAAGGCCGCGCTCGACAAGGCCATCGCCACCGGCACCACTGCCATCACCAACGCCGAACACGAGATCGCCACCGCGACCAGCACCATCGAGGGGCTCATCGCGGGCGGGAAGAAGGTTCGGGTCGAGGTCGCGCTGGGCACCACCAAGAGCACCGTCGATGGCTCGCTCGCGCGCGCGGAGTCGATGGTGTCGTCTGCGAACTCGGCGCTCGAGACGCTGGTGCAGAAGGTCGCCGCGGCGAAGGCCACCGGTGAAGCGGTGAAGTCGCGCACCGATGCGTGGATGACCGAAGTGAAGAAGAAGGGCGGCGCGCTGGTGATCGAAGACCTCGTGTTCAACGGCGAGGCCATCGACGCGGTGAAGTCGAAGGTCGCGATGGACAGCCTGGTCGCGACGCTCAAGAGCTGCCCTGATCTGAAGGTCGAGCTCGCGGTCGTCGCGCGGGGTGAAGCCGCCGAGCTGGGCACCAAGCGCGCTGAAGCGATCAAGACGCAGCTGACCACGCACGGTGTGGATGCCGCGACGCTGGCGAAGGTGGCCGGCAGCGTGGTGGCCGACGGCGACGAGACGGTGTCGCTCGCGGTCACGACGCCCTGCAAGTAAGGCCGGTCGGCCTCCAAGAGGGTGGTGGCTGTAGGGTCTGGTTGGGCGCTCATCGCTCGCGGGCCCTCCGCACGTCACGAGGTGCATGTGGCTGACGCCGCTGGCTCCCCCGGTGCTCCTCTCCAGCGCGTGTCGCCCCTGATGTCACGCGTGAGTTTGCCCGGTTCGGTGGACACCAAGTGTTGTTGTCACGCAGTCCGGACCATCCGAGCTGCTTCTTCCGTCGTCGTGCT
>JAYVFP010000031.1:0-6052 GCA_043773025.1 Archangium sp.
CCCGGCCCCACCGTCCACTCCACGTCGCGCGCCGTGAGGTCGAAGGTCTTCGTCTGCCCCGTCGGGGGATACTTTCTGGGTTCAGGCCTTTCCTGCGCACACCCGGCGAGCGCGACCATCAACAGCGCGATTCTCATTGGGTGGCGCACCGCTCGTTCGAGGCAGCCGACTCCGTCCCCTGCAGGGTGCAGGTCAGTTGGTAGCAATACGTGCCGTTGGCGTGGCCCGGCATGTACTGCGTCGAGGTCGCGACCCCCGTCAGGGAACGAACCGTCGAATAAGCACCGGCGCCCACCTTCATTTTCAACGACAGCGTGGTGCACCCCGAAGAAGGGAGCTGCCAGGTGATGGCCATCGTGCCGTGCGTCACCACCGTGACCGACGTCACCACCGGCACTCCGGGCATCGCCGGCCCCGCGTCGACAGCGCCTGCGCCCGCATCGCGCCCCGCATCCATCTCTGCTGATGCGCCCGCGTCTTCGACGGCCACTCCTGAATCCGAGGCCTTGTCGGGCAGTGGAGCACCACAAGCTGCAGCCACGACGACCAGCGCACCGAAAAAGAATGATCTCATGCGCCTGTAGGCGCCGCCAACCCGGAGCGTGACAGGTCGACCCTTCAGCCCTAAATCACTGGTCACGCTCGTGAGTGCTGCCGCCTACCCCAACGCGAACATGGCTCAGCAATCAGAGGTCGACGTGCTGATGAGCCGGCTGGCCGACGGGGAGCGCGAGGCGTTTTCTGCGTTGTTCCGTGCGCTCTGGGCACCGACCTTGAGTTTGTGCGGCCGAATGCTGAACAGGGAAGCAGACGCGGCCGATGCCGCTCAGGCAGCGATGATGAAGATTCTGGAGCGCGCCACCGAGTACGACAAGAAGCGCCCGGCGATGCCCTGGGCCCTGGGTATCGCGGCCTGGGAGTGTCGAACGCTTCTGAAACGTCAGCACCGCCACAAGGAAGACGAAGGCGAGCCGCAGCAAAGTGATGCGGGCGCCGGGGCTGACGAGGTCGAGCAGCGGCTGCTGGTCGAAGCGGCGTTGCACGCCCTGGGCGCGCTCTCTGAGACGGATCAACAGACCTTGATCGCGACCTATTGGGACACGGCCGCCGTCGGCCAGGGCGCGACCTTTCGCAAGCGCCGAGAGCGAGCACTGACGCGGCTGCGTGATTCCTTCAGGAGGATTTATGGACTCGATTGACCTGGACGTGCTCGAGCAGAAGGCCCGCGTTCGCTACGAGCTGGTGCGCGCCGGACGAAGTCTCCTGGGGTTCGCGCCAGCCCTTCTCCTCGTCGTGCTCGCGGCCGCGCTGGGCCGCAGGCCGGGTTCTGCGCTCTTCTTTGGATCGCTGCTCTTCTTGTCCGGCGCCTTCTTGCTCTGGAGAGGGCGCACCCTGCATCGCGCGGTGCTCCCCGGGCTGCTCGCCGGAATGATTCCCCTGGCGTGCGCGCTCGTTGCAAACCAGGGCCACGCCTGCGCGGGGGGGCACTGCTCGACCTGGTGTCTGCCGGCGTGCATCACGGGTGGGGTCGTCGCTGGCCTCGTGGTCTCGTGGCTCGCCACCAGGCGCGGCCTCGACTGGCGCTTCTGGGCCGGGGCTTCGGCCATCTCGATGCTCACCGGAGCGATGGGGTGTTCGTGCATCGGGTACTCCGGAGTGGTCGGCCTCGGAGCCGGCTTTCTGGCAGGCGCGCTCCCCTGGATCGTCCGCCAGGCCATCAGCCGCCCGAGCTGAGCGCTCAACCCGTCGCGCCTGTCACGCCGCGTTGGCCCCGCGCCTAGAAGAGGTGCATGCGCCAGCGCGTTCTCTCTTCAATCGGTTCCCGGCAAGGTGCACTTCGCCTGCGCGATGGACATGGTGGCAGGCGATCTGACGGTGGAATGAAATGACGCGCGTGGCATTGGCGCTCGTCTGCATCGCACTCCCCTCCCGGGCGGAAGTGCCAGCAGACCTCGCCCTGCGTGGGCTCGTCGAAGAGGCCCTCGAAGCACGGGTCGAGCTGGCCGAAGTCAGGGCGAAGGCACGGGCCGCGAAGGAGCGAGTGCCGCAAGCGCAGGCCTGGCCCGAGCCGATGCTGCAGGTCGGCGTGCAAAACGACAGCTTCAACCGGTGGCAGGTGGGCACGATGGAAACGAGCTGGGTGTCGTTCATGGCATCGCAGACCTTTCCCTTCCCCGGGAAGCTCGACCTGCGCGGTGAGATCGCGAAGAGCGACGCCCGGCTCGAGGACTTGCTGGTCGAGCGCGTCAGGCTCTCCACCATCGCCGAGGTGCGCCGCCGGTATCTCGCCCTGCAGTTGGTTCGCGAGCGCAAGCTGCTGCTCGAGCGCCTCATCAGCCTGAGCACCCGCCTCGTCGAAGTGGCGCGCATTCGGCTCGAGTCTCAAGGAGGCGCGCAGTCAGAGGTGCTCAGGGCACGGCTGGAGCTCAGCCGGGTCAGCCAGCGAGGCTTCTTGCTGGAAGCCGAAGAGCAGCTTCAGCTTCAAACGCTCAATCGGTTCAGGAAGAAGCCGCTCGACACCCCGATCGCGACGACGTCGCGGCTGACCGCGCAGGTCATGCCTGACCTGCTCGCAGCAGATGACTTCCTCGCCCTCGCCCGTCAGCACAGCCCTGAGCTTCTCGCGGCGCAGGCAGACACCGCTCGTGCACAGAGCGCAGCCGCGTTGGCCCGGCGCGACTTCTTTCCCGACGTCTCGATCTCTGCCGGCGTCATGTTTCGCGGCAGGCTCGACGCGATGTGGGCGCTCACGGTCGGCGTGCCCCTGCCCGTCTTCGCCGGCGCCCGGCAGTCGCGCGCTGTGAACGGAGCAGAGGCCCAGCTCGAGGCTGCGAACCTGGGCGCCGAGGGTGTCGAGCAGCAGCTGAGGCTCGACGCCCATCAGCGCGCTCAATCACTCAAGGCGCTTGATGCGATGTGGCGAAGTTCTCGAGAGCTGCTGGCTCAGGCTGCCGCCGTTGCCGAGAGCACGCTGGCTCAATACGCGGCGGGCCGGGCTGCCCTGGCGACCGTGCTCGAGGCGAACGCGGTCTCGATCAGTGAAACTGAAGCGTCCCTCGAGGTGCTCGCCAACGCCTGGCGCCTCGCGATCGAGCAAGACGAGCTCCGCCCGGGCGCCTCGGGCGGCAAGCTCGAAACCTCCATCGTCAGGTCGGCGAGCCCCACCTCACCCTCCTCGGGCATGTGACCATGGCGACGATTTCCCTCAGTGGCGTGCGACTGGCCCTGCTGATCTTCGCGACGCTCGCAGGGGGCGTCACGCTGGGCGTTCTGGGCACCCGCGCTCCAACCGCCGAGCGCGCGAAAGCGGCGGACACGCACCAGTGCCCGATGCACCCGGCCGTGATTCAGGAGGGGCCTGGCACCTGCCCCATCTGCGGCATGAAGCTGGTGAAGGTGACGGCCGCCACGCCTTCAGCGCAAAAACCGCTTTTCTATCGTTCTCCGATGGACGCGCGGCAAACGTCGCCGGTCCCCCTGAAGGACTCGATGGGCATGGACTACCTCCCCGTCTTCGAAAAGGACATGGCCGGGTCTGAAGTCGACGGTTTGAGCACCGTGGAGCTCGACTCGACACGGCAGCAGCTCATCGGGCTCAAGACCGCGCTCGTCGATCGCGGGGTGGTGGGCGGCAGTCTTCGTACGGTCGCGCGGGTGAGCGTCGACGAGACGCGCGTGCGTCGCATCAACCTGAAGGTGGCAGGCTTCGTCGAGCGCATCTTCGTCGACTCCGTGGGCAAGCCCGTTCGCAAGGGCCAGCCGCTCTTCTCGCTCTACAGCCCCGAGATCCTGGCCGCGGAGAACGAGCTGCTCCTCGCGCTGAGGACCGCCGGAGCGCAGCCCGATGGCGGAGTGGATCCACTGCTCGAAGCCACCCGACGAAAGCTCGAGCTGTGGGGTCTGCCAGCCGCCGAGCTCAATCGCCTCGAGCGCGAGCAGAAGGCCTCGAGCGTGGTCACCTTCCTCTCGACGGCCTCGGGCGTCGTCACCTCGAAAGACATCGTCGAGGGTTCGCGCGTCGAGATGGGCGCCATGCCGTACGAGATCATCGACCTGTCGTCGGTCTGGGTGTTGGCCGATGTCTACGAGACTGAGCTGCGCTTCATCGCCCCCGGAATGACCGCCTCGCTGAGGCTCGACGCCTGGCCCGGCCGCTCATGGGAAGGCAAGGTGCTCTTTCTCGACCCCATCCTCGACGCGAAGACGCGCACGGCGAAGGTCCGCCTGTCGTTCGACAACGCGCAGGGTGAGCTGCGCCCTGAGATGTTCGGTGACGTCACCATCGCGCGCGAGAGGCGGCAGACGATTCGTGTGCCCTCCGATGCGGTCGTCCAGAGCGGCACCCAGCAGATCGTCTTCGTGGCGCTGGGAGAAGGTCGCTTCGAGCCCAGACGCATCGAGACCGGAGAAACCGGGCGCGACTTCACCGAGGTGATCTCCGGGCTCGAGCCGGGCGACGCCGTGGTCACCCGCGCCAACTTTCTCGTCGACTCCGAGTCGAGCCTGCGTGCGTCCTTGCGGCGCATCGCGAGCCCTGATGCGTCGAGCCCGGCGGCGCCTGAAGGACGACGATGATTCGCGCCGTCATTCGGTTCTCGGCGGAGCACCGCTACCTGGTGATCGCGCTGACCATCGTGGCGCTGGCGTTCAGTTGGTACTCGATGCGCACCATTCCGCTCGACGCCCTGCCCGACCTCTCGGACACGCAGGTCATCGTCTATTCGCGGTGGGATCGCAGCCCCGACATCATCGAAGACCAGGTCACCTACCCCCTCATCACCTCGCTGCTGGGCGCACCGAAGGTGAAGTCGATTCGAGGCTTCTCCGACTTCGGCTTCAGCTTCGTCTACGTGATCTTCGAGGATGGCACGGACCCGTACTGGGCGCGCACGCGCGTGCTGGAGTACCTGTCGAAGATCACGCCGCAGCTCCCCACAGGCGTGCGCACGGAGCTCGGGCCCGATGCCAGCAGCGTCGGCTGGGTCTTTCAGTACGCGCTGGTCGACAAGAGCGGCACGCACTCGTCTGACGAGCTGCGTTCCTATCAAGACTGGTTCTTGCGCTACTCGGTGCAGAGCGTGCCCGGGGTGGCCGAAGTGGCGACCGTCGGCGGGCAGGTGCGGCAGTACCAGGTGAGCGTCGACCCCTCGAAGCTCGCTGGCTACGGCCTGTCGATCGACGCGGTCATCGCGGCGGTGCGGGCCGGCAACAACGACGTCGGAGGGCGCCTCGTCGAGCTGTCCGGCCGCGAGTACATGGTGCGGGGCCGCGGCTACGTGAAGAAGTTGGAGGACCTCGAGCAGCTCGTGCTGAAGACAGAGGGCGGCACGCCGGTGCTCGTGAAAGACGTGGCCCAGGTCGCGCTGGGCCCCGAGATGCGCCGCGGCATCGCTGACTTCGATGGAGAGGGCGACGTCGTGGGCGGCATCGTGGTGATGCGCGAGGGCGAGAACGCGCTCAACGTCATCCGGCGGGTGAAACAGAAGCTCGAGGACCTCGGGCCTTCGTTACCTGAGGGCGTCGAGGTGGTCACCACCTACGACCGCTCGGAGCTGATCCTCTCCGCCATCGAGACCGTGAAGGACAAGTTGATCGAAGAGATCATCGTGGTCTCGCTGATCATCCTCATCTTCCTTTGGCACTTCCCGTCATCGATCGTGCCCATCGTCACCATCCCCATCTCGGTGGCGCTCGCGTTCATTCCCATGAAGTTGATGGGCCTCAACGCCAACCTGATGTCTCTGGCCGGCATCGCCATCTCGATCGGAGTGCTGGTCGACGGCGCCATCGTCGAGGTGGAGAACGCCTACAACCGCATTCACCACTGGATCGCAGACGGCAAGAAGGGCGACTTTTATCAAGTGCGGCTCGAGGCGCTGATGGAGGTGGGCCCCGGGGTCTTCTTCTCGCTCCTGGTCATCGCCGTCGCCTTCGTGCCCGTCTTTACGCTGGTGGATCAGGAGGGCCGGCTCTTTCGGCCGCTGGCGATCTCCAAGACCCTCGCGATGGGCATCGCAGCGCTGCTGGCGATCACCCTGGATCCCGCGATGCG
>JAYVFP010000032.1:0-19308 GCA_043773025.1 Archangium sp.
GCGGTAAGTGCCCCCTCGACTGCGCTCGGGGAGACCGGTGATTGGAGTCATTTCTATTTCGGCCAACCCTGCGAGCGAAGTCGAGGGCGCACTTCAACACTCTCCTGGCGCTGGGAGAGGGGAGTTTAAGTGCGCAGTGCGGCGGCTTCGACCTTCGAGGCGATGCTGCTGGCCTTTTCCCAGGTCTGCACTTCGGTCACCCGCCGGGTGAAACGCTGCGCGAGCAGGCTTGCGACCTCGTGCTCCTTCATCGGCGGCACGACCTCACGCAGGGCCTGCGCCATCTCCAGCGCATTGCGGAAGCGCTTCTCGGGCTCCTTCTCGAGCGCGCGTTCGATCACCTCCCACAGCGGCGTGGGAAGACCCGCGGGCCTTTGGAGCGTGTCGTTGACGATCGCCTCCATCGTCTTGGTGTCGTCCTTCTCATCGAACGCGCGCCTGGCCAGCAGCGCCTCGAACAGAATGAGCCCCATCGAGAAGAGGTCGCTGCGGCGATCGATGCGCTCGGCGGTGGCTTGCTCGGGCGACATGTAGAGCGGCTTGCCCTTCACGATGCCCGGCAAGGTGACCGTGCGTTGATCCCTCATCTTGGCCACGCCGAAGTCGAGCACCTTGACCCGCCCATCGAAGCCGCACATCACGTTGTGCGGAGACAGGTCGCGGTGCACCAACCCCAGGGGCGCGCCGTCCTCGGCCTTCAAGTCGTGCGCCGAGTGCAGCCCCTCGAGCGCCTGGCACAACAGCGCGCTGACCAGGTTGGGCGGCAGGGGGCCGTGCTTCCAATAGATGACGTGATCGAGGTCGACGCCCTTGATCAACTCCATCGCCATGTAGAACGAGCCGGCCGCGCTGCCGAAGTCGTAGAAGGTGACCAGGTTCGGGTGATTGAGGCGCATGCCCAGCTTCGCCTCATCGAGGAACTGGTTCACGATGACCTCGTCGTCGGCCAGTTTCGGCAAGATGCGCTTGAGCGCGACCAGCCGCGACACGCCGCCCGGGTTCACCGTGCGCGCCACCATCACCTGCGCCATGCCGCCGGTGCCCAGGGGGTGCAGCAGCTCGTACTTCCCGATGCGCGAATGGGGGCTGAGCTCACCTGCTTCGGCCAGCGACTCCAGGCGCTCGAGCGGCGAGTGGCCCTCCGACAAGGCGATGAACGAGAGCACCGCCGAGTCGAGGATCTCCCCGACGGCCTCCACCAGGGCGAGCACGTGTTTGCCGCCATCGCCGAACGTGCCGGGCAGCAGAAACCCGATCGAGCCCAGCGTGGTGCGGCCCAGCGTCAGCCCCGAGACGAACACGGTGCGTTGATCACCCACCGGCACCGCGCCGCGGTACGTGGCCCAGGTGGTGACGTCGAAGTACTCGTTGCCCCACACCCGGGTGAGCACCGGCCCGTTGCTGCCGAGGATCTGCGCGAAGGCCCCGCGCGCGTGAATCATGCGAGCGCACTGCGTCAAGAACACGTCGACCGCCGCCGACAAGCCCAGCTGCCGCTCGATGCAGTCTTCCAGCACCTCGTCAGCGAGGCGCTGCACGGCCACCAGGCCCCGGAGGAACTGAACCTCTTCCTCAAGCGAGTCGAAGCGCAGCGTCGCCGGAGCGGGCATGCCTACGGGTTCTCTGCCTGAGGCGTCTTCGTCTGCCTCACTTCTTCGACTCGGCGCTGTAGATGGCGTCAGCGATTCGGTAGGCGCTGCCTTCGAGCTGCTTGATGGCGTCCCGCATGCGGGTGGGCTCGTTGGTGCCCAACTGCTTCTTCAGGTTCTCGAGATCGCTCTTGATCTCGCCCTTGTCTTTATCGCTCAGCAACGACGCGTACTCCTCGAGCGACTTCTCGGTGGTGTACATCAGGCCGTCGGCGTTGTTGTGCAGGTCGGCCAGCTCTTTCTTCTTCTTGTCGCCCTCGGTGTTCGACTGGGCCTCGCCGACCATCCGCTGGATCTCAGCCTCGGTCAGACCGGAGTTCGACACGATGCGCACCTGCTGCACGCGGCCGGTACCGAGATCCTTGGCCGACACGTGCACCAGGCCGTTGGCGTCGATGTCGAAGGTGACTTCGATCTGCGGCACCCCACGCGGCGCGGGGGGAATGCCCACGAGCTCGAAGCGGGCCAGGGTCTTGTTGTCACCCGCCATCTCACGCTCACCCTGAAGACAGTGCACGCTCACCAGCGGCTGGTTGTCGGTGGCGGTCGAGAAGACCTGCGACTTCTTGCAGGGGATGGTGGTGTTCTTGTCGATGATCTTCGTGAAGACGGCGCCGGCGGTCTCGACGCCCAAGGACAGCGGCGTGACGTCGAGCAGCAGCACGTCTTTGACCTCGCCCTTGAGCACGCCCCCCTGAATCGCGGCGCCGATGGCGACCACCTCGTCGGGGTTGATGCCCTTGTGCGGGTCTTTCTGGAAGAACGCCTTCACCTTGGCCTGAATGGCCGGCATGCGGGTCATGCCGCCGACCAGCAAGACCTGGTTTATCTGCTGCTGCGTGACCTGCGCGTCTTTGAGCGCCAGCTTGCAGGGCTCGATCGAACGATCGACCAGATCCTTGACCATCGTCTCGAAGGCGCTGCGCTCGAGCATTTCCTGCAAGTGCTTGGGGCCCGTAGCGTCGGCCGTGATGAACGGCAGGTTGATCTCGGTCTCGGTCGCGCTCGACAGCTCGTGCTTCGCGCGCTCAGAGGCTTCCTTCAGCCGCTGCAGGGCCATGCGGTCTTTGCGCAGGTCGATGTTGCCGTTGGCCGCCTTGAAGCGGTCTGCCAGCCAGTCGATGATCCGGTTGTCGAAGTCTTCGCCGCCCAGGTACGTGTCGCCGTTGGTCGACTTCACCTCGAACACGCCTGAGTTCAGCTCGAGGATCGAGATGTCGAACGTGCCGCCGCCCAGGTCGTAGACGGCGACCTTCTCGCTCTTGCCTTCGTTCTTCCGGTCGAGGCCGTAGGCGAGCGCCGCGGCCGTGGGCTCGTTGATGATGCGCAGCACGTTCAAACCCGCGATGCGGCCGGCGTCTTTGGTGGCCTGGCGCTGACCGTCGTTGAAGTACGCGGGAACCGTGATCACCGCTTCGGTGACCGGCTCACCCAGGTAGTCCTCGGCGGTCTGCTTCATCTTCACGAGGATCATCGACGACACCTCGGGAGGGCTGAACCGCTTGCCGCGGATCTCTACCCAGGCGTCGCCGTTCTCTGAGGCCACCACCTTGTAGGGCACCATCGACATGGCGCGCTGCGACTCCTTCGAGTCGAAGGAGCGGCCCATGAGGCGCTTGACCGCGTAGATGGTGCACTCGGGGTTGGTGACCGCCTGCCGCTTGGCGATCTGCCCGACCAGCCGCTCGTCACTCTCCGTGATGCCCACCATGGAAGGCGTGGTGCGGCTGCCCTCGCTGTTGGGGATGACGACGGGCTCGCCGCCTTCCATCACCGCGACACACGAGTTCGTCGTGCCCAGATCGATACCGATGACTTTTGACATGTCACCCTCAGTTACTGCGGCTTCGGTTCATCGGTTTTGGGTTCATCGGTTTTGGGTTCATCGGGGCTGACGGCAGGTGCGGTCGGGGTGCGAGAGACGATGACGAGGGCCGGGCGCACCAGCCGGTCATTCAGGGTGAACCCCCGGAGCACTTCCGAGTGCACGTGATTGGGCGGCATCTGAGTGGTCTCGGCGGCGGTCATCGCTTCATGCCGGTTGGGGTCGAACACCTGGCCCTTGGCGCTGAAGGCCTTGACCCCATATTTGCCCAGCGTGTCTTCGAAGAGCTTGCGGGTCATCTCGACGCCCTTGCGCAGGCTCTCGAAGTCGGCGGCCGACTTGGCGGCGTCGAGGGCGCGATCGAAGTTGTCGAAGACGGGCAGGAAGTCCTTGAGCAGGCGCTCGTTGCCGAACTTCTGCATCTCGTCTTTCTCTTTGAGCGCGCGCTTCTTGTAGTTCTCGAGGTCGGCCACGGCGCGGAGCATCTTCTCGTGCTCGTCCTTTATCTTCCCCATCAGCTCGCGCCCCTTGGCCATGGAGAAGTCGCGCTCTGCCTTGAGCGATTCGATCTCGGCGTCTTTGGGCTCAGCAGCTGAGGGAGGTGCCTCGGCTGCAACCCCGGCAGGCACCTCGTCGTGCGGCGCCTTGCCCGAATGCTTCTCGACGGACTTGAGCGCCTCGTCGAGTACGTCTTGCCCGATGCTCGTGCTGAACTGACCTTTGTCGCCAGGCTGTTTCACAGGCCCGGAGTCAACCACATCACGGGGCCTGGCGACCTAAGGAAACCTCTGAGCGAAGCCCGAAGGATTCCGGCGATGGTTCTCAGCCCTCAGGCAGGGCGCTTCTTGCCGATGGTCTTCTTGGCGGAGGCCTTCTTCGGGGGGGCCTTCTTCTTCGGGGCGCCCTTGCCCACCGTCTTCTTCGGGGGCGCCGATTCCTCATCGTCCTCTTCCATCGCGGGCGGCGGCGACGGGGGCGTGGCAGCCGGAGGAGGCGCCGTCTTCTTCGAGGCCGCGGGGGGCGGGTCGACCGGCTTGACCACGAAGTCGCTGGCCTTGCCGATGGCGCCTTCGGCCTTCTTGACCCCCGTCTCGACGAGCGTGGCGACCTCTTCGGCGGTCTTCTTGGCCCACACGCCCACGTCTTTGAGCCCTTCGCGCAGCTTTTCCTGCCGCCTGGGATCCTGAACTTCGGTCAGCAGCTTCTGCGCCTCGTCCTTCACGTCGGCGCCGAACTTCTTGAAGTCATCGCCGGTCTTCTTGAGGAAGGACTTCAGCTTCGCGTCCCACTGGGAGTCGTTCATGGTGGCGACTTGTACTCATGAGCAGGCCTTCCATTCCATGCGAAGTAGAAGCCGTCGGGTGCCAATGCAAACAGGGCCCCCCCTGCGCGGCTGCGGGCGTTAGAAGGTCCCCTTGAGGAACGGATAGTCACCAGTGGCTCGGCTCGTCAGGCACTTCATCGAAGAACCCCGTGACTGCAGCTACCTGCAGTCGGTGAAGGCCTCGCTCGAGTATCGGCTGATGGTCGACGTGACGCCCGGCGAGCTCGAAGAGCTGCTCGTGCGTGGCTGGCGCCGCTTCGGCCCCGCGTACTTCCGGCCCGCGTGCATGCCGTGCGGTGAGTGCCATTCCATTCGGCTCGACGTGCACCGCTTCGAGCCCACCACCTCTCAACGGCGCGCCCTCAAACGCAGCACGCGGTTCCGGGTTGAAATGGGTCGGCCGCGCATCGACGCCGATCGACTGAGCCTGCATCAGTCGTGGCACGGCACCCGGGAAGACGCGCGCGGCTGGGAGCCCACCCAGCTCACCGAAGACGAGTACGCCACCCAGTTCGCTTTTCCCTCGTCGACGGGCCGCGAGATGGCCTGGTACGACGGCAACCGGCTGGTGGCCCTGGGCCTGGTCGACGTCACGCCCAACTGCTTCAGCGCGGCGTATTTTTTCTACCACCCCGACATCGCGCGGCTCTCCCCGGGCATCGGCAACGTGATGAGCTGCGTGGAGATGGCCCGCGAGCTGGGGTGCCAGCACATGTATTTAGGCTACCGCGTCAGAGACTGCGCCAGCCTCACCTACAAGGGCTACTTCCAGCCGCACGAGGTGCTGGTGGGCCGGCCCGCGATGCACGAGCCGGTCGTCTGGAAGGAAGCCCCGGTGGAAGCCCACCTTCAGAAGGGCGCGTCTTCGTCGCCCGGGGGCGGCGGCTCGTCGAAAGAAGACGACGACGAAGAGGGCGAGGGCGGGTCTTCACCGCGCTGACGGGCGATCTCGTTCTCGATCGCGGCGAGCAACTGCTTTTCCTTGTCGTGCCAGCGGGCCTTGCTCGGGTCGCTCAACGAGCGGCGGGAGCCATTGGCGTAGAACTCGAGGTCTTGCAGCGAGGCGCCCACCACGGGCATGCCTTTGCTGCGCCCATAGTTGGGGAGCAGCAGGCCGTCGCCCCCACCCGGAGGCGGCGGTCGGCTGGCGCTGGCGGCGGAGGAGGAGGAGGAGGCGGCGGCAGCCCGGGGCGCAGCGCTCATGGGCTGAGCGCCGATCACCATCGCGTCGAACGCGACCGTGAAGCCTTCGCCGGTCTTCATCGCAGAGCCGACGCGCACCTGCTCGACGCGCCCGTCGTCTCTCGTCACTGACACCCACACTGGAAATCGATCGCTCATGAGTCACCGTATATCCCTTGAAGTGCCGCTCGGCACACTGGACTGGACTGGACCGTACCGGTCAGGCGAAGCACACTGCCCGACCGTGGACCCCGACTCAGTGTTGGTTGTCGACGACGAAGCGATCGTGCTCGACGTGTTGAAGGTGACCTTGAAGAGGGCGGGGTTTGCCGTCTTCACAGCGGCCCGGCTCGTCGAGGGCACCGCGCTGATTCACAGTCACCGCTTCAGTTGCGCGTTGATCGACAAGAACCTGCCAGACGGCTCGGGGCTCGATCTCATTCGCCTGATCCGGCAGCGGCAGCCCGACTGCACCTGCCTGGTGATGACCGGGTATCCGAACGCCGACTCGATCCTCGAGGCGCTCAAGCTGGGAGCGGTCGACTACCTCGAGAAGCCCTTCCCCCACGTGAGCATCATTCAGGAGAAGGTCAAGGCGGCCGTCGATCGCCAGCGCCGGCTCGCCTCACTGTCCTCCCGAGTGGCTGAGATGAGCGCGCTCAAGGCGGCGGCCGACGCGGAAGAGCCGGGTCTTCAGAGCAAGTACGACGCGCTCAACTTTCGCCACCAGCGAGCGCTCGCGATTCTTCGCGAAGTGAAAGCAGGGCTCGAAGGCAACGACGTCAGCGGCCTGAGCCAGCGTGTCAGCGCGCTCCTCGACGACCTCAAATGAACTCCCTCTCCCCACCGGGGTGAGGGGCCTACCGGGGAATCGTGGGCTCAACCCGCCGGTTGGCTTCACGCCCTGCGGCGCGGGTGGGCTGGGTCAGCGGGGTGTTGCCGAACGCGGCGCCCGCGTAGGCCCGAATGGCGGGCGTGGTGGCCTGCCCACCGAAGCCGGGCCCTGCAGAGGCGATCAGCTCGACGGGCCCCCACTGCCAGCGAAAGCCGATCTGCCCCTCGAGGCCGGGGGGGCCACCCTCGATCGGAATGAAGCTGCGAAAAGTGACCTCACCCCGCGGCCCCTCGGGGGTGACGGTGGTGATCATCGCGGCGAGGTACACCTGGCTGCCGACGCGATCCTCGGAGCTGTTGGTGATCGGCAGGTAGTCGACGGTCGAGCGGTGGAGGTAGCCGAGCTCGATGCCGTACTGCCACTTGTCATACACGTGACCGAGCTGAATGCGCGGCGCCGCATCGACGGTGCCGCCGGTGCCTTGCGCCGCGGCGATGCCCAGGGGCAGGCCGAGGCCGACCACGATGGAAAGCGAGAGGGGCTTGTGCTCTCCGAACAGGTTCACCTTCGCGGTGAGCCACGGATTGCCCATGCCCGCGGGGGCGAGCGCGAGGCTGGGCGCGCCGCGCTGGTACACGTAGACGGGCACGTTGACGCCGAGCTCGAGCCAATTGGTCAGGCCGAGCGCGCCGAAGACTTGAAAGCCGAGACGATCCTCGAGCAGGTTGGTGAACGTGCCGCCCTGCGAGCTGCGCAGGTTCGCGTGCGTGGAGAAGGCAGCGACGCCCGCGCGGAACTGCGTGGCCTCGAGCGTGCGCCCATTACCGACGAACAACGAACCGCGACCCGCGGGATCGAGCCAGAGCTGTTCGACATCTGCGCTGGGAACGGTCTGCGCTGAGGCGATGGAGGCCGTCAGCATCAGGGCTCCGATGAACATCTTCATGGGAGCGCGAGCTAGCAGATCCCCTCTCCCGCCGGGAGAGGGCCGGGGGTGTTCACCCGAAGGAGAGGTAATCCCTCGACTCCGCTCGGGATGAGCGGGTTCCATCACCGGTCTCCCCGAGCCCAGTCGAGGGGGCACTTCGGCACCGCGCGAACGGTGGTGAGCGGTTCTCCATCTAGTTCTCGAGCGACGTCTCGAGCCAGGCAATGAACTCATCAAGAGAAGCCTCACCACCCACCTCACGCCACCGCTGCGCAAACGTACGCACCGCCACCTCACCTGCGCCCTGCCCTGCCGCCACCCCGGCAAGCCCACGAACGAGCCGAGACGAAGGCCACTGCACCTCGTCAAAATTCCCCTTCAACACCCGCGCCTGAATCACCGCATCCGACGGCCGCTCCAGCCACGCGCAAGCGAGCGCCCGAATGAGCACGCCCTCCGAACCCGGCTCGACTACCTGAGTGCGAGCGAGCTCAAAATCTCCAGAGAACAACGCCGCCTCTGCGAGCAACGACCCCATGCCACTGACACCGCGCGACTCGAAGCCACGCGCCGACGCCAACGCCTCCTGCGCACGACCCGAGCGCAACGTCGCGCGCACGAAGAGTGCAGCCGCATCCGCACGATCAGGTCGGCGGCTGACCACTTCCTGAGCGAGCGTGCTCGCCGCGGCAGCCGCCTGCTGCGACTTCTCGAACTCATCGGCCTCCAGAGTCTGCGCCAGCAGCAGGCCCGCACGAGCGGCGTCGAACTGCAGCTCGACGTCATCGGGCGCGCGTTCACGCAGCCCACTCAATCGCTCGACCAGCTTCCGCGCTTCGGCCGCGTTCTTCGGCTGGCGGCGAGCGCGCTCGACCAGCGCAGCGCCGAGGGCCTGACGGCGGGCCAACTCTTCCGCTGGATCGCGGGCAGCGAGCTCCAACAACTTCACCGCTTCATCGAAGTCACGCAGCGCCCGGCTCACCTCGAGCTCGCGCATCGCGCTCTGGAGCCGCGCACTCGCCGCCGCGCGCCGCACCTCGACGGAGTCAGGGTCCAGCACGAGCGCCTGATCCGCGAACGATCGAGCGAGCGCAGCCCAACGCAACGACGCCTCTTCGCTGAGCCCTGGCAATGTCGCGCGGGCGGCCGCGGTCTGCGCCAACACCACCCGGGCCTGCGCATCGGTGGGCGACGCCTCAGCAAGGCCCTGAGCGAGCACGTCGGCGAAGTCGAGGCTCTTCCGCGCCTCGTCGAACCGAGAGAGCGACAGCGAAGCGACACCCAGTCGCGCCATCGCGCGGCTGACCCGCAGCCGTTCTTCGCGCGGTGCGCTCTGGAGATCAGTGGTGCGCTGGTAGTGCCGCAACGCCGCGGTGGTGACCTGCTCGAGCAAGGGCTCGACGCCGGGCTGGGCACGCAGCCGCAACGCGACGTCATCGAGGAAGCGCCTCGCGAAGAGCCGCGCGCGATCACGTTCTTCACGAACCGCGGCCGACGCCGTCGCAGCGCCCACCATCACCAGCAGGATCGCGCTGAGCGCCATCACGGAGAACAGCGTGTGCTGGCGCACGGAGCGCTTGAGCAACTGCCACGACGAGTAGCGGTAGCTCCCGAGCCTACGCCCGTCGATGAAGGCCGCGAGTTCATGCGCGAGCTGCTCGGCGGTGGTGAGCCGGCCGCTGAGCGCCGCTCTGCACAGCCCGAGCAGATCTTCCGGGGCACCGCGCGCCCGCACAGCGCCCATCACTGGGGCAGGCAGACCGGTGACCACTTCATGAAGAATCGCGCCCAGCGCCTTGAGATCGGCCGTCACGCCTTCGGCGCGCGCGGCTTCGTCTTCAGGCGGGCCCCAGCCGAGCAGGTACACCTCTCCGAAGCGGCCCAGCGAGATGCTGCGGCACGAAAGCCGTCGATGCGTGATGCCTTCTTCATGCGCCATCGCCACGCACCGCACGATGGTCTGCACCGCGGGCAGGAGGGCGAGCCGCTCCTCGAGGCCATTGGCGCGGGTGAGCGCTTCGGCCAGCGTGTCGGCCGAGACCTGGCGCAGCGTGACGTAGACCGCGCCCTTCGAGTCACGGCCGAGCTCGTAGAGGGGAACGACCGAAGGGTGATCGAGCTTCGCGAGCAGGCGGGCTTGCGCCATCAGCGCGGCGTCGGTCTCCGGGGTGGCTTCGTACGCCTGCTTCCACGCGACGTCGCGGCCGAGCACGGTGTCGTGCATCGAGACCACCCGGCCCAGGGCGCCGCGACCGAGCTCGCGGGGTGGCCCGTCTGCGCGCGGCGCGGCGAAATATCGATGCGCCTGCTCGTCGACGACCGACATGCGAGGGGCGCGGGTCAGCGAGGGCTGCTCGAGGTCGGTGCCCGTTTCAGCGACAAGCTTGCGGACCGCCGAAGGGAGCAGCTCGAGCGTCTGGGAAGCATTTCCCCCGGCGCTGGCCGTGGCGCGAGCGGTCAGGCGTTCGAGCACCTGCGCACGGGCGCGATCGAGGATGCCGCGCGAGACGAGCAACTCGGAGAGGCTGCGCGACTCGCCGGGTTGCGCGAGCTCGCGGGCGAGGGCGAGCACGTCGTCAGCAGAGAGGTAGCCGAGCTGCACGCCGAGCACGGCGAACAGCATGTCGTGGTCTTGATTCACCTGTCTCCCTCGCCCTGCGAAGCGGGGAGAGGGTTGGGGTGAGGGGCAGCACTGCCCTGACCCTCACCCCCCAGGTGCGCGTCGAGCTCAGCGAGCCCCTTCGCCAGACTCTCCGCCCCGCCGAGCGTCAACGGGGTGTCCTCCGCCAACTTCTTCAACACGAGCGCCGTCGCATCCGTTCGCCCTCCCACCCGCTCACGAAGCAGCGAGGGAAACCACACCACCTGCTCCGCACACTTGAGCTCGGCGCACTTCGCCAGATGCAGACGCGCCAACTGCCCATTGCCCGCGAGCGCCTCGACGAGCGCCCCATACAGCGCGACCGACATCGCAGACCCCGGCACCGGAGCGCGCGCATGCCGCCGAATCAGCTCGTCCTGACCCGTCGCGAACGCCGAGCTGAGCACCGCCTCCTCGTACTCCGCGCCGAGCGCGAGTGACTCGATGCGCTCACCGAACACCCACGCCCCCGCGGAATCGCCATCGAGCAGCGCCAGCTCCGCGGCCGCGGCCAGCTCTCGATTGCGTCCTGGATCCGCCGCGAGAATGTCGGCCAACAAACGCCTTCCATCCGCGAGCGCCACCCTGCGCTCCTCGCGCTGTGTCACCGGGTGAAGACCGCGAGCCAGTGACGCCAGCAACGACGCATGCGTCGCCTGCAGCTCCCGCGAGTCACGCCGCGCGCGCATGGTCTGAGCCAGCGACACCACGCTGCGCAGCGTCTTCAACGCCTCTGCGCGATCGCCCACGCCGAACAGCCCCAGCGCCAGCGCGTCTGACTGCTCGAGCACGGCCACGGCCGCTCGCGGCTCGTCAGGCGCCACCCGGTAGTGCTCCCACGCAGCGTCCTTCGCGCGCCGCGAGATCTCCAACCCCAGCCGCGTCTCACCGCGCGAGTACCGAACCAGCGAGACGCGAGAGAGAAGCAACGCCTGCGCCGCCAGCACCGCGGAGTGCGAAGGCGCCATCGCCCTGAGCCGCTGCGCGCGCTCCAGTTGCCCTTCGAGCAGCGCGAGCGCTTCAGGCTCACGGCCTTCATCGAGCAGCAGATCCGCCCGCCACACCTCGTGCTCCAGCTGCGCCGCGTTGGCCTCTGGATCATCGGGGCGTTGCTCGAGCAGCGGCCCCAACATGCGCTGCGCCTGCATGAGCGAATCGCGCGCCTCGGGGCGTCGACCGAGCCGCCAATGTTGATGCGCCAGCCCATTCCACGTGCGAGCGAGCAGCAATCGATCCACCCGCGCGCTGCGTACGGGATCCACGTCGGCGGAGAACGCTTCGAGCGCGTTGTCAGAGAGCTGAACGATCACCTCGGTGGTGCCGGGCACGTCGGACAACGTGGGCGCCACGTCGGCCAGAAAGAACCGCGCCATCTGCCGTGCTTCGTCGCGTTCACGCCCCGCACTCACCGCCGAGAAGACCGAAAGGCCCAGCAACGCCACCAACGTGGCCAGCGCGAGCGTCGCCTTCGCGCGATGCCGCTTGAGCACCCGGCCCGCCACCTCGCGGAAGCTGTAGTCGTACGCACGCACCCGAAGGCCCGCAAGAAAGTCTTCCAGCTCCAGCGCGAGCTCGCCCGCGTGCGGGTACCGCTCATCCCGATTCCACGCGAGCGCGCGTTCACACACCGCCACCAGCTCAGGAGGCGCCGCGGGCTCGAGCGACTTCACCCGTTCGGGCGGCCGGCTGCGCACGTCAGCGAGCACCTCCCACGGGCTCTTCCCCACGTACGGAGCCCGCCCGGTGAGGATCTCGAACAACATCGCCCCCAGGCCCCACACGTCGGAGCGCGCGTCGAGCTCATCGCGGCTGCCCTGCGCCTGCTCGGGCGACATGTACGAAGGCGTGCCGACGGGCCCGAGATCGCGCCCACCGGTCAGATCGGGCGCGAGCTGCACGGTGCTGCGCGCGCGATCGGCCCGGCCCATCACGCGCGCGAGCCCCCAGTCCATCACGTAGGTCTCGCCGTGCGGCCCGAGCATCACGTTCTGCGGCTTCAAATCACGGTGCACCACTTCGCGGTGATGCGCGGCGGCGACGGCCCTGCACGCGGTGAGCAGATCAGGCAACAACGCCAGGCGCCCCTCGAGGGTGCGGGTGTCGGCGAGCGCCTGCGCCAGCGTGCGGCCGCGCACCTGCCGCATCGTGTAATACATGGTGCCGTCACGACGCCGACCCAGCTCGTACACGGGGACGATCGCCGGATGCTCGAGCTGACCTGTGACGCGCGCTTCACGCAGGAAGCGGGCCTCGAGGTTGCGCACGTGGAGCGTGTCGAACTTGAGGTTCTGGGTGATCTCCCGGTGCAGCTCCTTCATCGCCACGTCGCGCGACAGAAAATGATCTCGCGCCACCACCACCCGCCCCGCCCCACCGCGGCCGAGCTCTTCGAGGCGCCCCATCGGCCCGGTGTTGAAGGTGTAGCGGCCCTTCGCTTCCACGCCGATGTTCTCGGGCGTCTCCAGGCTGTCGAAGGAAGCCGAGGTGCGAGCGTCGGGCGTGGCGCCCGGCCGCAGCGTCGACTCGAGCCCGGTCAGGCTGTCTTGCGAGAGCGCTGGCAGACTGGTGAGGGTGATCGCCGCGTCACCACCGTGTGCCGCGATCGCCTCGGCCACCAACGCGTCGACCAACCCGAGCTGCTGGCCATCGAGAATCCCACGCTCGCGCAGCACCTCGCCCAGGCTTGCGCCGGTCTCCCGCTGCAAGAGCCACTGCGCACCCGCGGCCATGACCTCACTTGCGGGCGCGAACCCCAACTGCTGAACGAAGAGCGCCTGGAGGAGATCGTGATCGCTCGTCACGGATGTTCGCCCCCCTCTTCGTGGCCATCGGGGTGTGAGAGCTCGAGCTCCATCTTCTCGGCCTCGTGGCGGCAGGTCTCGAGCGCGACCAGCGCACGGTGATCGACGCCGCCGTCAGCACCCGCGAGCTCTGCCAGCCGAGCGCAGGCAGAGAGCTGGGCTTCGAGGCGCTTCGGCCGGCGACCATTGGCGCCGAGCGCCAGGGGCGTTCTCACGCGCTGACGGCGACCAGCGTCGATGCTCGCGAGCAGCTTCTGAGCCTGGGCGAAGTGCCTCGAGCTGACGGGCACCCGTTGCAGGTCGAGGATCACCGGCTCGAAGCGGGGATCTTCGGGGCGGGCCGCCTGCTGAATCAACGCGCGGTGCCGGAGCTCAGCGCGGGCAAAGGCCTCAGCCGCCTCATCGCGGCACGAGCACAGAATCAGGGCGAGCAAGACGACAGACCGGAACACCACGACGTCCTATCTCAATGCCTCCCTCTCCCATCGGGAGAGACTGTTGAAAGAGGTGCCTCGACTCCGCTCGGCACGAACGGAACCTGCCGAAATCCGTTCGGCCCGACAGGGTTTTTTCGAAATAAGGAGCGCCCACCGTTCATCCCGAGCGGAGTCGAGGGATTACCTCGCCTTTGGCCAACCCTGCGAGCGAAGTCGAGGGCGTACTTCACCAGTCTCCGGGAGAGGGCCCGCTCAACGCCGCCGAAAAAGGAAGAGGGCAAGCAACACCAGCAGAGGAGAAACACTCCCGCACCCGCACCCGAGCGGCGCCTCCTCCGAAGCGCCAGAGCCACCGTCAGTCCCCGCATCCATCACCTCGAGACCTGCATCGACCCCGGCATCAACGCCCGCATCTGACGGGTGCACAAACCCACCCACGGGTGGAAAACCGAGAATCACGATCTCCGCCGTGGGCACCGCGCGTGAACACGAAGTCGAAAATCCACTGAGCTCGGGGCTGCCGGCCTCGGCCCACGCCGACCACAGAATCGACGACATCACGGTGACGCCATCACCCCAGCGCCGCGCGGTGAGATCGCGCGTGCTCGAATACAGCGCCGGAATGCTGCCTGCGGCCGCGGTATCGAAAGCGATCAACTGAGGCACCACGCCGTTGCCGGCGATCACCACGTCGAAGATGTTGTCGCGCGGGTCAGCGAGCCCCGCGGTGCCGTAGTACGAAGCGGCCAGCGTGGTGACGCCGTTGATGTTCGAGAGCGTGTTCAACATGTCTGATTCCCAGCGGGCGTGCAGGCCCATGTTGGGGTCGAAGTTCCGCGTGTCGTGCAGCACGGAGAAGCTGTCGAACACGTAGTGCGAGAGCACGAACGACGTCTCGAGAATCGGGGTGGTGTTCTTCGCGCGAAAGGCCGCGACCAGCTCGGCGTACTTCACCTCGACGTGCCACGGCACGATGCCGTTGTTCGAGGCGTTGCGCGCACCGATGAGCTCCACCACGGCGGGGAACTCGCGCGGGTAGCGGCTGAGCGGGGTGACCCAGTCGATCTCCAGATAGTGCCGCGGTGCCTCGGCAGGGTCGTTGCCGCGCCAGCGATCGGGATCGCACGCCTTGTCCTGCAGGGCGGTGGTCTGCCGCGCGGAATACCAAGTGCGCAGGCAGTGCCCCGCGGGCATCGCGTCTTGCATCAACGAAGCGAGCCGTCGGTGCCCGTCGAAACCCCACGCGAACGAGGTGGAAGAGACGAGCAGCACGAGAAGAGAAAGGGCGCGCATCGTCACCCTTTGTGACTCAGCGCCACCCGCGCCGTCAATGCAGGTACTTGTCTGAGTCGCCGCCGACGTTGCGCCGGCCTCCGTCGATGCCCTTCAAGTGCGCCGAGCGCTTCTTGAGGTCACGATCGAGCTGCCACGAGCGGAAGCGCAGCCACCACGAGCTCGGCTGTGCGCCGCGCATGTAGAAATAGGTGAAGAGCAAGCTGAAGGCCTCGGGGATCACCGACCCAAGGCCGTTGAAGGCGGCGTTGAGGAGCACGAAGCCAGCGCCGATCGCCGCGAGCACGTTGCCGGTCACGGCCGCGCCCCAGAAATTGGTCTGCCCGCGGCCTATCTGCAGACCGTACGCGACCCACAAGGCGCCCGTGAGCACCATGCCGCCGTAGTACGTCTGCCGCAGGCCAGGCACCACCAGGGCGGTCAGCACCGTCGCGAGGCCCGCGAGCATCACCACGCCCAACGAGAACCAGACGAAACGTTTGCGGCCCCAGGTCGACTCGACAGCGCCGCCGAGGTTCCACAGAATCAAGGCCCCGAAGATGACGCCGATGGGCGAATTCTCCACGAAGCCGTAGGTCAGCACCTGCCAGACGAAACCCTGAAAGACCAACTCAGGCGTCAGGGGGATGATGCCGGACAGCGGCCTGATGACCGCGACCAGCACGGAGACCGCGATGACCGCGATGGCCATGGCTCCCGCAGCGCTCCGGATCGCCGGCATGCGGAAGTTCAGCTGCGCCATCGAGGTGCTCCTTCGCGGGTTACCGCGGCTTGTAGAACAGCGTCACCGTGAGGCAGTGGAACTCCTTGTCGGAGCTCTGCGTCACCTCTTTGTCGACGATCTCGACCGTGGGGTTTTCCTTCACCCAGTTCGTAATCTTCTCGCCCATCACTTCGCGATCGCGCGCGAGCGTCGTCGAGAACACCTTCACACCCGTGAATTGCGGAATGGCCATGACTTGTATTTCCCTCGCCCAGGAATGAGCTCAATGAAACCGGGGTCCCTCCCGGCTTTTTCTGATGGCGGGACCAGCACCCAGAAACACGGATCCCCGAGGTGACATGCCCGGTTCCTCAACCCGCTTCAATGGGTCACTGAGAATCCGGGCGGAAAAACCCGGGTATTTGGGTCACCGAATGCCAGCGGCTCTGGCGCGGTAGTTCTCACAGAGCGAGGGCTCTTTGCAGGACGGGCCGATGCCGTCGGGGTGGGCCACGAAGGGGGTCTTCTCTGACTCCTCGGTGCCGCACAGGCTGCACTTGCGCTTGCGGTTCTTCCGCTCGGTGCGCCGCTCTTCGGCGAGCTGCTTGGCGCGATCGCGCAGTGCCTTTGCATCAGGAACGTTCGTCACATGGCCTCCACGAGAACTGCGATGCCCTGCCCGCCGCCAATACACGCGCTGCCGACGCCGTACTTCAGGCCTCTGCGCTTGAGCTCGTACAACAGATGAAGCGTGATGCGCGCGCCTGATGCAGCGAGCGGGTGACCGATGGCGATGGCGCCTCCGTCGACGTTGGTGGCATCGCGCGGCAGGCCGAGCTCTTTTTCCACCGCGAGGTACTGGGGCGAGAACGCCTCGTTGACCTCGAAGAGATCGATGTCGCTCAACTTGAACTCGGCGCGCTCCATCAGCTTGCGGATCGCCGGAGCAGGGCCAATGCCCATGATGCGCGGGTCGCAGCCGGTGGTCGCCCAGTTCACCAGGCGGCCGATGGGCTGACAGCCCTTCTTGTCGGCGAACGTTCGAGTCGACAGCAGGGCCGAGGCCGCGCCGTCGTTGATGCCTGAAGCTGCGCCCGGGTGAATCACGCCGTCCTTCTTGAACACCCTGGGCAGCTTCTTGAACCCTTCGACGGTCGACTCGGGCCGCGGGTGTTCGTCTTTCGCGAAGACGGTGACGCCCTTCTTGGTCTTCAGCTCGACGGGCGCGATCTCGTGCGCGAACCGGCCGGCCTCGTGCGCGGCCTGGTAGCGCTGCTGGCTGAGCACGCTGAAGGTGTCGACCTCGTCCTGGCTGAGCTTGTACTGCTCGGCGAGGTTCTCGGCGGTCATGCCCATGGGCAGGTTCGGGTACGTGTCGAAGAGGCCCTGCATCAGGGTGTCTTCAAGAGCGCTCTTGCCCAGGCCAATGCCCCAGCGCGCGCCGCGAACGAGGTGCGGGGCCTGGCTCATCGACTCAGTTCCGCCCGCGAGGATGCAGTGGGCCTGCTCGGTGAGCATCATCTCGGCGGCGGTGATGTACGCCTGAAAGCCCGAGCCGCAGAGGCGGTTCAAGGTGAGCGCGCCGACGTTCACCGGCACGCCCGTCTTCAGGCCGATGTGCCGCGCGAGGTAGAGAGCGTCGGGGCTGGTCTGCATCACGTTGCCGTAGACGACGTGGTCGACGTCTTCAGCGCTCACCTTCGACTGCGTGAGGGTGGCCTTCGCGGTTTCCACGCCGAGGTCGGTGGCCGACAGATCCTTCAGCGCGCCGCCGAAGGTGCCGAACGCCGTCCGCTTGCCTGCGAGAAAGAAGATCTCTTCGTGCTTCGATGCGCTCTTCATTTTGGTTTTTGTTTTCCGTCAGGCGACGAGCCTGAACAAAGCGGCGCCCACCATGCCAAGTGCGCCCAGCGTCCACAACAGTCCAACTGCATGCTGTTGACGCAACTCAGGTTTTCCCGATCGCGAATACCACTCGCGAGCGGCGACGACGCGATCTTCGATGGTCTTGACGTCCTGAAGAGCGCCGATTTCGGGCAGGCGACGCAGGTGCGCTTTGAGCAACCGTTCGGGCGCAGCGCCGTCGAGACCACCTGCGAGGTACGCGCCAGGCACTTCGAGCGCGAGCCTTCGGTAGTTGGCGGTGATGACGAAGCCGCGATCTGACTGCGTGAAGAAGACGAGGTGTTCCTGTTCGTCGCGGCCCACGCTCAACGAGGCGACCACCGGCTGGTTCGGGTGTTTCGCGTCGAGAAACCAGCGCGCTTTGGGCGAGAGCGGCGCTTTCTCACTGTGAGCGCCGAGCAGCGTGAAGCCGAGCTTCTGAAGCTCGCCCCACAGGTCTTCGAGTTCGCCTGGCACCTGCGTCACGTCGGCGGGCGTCTCGACCTCGACCCGCACCGCCTGGGGCCGCACGCAGAGCACGGCGCGCCACGCCTGAAAACGCAGCAGCACCAGGGCCCCCACGAGCACCAGACCTGCGATGAGAGGGGAGTCGGTCGGCACGGCGGCTGCGGTTCTAACGGCGATCGCAGCGCATTGCCTCTCGAGAGTTCGCGTGGAGCGTCCGTGCTCCGGCTCGTCGGAGACCGGTCTCGAGCTTCGCCCCGCTGCTGGGCTTCCCGGCATGTGCGTTGCTCAGTGACCTGCCGTGCGGGGAATTCACCCCGCGCATCACACGGATGGAGGCAGGGCGATGGGGAAGCTGAATGAGAAGTTGAGTGAGAAGTTGAAGGCGGTCGCGGCGGCAGTGGCGGCGATCGAGAAGCAGTTCGGCCGGGGCGCGGTGATGCAGATGGGCGACGCGTCGGAGATCCAGCCGGTGGCGGTGATTCCGACCGGGTCAGTCGGGCTGGATCGTGCGTTGGGGGTCGGTGGCCTGCCGCGTGGGCGCGTGGTGGAGATCTTCGGCAACGAGTCTTCGGGCAAGACCACGCTCACGCTGCACGCGATCGCCCAGGTGCAGGCGCAAGGCGGCGTGGCGGCCTTCATCGACGCAGAGCACGCGCTCGACGTGGGCTACGCGCGCAAGCTGGGCGTGCGGGTGGAGGAGCTGCTCATCTCGCAGCCCGACACCGGCGAGCAGGCGCTGGAGATCACCGAGCACCTGGTGCGTTCGGGCGCGGTGGACCTGGTGGTGATCGACTCGGTGGCGGCGCTGGTGCCGCGCGCAGAGATCGAAGGCGAGATGGGGGACGCGCACATGGGCGTGCAGGCGCGCTTGATGAGCCAGGCGCTGCGCAAGCTGACGGGCGCGGTGAGCCGCAGCGGCACCACCATCATCTTCATCAACCAGATCCGCATGAAGATAGGCGTGATGTTCGGCAACCCGGAGACCACCACCGGCGGCAACGCGCTCAAGTTCTACAGCTCGGTGCGCTGCGAGATTCGCAAGGCGGGCAACCTGAAGGACGGTGACGTGGTCATCGGCACGCGCACCAAGGTCAAGGTGGTCAAGAACAAGGTCGCCCCCCCGTTCCGCGAGGTCATCTTCGACATCATGTACGGCGAAGGCATCTCCAAACTGGGCGAGATCATCGACCTGGGCGCCAAGGCCGGCATCATCGAGAAGTCGGGCAGCTGGTTCTCGTACGACAGCCAGAGGATCGGCCAGGGCCGCGAGAATGTGCGCGCCTTCCTCAAGGCCAACCCGGATATCGCCGACGCGATCGAGGACAAGGTGCGCAAATC
>JAYVFP010000033.1:0-19226 GCA_043773025.1 Archangium sp.
CGCCCGAAGGCGAGGTAATCCCTCGACTCCGCTCGGGATGAACGGTGGGCGCTCCTTATTTCGATCAACCCTGCGAGCGGAGTCGAGGCACCTATTTCATCAGTCTCCTTCGCAGGGCGAGGGGGTCACCACTTGATGTTGGCCTTGTTCTCGGCCCGGTTGGTCTTCTCGCCGGGCCGGGTGAACGCCTTCATCGTCGCGCGCACCGCCCCGAAGTCCATCACGCCCATCGCCGCGAGCGGCAGCCTGCGCGCGTCATCGCTGATCCACACGTGCATCTCGCGCCGGGCGTCGGGCAAGTTGATCGGCGCCGCTTCGCCTGCGAGGTGCCAGGTGTCGAACTCGCCCACCGGCATCGAGACGTGTTCACGCGGCAGCACCGTGCCCCACACCCGCCAGATGCGCCGGATACCGTAGACGTCGAAGCAGAGAAACTGCCCCTCCTTCATGGGGATCGCGCGCAGCAGGTGAATCGCGCCGGCCACGTCGCTCACGTCGTTGCCCCATCGCAGGTCTTCCATCCACGTCTGGCCGTTGATGGTGCTCACCAGCTTCGCCGTCTTGTTCTTCTTGAAGGTGACGTCGGCGATGCGGTGCACCTCGTTCTCGTAGGCGTCTTCGACGTAGCGCACGGGGCGCAGCGTCTTGGGCGAAAGCTCGGTCTTCGCGGTGCCTTTCACGCGGCGCACCTTGCTGAAGAAGGTGTTGGTTTCTACCGCGACCTCGAGCGGCATCACCCCATCGCGGAGGGGCAACGTCTGCATGGTCATCGTGCCCGCGCGTGCACCCAGCGCGTCGATGTCGAACTCCAGCGTCTCGCCGGGGCCGAACGGAATGGGCGTCATCACCGCGCCGAGCGCCTGGCACTGCGCTTCGGTGGGGAAGGGGGAGCGTTGCCCCGGCTGCGGCTTGACCGGTTTCACCAACGAGCCTCGCGGCGCAGGCGCAGGTGCGTTGGCTGCAAGCACCGAGGTCGAGAGCAGGCCCCACAAGATGAACCGCATCATTCGACCCCCGTGTAGCGGCGGCCCGGCTCGTATTTCACCGCGTCGACTTTGACGTACCCCAGCGCGAGCTTCGCTTCGGCGCGCACCGGCAGCTGCTTCTCGTCGGCCGTGTAGAACAGGGTCATCAACCCCTGGGTGGCGAGCTTGCCGTTGAAGTCACCGTTGACGGTCACCCGGTAGACCTCGACGTCGCCCAGACCCGTACGGATGGACTCGCGGCCCACCACGGTCGCCCTCATCTTGTAGAACTTGGCGCCCGTGAAGATGGGCAGCTCGTGCACCGCGCCCACCGCGAGGGGGATGTTGCGCATGCTGAAGCCGGCCGCGGCGAGATCGAGCGTGCCCTGTTCGATGGGGTAGGTCTTTTCGGTGGTGGGCCAGCCCGGCGCCTCTCGGGTGACGATCGCTTCGCCCGCGTCGAAGTCGTACTTGAAGCGCGACTTCGCGCGGTGCTTGTTCTCGTGCACGAAGAAGTCGGCCCCCACCGAGCTGCGGGTCTGCGGATCCCAGTAGCTGATGAAGCGATCTTTGACCGGGAAGACCGCGGCCATTTGCGTCGTCTCGCCCACGCAGACCAGCGGCCAGACCTCGCGGCCGAATTGCTCCATCCTCGAGCCGACGGTGATCTCTGCGCGGCCAGCGGTGATGCCCATGTAGCTGACGTCGTAGGTGGTCTGCTCCCCCGGCCCGAAGACGCTCACCAATTTCGGGGCGCCCTGGGCGAATGCCGCCCCTGCGAGCACCACCAACCAGCCCATGTGTCGCCGCATTTTGTAGAACCTCCTGCCCGACACCGATGTCGTGGGCGCATGACTCGACTGTCACGTGGCCTCGCTATTCACCCGTGAAATTCCTACATTCGGGCAGCCCCCACTCAGGAGTCACCCCAGTGCGTCTTCCGCTCGCGGCGATCACCGCTGCCTCCCTTCTCGTCTCGTGCTCGCCGAAGCCGGTCGAGCCGCCGCCGCCTGCGCCCGCGAAGATTCGCACCACGTACCGGGTGCTGGGGGGCGTCTCGATGGGGGCCATCGGCGGCATGGCGCTCGCTTCGACCCACCCGGAGAAGTTCGACGGCGTCGCTTCCCTCGGCGGGCCCATCGATGCCGCGTTTTTCCAGCGCTTCATCGACGACTTCGTGGCCGGCGGTTTCTGCTCGAAGGAAGAACTCGAGACGATCATGGCGCAGGACCCCGTTCGCCTGAATGATCCCACGGTCATCGACGCGTGCGCGACCCCCCGAAGGGCCGTACCCGGCAAGTGGGAACACCCAAACGACTTCAACCACCTTCACATCACCAACAATGGCGGCACGTTCGATCGAGAGAGCTACCTCGAGATGATGGGCGACCTCATGCTGGCCTACGGCAACTTCTTCACGAATAACCCCAGCTCGCCCGTAGCGCCCCCGGGCATCGACCCCGAGGTGGTGCGTCACCCGCCCAGAGATCTCTGCACCAATCCCCGCCGGGTGCAGGGGCTCAAGAACGCCGAGTACAACCCCGCGGGCACCTACCCCGCGATCACCTTCTGCGACGGGAAGCAGCGGCTGTATTTCTGCTCGACCGGCAAAGAGAAAGTGAACTTCTGCTCCGACCCCGCGAACGTGGCGAGCCCGCTGCCGACCGCGCAGGAGGCCGCCTTCGCAGCGCAGTACTGCCTCAACAAGGGGGGCGCGGTGGAAGCCACCAAGGACGACGAGATTCTGTACTGGCTGCAGAACGCAGGCACCGTCGACCCCTGCCGGCAGCGCGACCTGGCGGCGCCGATCCTCCTGGCGTGGGACTACAACGGCAACGGGCGGCGCGACTACGGCGAGCCCATCGTGAACAACTCGCACGAGCGTTGGGATGACGTGGGCATCGATGGGTGCGCCGACGCGTTCGAAAATGGCAGCGGCGGTTGCAATACGGCCGCGAGCACCACGCCCACCGACGCGAACCGCGACAACTACGATCCTGATCAGAACGCCGAGGGCACCGAGAAGAGCTGGCGCTACGACCTGGGCGAGCCCTTCCGCGACTTCGGGCTCGATGGCGTGGCGGGCTCGGTGGACACCGGTGAAGGCAACGGCGTGTACGACGAGGTGGAGGGGCGCAAGCGGCTCTTCGCGCTCGACGGCCGCACGAACTTCAAGAAGCTCGAGCCCAGCGCGATGGCCCGCCTGAACGTGCTGCTCGATGGCGGCATCCGCGACATCTTCAACCTGGGTCTGAACGCGCGGCACCTCTTCACCGCGGTCAAGACCGCCCGGCAGGGGCTCGTCGGCGAGTACCGCAACTTCACCGACATTCCGGGCATGAAGGATCGCGTCACCGGCAACTTCAACCCCTGGAATCGGTCGTGGCGGTCGGTGCCGAAGGATCTGATCACGTTGTATGGCAGCGAGACGCGTACCGACGCGGAGGTCATCGCCGGTGCAGGTGATCACGTGGGCACCGCGGGCGAGGCCGCCAGCCGCTTTCAGATCGTCTTCAACTGGGTGGCGTACATGTGGCCCAACGCGCCGAAGCCCCAGGCGGTCTTCGGTGAGAGCACCGCGGCCGACTACCGCACCCAGACGTATCAATCGACCGCGCTCGGAGCGAAGTGGGAGTACGCGATCGCGCTGCCGCCCGGTTACGGAGACCCGGCCAACGCGCAGGCTCAGTACCCGGTGGCGTACCTGCTCCATGGCTACGGGATGGATCCGGCTGACTTCGTGGCGGCGGCGATCATCGCGAACAACTTCGTGGTCGACCCCGCGCTCCAGCTGCGGCCGGTCATCTACGTCTTCCCCAACGGCCGCTGCTGCTTCGTCAACTCGGTGACGGGTGCCCGCGACTGTCGGAATACGGACGAGACGGGCGTGAACATCGATCGCCTGCCGAACTGGGAGCGCGAGTGCCACTCGGGCACCTTCTGGGTGAACCGGAAAGGCTACACTTCGACCGACGGGACGCCGTACGGCGATGCGCTCTTCGAGTTGATGGGCCACATCGATACCCAGTACCGCACGCTTCCCGCGGCAGAGGTCGAGGCACGATGAGCAGCAACGTTCCGGTAACGAAGGTCGAACTCAAGCGCGCCAACGCGGCTGAACTGGTCGCCTTGAAGCCGGAGCTCAGTGGCGCGCCGCTGATCAAGGCGCTGGGCCCCGCGGGTCCTTCGATGTTGAGCGGCGCGGTGATTCGGCGCTTTCCCGACAAAGTGGTGTTGATGCAGCAGGGGGAGCCAGGTGGCTCGCTCTTCTTCGTGCTCGCAGGCGACGTTCGGCTCTTCGCGCGGCGCGACACGGACGCTGCAGAGCTGGGCGTGGCGAAGACGGGTGACGTGCTGGGCGAAGGCGAAGTGCTGGCGGGGCAGTGCGGCCGAAGGTGTTCTGCCGTCGCGCAGGGGCAGGTCGATGTGCTCGAGCTGTCGCGAGAGGCGTTGCTGGTGGGCGGGAAGTTGCCACCTGCGCTGGTGACGTTGCTCGAGGCCGTGAAGCAGCGCCGCATGAAGGCGCTCGATGAGATGAGCGATTTTCTCAACCGCTGGTGAGGTGACGGATGTCTGGTCATTCCTACGACGACGACGATGACAAGCCGGACGAGGGGAAGAAGAAGAAGTTCGACGAGTTCGACTGCCCGTCGTGCAACGCGAACAACCCCTGGCCGGATGGGCTTCACGAGGCCGAGGAGATTCATTGTCACTACTGCGGTACTTCGTACGTGGTGCGTTTCACCGACGAGGGCCGGCTGAAGCTCAAAGAGATCTGATTTTGGTCCCAGAGCCTCCCTCTCCCTGAGGGGGAAAGGGCAGTCGCGTGCGCGGCCAGAGCCAGGTCACGAAGAGAGGCCGTGACCCTCAGGATCAAAGTTTACAAAGCACGACTTAGCTCGACGCCGACTCAGGTCGGGCGGTGACCGAAGATCGCCGTGCCCACGCGAACCAGCGTGGCGCCTTCTTCAATCGCCACCTCGAAGTCCCCAGTGGTGCCCATCGAGAGCTGCGCCAAGCCGTGTCGCTGCGAGAGCTCACGAAGCGCTTTGAAGTGCGGCCGAGACGCCTCGGGATCCTCAACGATCGGCGGCATCGCCGTGAGCCCGACGACCTCGAGCTGCTGCAAGGCACGCACTGCCTCAATGAAGGCACCCAACTCAGCCGGCGCAATGCCCGCCTTCGACGCTTCGCCCGCCACGTTCACTTCGATCAAACACTTCAGCGGCGCTCCCACGCGGCGCCTGGCGAGCTCCTGCGCAACCTCGAGCCGCTCGAGCGCATGAAATAGAAACGCCGCCTTCGCGACGTACTTGGCGTTCTTCGGCTGCACCGGACCAATCGCATGCCACCGAAGCCCCGCGCATTCGGCGAGCCCGGCGTGCTTGTCGCGGAGCTCCTGAGCGTAGTTCTCGCCGAAGTCGCGGTGGCCCAGCTCCCAGCCCAGACGGATCAGGTCAGGCGGGTGCAGCTTGCTGACCGCGATCAACGTGACCGACTCGCGCGGCCGGCCGGCCTTCACGCATGCGGCCGCCACTCGGGCTTCGACCGCAACGAAGTTCGTTTGCAGGGTCGCCTTGTCGATCATCCGCCATCCATCGGCAGGCTCAGGCCCGCGGCCCGGAGCAGCTCGACCGTGTCTGCGAGCGGGAGGCCGATGACGTTGCTGGGGCTTCCCACGACCGAGGTGATGAACGTGCCGGCTCGGCCTTGCAGCGCGTAGCCGCCCGCCTTGTCAGCGCCTTCGCCCGTGCTCACGTACCAGGCGATCTCTGCTTCGCTCAGCTTGCGGAAATGCACTTCGGAGATCACCACTCGCGAGAGGATTCCTTTCGGGCCTGACACCGCGATTCCCGTCATGACTTGATGGGCTCGGCCGGCGAGGCGGCGGAGCATGGTGGAACCCAATGCCGCGTCGTGGCCGGGTTTGCCTAAGACTTCGTCGTCGATGACGACGGAGGTGTCGGCGGCCAGGCGCAGGCCTTCGCCCGCGGCTTTCGCTCTTGCGAGGCGTTCGACGTAGGCGGCTGCGTGTTCGCCGGGACGCAGGGATTCGTCGAGATCCGCGGGCACGACCTCGAAGGGAACTCCGAGGTGGCCCAGCAGCTCACGACGACGGGGTGAGGCGGAGGCGAGGATCAAGTTCAAGGTGTTTGCCCCTCACCCCGACCCTCTCCCCTGAGGGGAGAGGGAGAATGATGATTCAGCTGTCGCTGATGATCTTGTCGATGGCCGAGTCGTTGGTGACGACCGTGCCGACCTGCTTGAGCGACTTGAGGAAGCCCTCGCGCACTTCGAACTGCTTGCCTTTGACCGCTTCGGTCTTGAGCTGCGTCTTCTGGGTCTCGAAGTCCGGATCGCTGGGCGACTTGCGCTCGTCGACCACGGCCACCACCAGGGTGTCGCCGACGGTGAGCACCTGGTCGATGTTTCCCGCTGCCTTCATGTCGAAGATCATCTTCTTCACGGCGGGCTCCTTGCCGAGCTGAGGGATCTCTTCGGAGGCCGAGTTGAACGCGCCCGTCGCCTTGGCCTCGGGCTTGGTCTCAGCCGCGAACGCGAAGGGGTTCGAGCCCGTCTCGCTCTTGGCCGCGGGGAACAGGTCGTTGAGCTTCTTGCCGGCCTTCACGTCGGCCAGCGCCTTCACGGCATCGGCCTTCGCGAGCGCCTTCGCCTTCTCCTTTACGAACAACTGCGCGGCGATCTCTTTGCGCACGGTCTCGAGGGGGCGCTGCTCGGGGGCCTTCTTCTCCACCACGGTGCCGACGAACCAGCCCATGGGGGTCTCGACGGGCGCAGTGACTTCGCCCGGCTTGATCGCGAACAGCATGTCGGCGAACGCACCGGGCAGCGCCAGACGCTCCACGAAGCCCAGGTCTCCGCCCTTCTCGCGGGTCTCCAGATCCTCGGAGACGGCCCTGGCGACTTCCGAGAAGTCCTTCTTGTTGTCGACGATGTCTTTGCGCACGTTTTCGGCGCGCGTCTTGATCTCGATCTTCTTCGCCTCGTCGGCGTCGGGCGGCACCTTGAGGAGGAGCTGCTTCGCCTTGATCTTCTCGGGCTCGAAGAAGCTGAACTTGTTCTTCTCGTAGTAGTCCGCGATGGCGGCCTCGTTGGCCTTGGTCCACGCGTCGAGCTCAGCGGGCTTCGGCGTGCCGATCTTCTCGGAGTACATGGTCGGGCTGAAGCGCACGAACGTGAGGTTCGCGACGTCGCCTTCCTTCAGGTACTTCGCCTTGACCTCTTCATCGCTGACCGCGACGGAAGACTCGACGAGCTCGAGCAGCATCTGCGCGGCGAGCTGCCGGCGGAGCTTGTCCTCGAAGAAAATTTCAGTGGTGCCTTCGACCTGGCGCACGTACTCGAGGTACGACTCCTTGTTGAACTTCCCGTCTTTCTGGAAAGCGGGAGCCTCTTTGAGCACCTTGGCGAGGTCCTCGTTGCTGGTCTTCAGCCCCCGCGCTTCAGCGGCCTGAGACAGCAGCTCGGTGTTCACCAGCTGGTCGATGACCTGCTTGTGAATTCCGAATTGCTTCATCAGATCGGCGGGTACCCCCTGCCGACGGAAGTTGTCAGACTGCTGCGCGTATGAACGAGCGAAGTCCTTCAAGGGGATCGGCTTGCCATTGACCGTCGCAGCGGACTCGGCATCCATGATGCGCGTATCGCAGCCCTGGGAGCCGGGGCCCCACTGCAGCGCGAAGAGGGTGGCGAGCGCGGCGATGAAGAAATAGGAGCCGTAGCGGCGGGTGTTTTCGGAGGAATTGCTCATGGGTTTCCAACAGTTGGCGGGGCGAAGCGGGGACCTGTAGGATCGGTCCCCACAACATGCAAGCGGTTTGGTGGCGAGCCTAGATGTTCTCTTTCTTTCAGCGTTACAGGGAGTTGCTCACCGTGGGCACGCTCTTGCTCGCCCCGTTGGTCAGCTATTTGTGGACCGGGCATCGCGGAAGAGAGCCCAACTTCGTGGATCGCGCCGTGCTCTTCGTCTCTGCCCCGGTTCAATCGGTGCTCACCAGCGCCATCGACGGCGTCGGCAGCCTGGGCAGCGGGTACCTCGCGTTGCGGGGCGCGCATGAAGAGGCGCTCGAGTGCCGCACGGGCCTGGCGATGGCGCACGCCGAGTTGAACGCCTTGCGCGAGGCTGAAGCCGAGAACGCGCGGCTCAAGTCGTTGCTCAGCTACGTGGAAGACACCGTCGATCAAGAGGTCGTCGCGCGCGTCATCGGCCTCAACGCTTCGGCGCAGTTTCAATCCATCCGCATCAATCGCGGCGAAGACGACGGCGTGCGGTTCGGCATGCCCGTGGTGACCGCGGAAGGCGCGGTGGGTCAGATCGTGCGCTCGGTGGGCGGCTCCTCTGACGTGATGTTGTTGACCGATCCCTCCTCGCACATCGGCGGCGTGATTCAGCGCACGCGGGTTCGTGTGACCGTGTCGGGCTCGGGTGGCGGGCGGCCGCTGCTGCTCGACGTGGTGCGCCGCGAAGACGACGCGCGTGATGGCGACGTGGTGGTGACCGCGGGCAGCGACGGCATCTTTCCCCGCGGCGTTCCGCTGGGCATCGTGCGTTCACCCACGCGGCCGAGCGTCGGCATGTTCCTCAAAGGAACCCTCGAGCCCGCAGTCGAACTCGATCGCGTCGAAGAGGTGCTCGTGATTCCCGTGATGATGGGCATTCCTTCTTCCGACCTGGGGAAGGGGGCGCTCAAGTGAAGTTTCTCGCGTTCTCCACGCTCGCGCTGTTGCTGCTCTCGGTGGAAGCCGTGCTCGTGAAGACCTTCGGCTTCGAGGTCACCCGCATCGACGTCGGCCTCGCCCTGGTGGTCTACGCGGCGCTGCGCTGCACCACCGTCGAAGGCGCGTTCTCTGCTTTTTCCGTCGGCTACCTGCTCGACGTCTTCACCGGCCGGCCCACCGGTCTGTACCCGGCGCTCGCGGTGTTGGTCTTCTTGCTGGTGCGCGGTGCGGGAGTGGTGGTCGACACGCGCAGCCGCGGCCCGTACGCGCTGTTCATCGCCGTGGCGACCGCGGGCCACGCCGTGTTCGCCGTCTTCTTCAGCTGGCTCACTTCGGCGGCGGGCAGTGGGCACGTGTTCTCGCTGTCTGGCGTGCCGTTGCAGGTGGTGCTCACCACGCTCGCGGGCCTCGCGATGTGGCCGCTGCTCAAGAAGATCGAACCGGGCGAACGCCCTGAGCCGGGGCTGCTGCGATGAAGATTGGCCTCGGCACCACCCGAGAACCCAAGGAGCTGCGGCCGCGCGTCTTCATGGTGGGCGGGTTCTTCCTGCTCGGGTTGCTGGTGCTGGCGGTCAACCTCTACCGGTTGATGGTGGTGCGGTACGAAGAGTTCCTCGCGTTGTCGGTGGACAACGAGTTCAAAGACACGCGCGTTCGTTCGACGCGTGGCCTCATTCGCGATCGCCGCGGAGAAGTGCTGGTCGACGCGCGCCCCAGCCTCGACGTGTTCATCACACCCGCGTTCTGTCAGCGCTGCGTGGCCGAGGTGATCCCCCGGCTGCACGCGATGCTCGCGTGGGATGACGAGCAACTGCAGCACGTGACCGAGATGGTGAAGTTTGCGCGCGGGCCCCAGCGTTACCAGCAGATCGTGGTGCAGGTCGATCTCACGCGCGACGAGTTCGATCTCGTCAACGCCCACAAGTTTCAGCTCCCGGGCGTCGATCTCGAGGCCGTGCCGCATCGGCACTACCGCTCCGGCGCTGCGTTGGCGCACGTGCTCGGCTACATGAACGAGGTCACCTCCGACGAGCTGGCCAGGCTCAACGGTGGGCCGGCCCTCGAACGGCCGCCCTACGCGATGGGCGATTACACCGGCCGCCGCGGCGTGGAGCGCGCGTACGAGCAGGTGCTGCGCGGCCGTGATGGTTGGGTCAAAGAGGTGGTCAACGCGCGCGGCGAGGTGATGCGCGACGCCAATGGCAACGTCCTCAAGCGCGACGAAGTACCGCCCCAGCCGGGCCGCAACGTCATCTTGTCGATCGACGCGCGGCTCCAGGCCGAAGCTGAGCAGGCCTTTCCCGGCACCGCGGGCTCGATCGTGGTGCTCGACGCGAAGACCGGCTTCGTGCGCGCGATGGTGAGCCGGCCTTCGTTCGATCCCAACGAGATGACGGGCCGCGTCTCGCCGCAGCGGCTGGTGGCGCTGAGCAAAGACCCGCTGCAGCCGATGGTCTTCCGCGCGGGCGCCGAGCACTACAGCCCCGGCTCGACCTTCAAGGTGGTCACCCTGCTGGCGGCGCTGCAGTCGGGCGCGTTCACGGCCAATTCTTCAGTCACCTGCGGCGGCGGTTATCAGCTCGGCTCGCGCCGCTGGCGTTGCCACAAGGAGAGCGGCCACGGCCTGGTGCACGCTCATCAAGCGATGCAGTGGAGCTGCGACACGTACTTCTACAAGGTGTCCGACACCATCGGCATCGATGCCATCGCCAGGGTCGGCAAGTCGTTGGGTCTGGGCACCGTCACCAGCCTCGGCGTCGCGGCTGAGGTGCCCGGCGTGATGCCCGACACCGGGTACCACAACAGGGTCACACCCGGCGGCTACACCAAGGGCATGGCCCTCAACACGGCCATCGGGCAGGGCGACGTGAACGTGACGCCGCTGCAGCTCGCCGTGGTCTACGCCGCGATCGGCAACGGTGGCCGCGTGTACCAGCCGCAAGTGGTCGAGCGCGTGGAAACGCCGGAAGGCGAGGTGGTCGAGCAGTTCGGCCCGAAGCTGGTGCGCGAGATCGAGATGACGCCCGAGCAGCACGCAATCTTGTTGGACGCGCTCAAGGCCGTGGTGAACGAGCCTGGTGGCACGGCGTTCCGCAGCCGGCTGGCCGAGGTGACGGTGGCGGGCAAGACGGGTACGGCCCAGGTGTCGCGGCTCGGCGCGGTGCGCCTGAAGAAGGAACAGATGTCGTACTGGGAGCGCGATCACGCGTGGTTCACCGCCTTCGCGCCCGCGGATGATCCGGAGATCGCCGTGGTGGTGCTCAACGAACACGGTGGTCACGGCGGTTCTGACGCGGCGCCGGCGGCGATGGCAGTGATCAAGAAGTACTTCGAGCTCAAGCGCATCGACGGCGAAGCGTTCGGTCTCGAGTACGCGCCGCCCAAACCCGCGCCCGCGGTGAAGGCGCCGCTGCTCGCGCCGCCGCTGTCGCCGCCGAAAGAGCCCACCGGCAATGGCCTCGCGGCGCAACCGCCCGTCGAGCCCACGAAAGACACGGGCGCCGGTATCGAGCGAGATCCCAAACCGGCGGTGGCTTCCACGCCCGCACCCCCGTTGCCTGATGTCGCGCCTGAGCGCGTGGCTCCCGACGAACCCGCGGCGCCGCCGTCTGAAGAAGGGGGCCGATAGTGGAACTTCGAGTCGAACCGCGCGCGACCGCCCACGTGCCCTGGGTGCTGGTCATCGGCGTGCTGATGACCGCAGCCGTGGGCATCTACAACCTCGCCTCGGCTTCCCGCCCCCCGAGCTCGCCGGTGTGGACCAGCCAGTTGCTCTATCTGGGTGTGGGCATCGCCCTGGTGGTGGTGATCGCGCTGGTCGACTACCGGTTGATTCAGCGGGCCACCGTGCCGCTCTACCTGCTCAACATCGGCGCGCTCATCGCGCTCAAGTGGTTCGGTCACACGGCGAAGGGCGCAGAGAGCTGGTTCGTGCTCGGCCCGTTCCGCGTTCAGCCGGCCGAGTTCATGAAGCTGACGATGGTGTTGATGCTGGCCAAGTACTTCCACGATGACGACAGGCCCAATCAACCCGCGCAGGGCTTCTTGCGGTTGATCCCCGCGGGCGCGATCTCCCTGTTGCCCATCGGCCTCGTGCTGGTGCAGCCCGACCTCGGCACGGCGCTGATGATGGTGTTCACCGCCGTCACCATCATCTTGTTCAGCAAGCCCACGTTGCCGGTCTCGATCGCCTTTGGGCTCATCTGCGCGATCAGCTTCGGGGTGTTGTGGAACGACTACGTGCGCGAGCAGCCCGAGCCTCGTTTCACCGTGCTCCGGCACAAGCTCAAGAAGCACCAGGACGCGCGCATCTCGGGCTGGCTCGATCCCACGAGTGACTTGAAGGGCACCGGCTACCACGCGATGCAGTCGAAGATCGCCGTGGGCAGCGGCGGCTGGGGCGGCAAGGGTTGGAAAGAGGGCACCCAGACTGGTTTGCGCTACCTGCCTGAGCAGCACACCGACTTCATCTTCAGCGTGTTCGCAGAAGAACAGGGCTTCGGGCGGTGCCTGATGCTGCTGGTCTTATACGGGGTGCTCTTGCTCGGAGGGCTGGGCGTCGCGCTCACCGCGAAGGAGCGGTACGGCGCGTTCGTGACCATCGGCATCTGCGCGATGATCTTCTGGCAGGTGTTCGAGAACATCGGGATGGTCACGGGTTTGTTGCCCATCACCGGCATTACGTTGCCGCTGATGAGCTACGGCGGCAGCTCGATGGTGAGCGTGATGATCGGCGTGGGGTTGCTCGTGAACGTCTCGATGCGAAGGCAGATGTTCCGCGCATGAGCCGTGCTACAGGCGCGGCGTCATGAATTCGGCGCTCGTCATCATTCCCACATACAACGAACTCGACAACCTCGGCCCCATCACGGCGGCCGTCTTGAAGGCCGACCCGCGGGTCGACATTCTGGTGGTCGACGACAACAGCCCCGACGGTACGGGCAAACTCGCCGACGAGCTCGCCGCGAAAGAGCCGCGCATCAAGGTGCTCCACCGCGAGAAAAAGCAGGGCCTGGGCCGTGCGTACCTGCACGCCTTCCGCTGGGCGCTCGAGCACCAGTACCAGTACGTCATCGAGATGGACGCCGACTTCAGCCACGACCCGCGCTACCTCACGGGGCTCATCGACACGGCCGTCAACGGCGCCGACGTCGCGCTGGGGAGCCGCTACGTCGAAGGGGGCGGCACGGTGAACTGGGGCGTGAGTCGGCAACTGATCAGCCAGGGTGGTTCGCTCTACGCGCGCACCATTCTGGGCGTGAAGGTCAAAGACCTCACCGGCGGCTTCAAGTGCTTCAACCGCCGCGTGCTCGAGGCGATCGATCTCGATGCCGTGCAGTCGAGCGGCTACGCGTTCCAGATCGAGCTGACGTTTCGCGCGCTGAAGAAGGGCTTCACCGTGAAGGAAGTGCCCATCGTGTTCGAAGACCGCCGCGTGGGTCAGTCGAAGATGAGCCGGAAGATCTTCCTCGAGGCCGTCACGATGGTGTGGAAGCTGCGCTTCACGGTGTGACTTCGATGCTCGCCACGTTCGCCCTCGCGTTGCCGGCGGTGCTCTTCATCGTCGACCCGATCGGCGTGGTGCCGTTGTTCGTTGCGATGACCGCGAAGGACTCGCCCGAGAAGTGCCGGGCCATGGCGCTGCGGGCGTGCGTGACCGCCGCTTCGATCCTCTGCTTCTTCGGGCTCTTCGGCACCCTCATCTTCCAGGTCTTCGGCGTGACGCTGGCCGCCTTCCGGGTGGCGGGTGGGTTGTTGCTGATGCTGACCGCGCTCGACATGCTCCGCGCGCAACACCCGGGTACCAAGACGAGCGCAGCCGAGACCGCGGAAGGCAGTGCTCAAGAAGACATCGCGATCGTGCCGCTGGCGATGCCGCTGCTCGCCGGCCCTGGAGCCATCGCCACGGTGATGGTGCTGATGGCGAAAGAAGGCCCGCGGCACGAAGTCGCGCTGCCAGTGCTCGCGTCGATCCTGATCACCATGGGGCTGGCCTACGTGACGTTGCGCAGCGCGCATCTGATCAAGCGCGTGCTCAAGCAGACGGGCATCGCGATCCTCGAGCGCATCTTCGGCCTCATCCTCGCGGCCATCGCGGTGCAGTTCGTCTTCGAAGGCGGGCGGGAGTTGTTGAGGGGCTGACCCATTCGACGTGGTAGTCAGAAGGAACTCATGGCCACGCAGTTCGGGAAGTACACGCTCGAGAAGAAGATCGGCGCCGGCGGCATGGCCGACGTCTGGCTCGCGCAGGGTCCCAACGGGGTCTGCGTGCTCAAGTGCCCGCACCCGCACCTGTGCGGCAACGCCGACTTCGTGCGCATGTTCCTCGACGAGGCGTCGCTCCTCGCGCAGCTGCACCACCCGGGCATCGCGCAGATCTCAGACCTGGGGCAGGTCAAGGGCGTCTACTTCCTGGCCATGGAGTACGTGGCTGGCTTCGACCTGATGACGGTCAGCCTGGAGCACGAACGCCACGGCGAGCTGATGGGCCCCGAGCTGTGCGCGCGCATCGTGGCCGACGCCGCCGCCGCCCTGCACTACGCGCACGACGCGTTGGGCAAGAACGGGCTGCCGCTCCACCTCGTTCACCGCGACGTCACCCCGCACAACATTCTGCTGTCGCGTCAGGGCGTGGTGAAGCTGATCGACTTCGGCGTGGCCAAGGCCGCGAGCACGATGCACCGCACGCAAGCGGGCTTCGTGAAGGGCAAGTACCCGTACATGTCGCCCGAGCAGATCACCGGCCAGGTGATCGATCGCCGCGTCGACGTCTACGCGCTGGGCCTGGTGCTCTACGAGCTGCTCACCAACGTGCGCGCGATCGCCGGCAACACGGAGATCGAGCAGATCGACGCCGCGCGCTCGGGCCGCATTCGCCCCATCGAGCAGCTGCGGCCGAACGTGCCGGTGCCGCTGCGCCAGATTCTCGGGGGCTGCCTGCACATGGATGTCGAGGGGCGGTACCCCACGGCGCAGGCCCTCAAGGAAGACCTGGAGAAGTTCCTCACGCTCGAGCGGCAGGTGGTGGGGCAGGACGATCTGCTGCGGCTGTTCCGCGTGGTGGCGGCCGACGTCGGCGAAGTGCCCGGCCCCGAAGCGCGGCCGACTGAACTCGATCAACCGGTCTCCGGCTCGGGCGTGGTGGTGCTCCCCGACCAGCAGGTGGATGCCGCGAAGGTCGACGAGCTCGGCTACTCCTCGACGCTGCCCAGCATGAAGTCGCTGGAGGGCCCGCAGGCCGGACCGCGAGCGGCTTCGGGTAATCTCGAGGCGCGCACCGACGACAACAGGGTTCCCACTTCGAAGCTGCCGATGATCGTGCTCGCGTTGCTCTCGGTGACCATCATCGGGTTGGTGCTGATGTTGTGGCAGCCGTGGGTCAGGCCGGTCGAGCCCGTCGCAGTGGTCGACGTCGGCACGATCCCCGGCAAGCTCAACGCCTTCGTCTTTCCGCCCCTCGACGCAGGGGAAGAAGTGGCCGAGGTCGATGCGGGTTCCAGTACGGCGGTCGTCGACGCGGGGGAGGTCTCACCGGACGTGAAGGGCGCCGTGGTGAACGTGACGTCGGTCGTCGAAGCCGACGTGCTGGTCGACGGGAAGAAGTTCGGCCGCACTCCGCAGGAGCTCGAGCTGATGCCGGGCCCGCACACCATCATCGTGCGCAACACCGCGGAGGGCGTGGAGAAGAAGGTGCAGTGGAAGTTGAAGGCAGGCGAGACGAAGACGCTCGCCGTGGCTGCGCCTGCGGTCGTGAAGAAGGGTCACCTGCACGTCAACGCGCCGCCGTTCTGTGCGTTGAGCATCGACGGCAAGCGGCTGCCGGGTGCAGCGGTCGCGGTGTGGAAGGTCGATTTGAGCGAGGGCAAACACAGCATCTCGTGCACGCTGGAAGATCCTTCGTTGCCCAAGCCCAGGGTGAAGACGCAGTCAGTGGTGATCAGCGCGGATCAAGAGTCGAAGCTGGCGTTCGACATGATGTCGCCGTGATTTGAGACCAGTGAGGTCAGTCGGCCTTGAAGGGCATGGCCGGTTCGGTTCTCACGCTCTGGCGCGTATCTCGAACGGGCTTCGCGGCATGAGCTTCTTGTGACTCACTGATGCTGGCTTCGGCGCCGGTGTCGCTTCTTGGCGTCGCTGCCACTGATACGCGATAACCCTAAGAAACTCGGGTTATTGCGTGTCAGTGGCAGGGCGCCGGCAGAGCGAGTCCAGCGGGTCCCGTGCGGATCTCGCGTGCGAAGCGAGAGGCCTGCCGCGTTCGCGCACGAACCAGACCCCTCAAACGCTTCGTCTTGCCTGGGCGCGCCGGACTCATTTGCAGAGCCCCAGCACCGTCTTCGCGACGCGGAGCGAGGCGCCACCTGCTCCGAGTTTTTCACGCAGCAGCTCGAGACCCGCGAGACACTCTTCACGCGCGGGCCCAGCCCACAGCGGCTCGAGCGCCTCGACGATGCGATCCACCGTCATGTCGCCTTGCAGCAGCTCGGGCACCACCTTCTTCCCCACCAGCAGGTTCACCAGGCAGAAGAACGGAATGCGCACCAGCAACTTGCCGATGGCGTAGCTGATCGCATTGACCCGGTAGACCGCGACCAGCGGGCGGCGCATCAGGCCTGCTTCGAGGGTGGCGGTGCCCGAAGCCACCAGCGCCACGTCACACGCACCGACCACTTCAGCCGCGCGGCCATCGATCAGCACCGGCGTCACACCCGCAGCGAGAAAGGGTGCTTCGACGAACTCACGAGGCAGGCCCGGCGCGACGGGCACCACCACGCGCGTGCCGGGCCGTTGGGCGATCACCTTCGCGGCCACGGCAGCGAGGGTGGGGCCGAGCCGGGAGATCTCCGAGCGGCGGCTGCCCGGGAGCACGGCGAACACCGGCCCCTCGACGGTGAGGCCCAGCGCGTTGCGGAACTCGTTCGCGGTGGCAGGCGCGGGCAGCTGATCGAGCACCGGGTTTCCCACGTAGGTCGCGTTGACGCCGCGGGTGCGAAAGAACTCTTCTTCGAATGGCAAGATGCACAGCAGGCGATCGACACGTTCGGCGATGGTCTTGGTCCGGCTCTCGCGCCAGGCCCAGGCCATCGGAGCGACGTAGTACGCGATGGGCACGCCGATCGCCTTGAGCCGCCTGGCCAACCGCAAGTTGAAGTCGGGCACGTCGACCAGCAACGCGACCGCGGGCTTGCGCTCTTTTGCCGCCTTCTCGAGATCACCCAGCACGCGCCAGATGCGCGGCACCTTCGGGATCACCTCGACGATGCCCATCACCGAGATCTCATGCGCGCCGTGAATGAGCTCCACGCCTTGAGCCGCGAGCCTGGGACCCCCCATGCCGAAGAAACGAAGGTCAGGGCGAAGCTGCTTGAGCGCGGCGACCACGTCGGCGGCATGTTGATCGCCCGAGGCTTCACCGGCGACGACGAGGACGTCCATCCACCGCGAGTAGCGGACGCGGGGGGCACCGTCAAATCATCAGGAGCTGCTGGAGGTCAGGCCCTTTAGAGGTAGACAGGTCGCGATGGCGTCACCCCTCCTCAATGCGATGCGCCGGCTCCTGGCTCTCGGGCGCCCGCATTCCTCGCTTCTGGCGAGCGCGTTCGGGTGCATGGCCCTGGTGGCGATCACCACCGGCGCCTACGCGTTCTTGATGGGGCCGGCGCTGCAGTTTCTCCTGACCGGCGGAGAAGCCGGCCTCACCCGCGTGTTCGCGCTGCTTCCCGGGCTGCGCGACCTGGAGAAGTCGCAGACGCTCTACGTAGTCCCGCTGCTGGTGCTGATCGTCGGGGCGGTCAAGGGCGTGGGGTATCTGGGGCAGTTCTACTTCGTGGGGCTGTTCGGCCAGCGGGTGGTGATCGAGCTGCGCCGCCGGATCTTCCAGAAGCTGCTCTCGTTGTCGGTGCAGCAGCGCACCACGCGGTTGTCGGGCGATCTGCTGAGCCGCTTCACCTCTGACGTGGCGGCAGTGGAGCAGGCGGCGACCTACACGGTGGCGAGCTGGCTGCGCGACACGCTGCAAATCGTGGTGCTTTCAGCCGTGGCGATCTCGCTGTCATGGAAGCTTTCGCTGGTGACCTTGTTGGTGGTGCCGGTCGCCGTCTTTCCCGCGGCCCGGCTGACCGCGGCGTTGATGCGCCGCACGCGCGAAGGGCAGGCCGCGCTGGGCAGCATCGCGGGGCAGGTGCAGGAGGGCTTGGGCGCGCTGCGCACGATTCAGGCCTTCAACGCAGAGACCGCGGAGCTGGATCGTTTTCATCGGCGCACGGCCGCGGTGGAGACCGCGCTCACTCGCGCTGCGTGGGCCCGGGCCGGCGTTCCGGGGATCATGGAGATCCTGGGGTCGTGTGCGATCGGTGGCGCGTTGGCGTGGGCGCTCTCGACGCGCGCGGTGGAGCCGGATGCGCTGGTGTCATTCCTGGGGGCGCTGTTGCTGGTGTACCAGCCGGCGAAAGATCTCGGCCGGGTGAGCCAGTTCGCCATCGGGGCGGCAGCGGCGCTGGAGCGCATCGAAGCCGTGCTTCATCTGCCTGAGCTGGAGCATCGTGGCGATCAGACACTTGCTCCGTTGCGTGAGGCGATCACGCTCGAAGACGTCGCCTTCTCATGGGGAGAACGTGTCGCGCTCGAGGGCGTGTCGCTCACCATTCCCATGGGCAAGGTGACTGCGGTGGTGGGCGAGAGCGGGAGCGGGAAGAGCACGCTCGCGTCGTTGCTGCTGCGCTTCGAGGTGCCGGGGCGCGGGGTGGTGCGCTTCGATGGGGTCGATGTCGCGCAGGGAACCCTGGCGTCGATTCGATCGCAGTTCGCGTTGGTGACGCAAGAGCCGTTGTTGTTCTCGGCGTCGGTGAAGGAAAACCTGCTGGTGGCGAGGCGCAGTGCGAGCGCCGATGAAATCGAAGCGGCGTGCCGGGTGGCAGCGGCGTGGGACTTCATCAACGCGCTCCCTCAGGGCCTCGAGACGCAGTTGGGTGAACGCGGCGTGACGTTGTCAGGTGGGCAGCGGCAGCGGTTGTGTCTGGCGCGCGCGGTGCTGGCGAACGCGCCGGTGCTGATCCTCGACGAGGCCACCTCGAACCTGGATCCCGACAGCGAGCGGGAAGTGCAGGCGGCGTTGGAGAAGGTGCTGGTGGGGCGAACCGCGATCGTGATCGCGCATCGGCTGGCGAGCGTTCAAAGCGCAGCGCGAGTCGTGGTGCTCGAGCGCGGCAAGGTGGTGGAGCAGGGCACGCACGCAGAGCTGCTCGGGCGGGGTGGCCGGTACGCCGCCCTGTGGAACGCGTCCTTGTCTCCCTCTCCCCCTGGGAGGCTGGTGAAATAGTGCCTCGACTCCGCTCGGCACGAACGGAACCGGCTCAGCCCGAGAGCACCGGTCTCCCCGAGCCAAAGTCGAGGGGGCACTTGCCGCTCGAAGGCGAGGTAATCTCTCGACTCCGCTCCTAAGGAACAGCCCACACCGTTCGCATCGAGCGAAGTCGAGATGCCACTTGCTGCGCGAGGCGGAAGTGCTCCTTCGACTTCGCT
>JAYVFP010000034.1:0-19215 GCA_043773025.1 Archangium sp.
AGGGGGCACTTGCTGCGCGAACCCGAAGTCATCCCTCGACTGGTCTCCCGAGGAACAGCCCACACCGTTCGCATCGAGCGAAGTCGAGATGCCACTTGCTGCGCGAGGCGGCAGTGCTCCTTCGACTTCGCTCAGGAGGACCGGTTGTTTTTCGGAAAGAAATCGCCGGTGAAGCCGGTCCCCTGCTTGGGATGAACGGTGAGCGCTCCGGTTCATGATCGACACCCACTGCCACCTCGACGTGCCCCGCTTCGATGCGGACCGCGAGGCCGTGCTCGAACGCGCGTGGGCCGCCGGCGTGACTGGCCTGGTCATCCCCGCCATTGGGCCGCGCGCCTGGGAGCCTTTGCTCACCTGGCCTCAGCGCGACGCGCGGGTGCAGGTGGGGCTGGGCATTCACCCTCAGTTGCTCCCGTCGCTGCCTGAGGCCGACGACGAGCGGCACCTCGCCACTCTGGACTCACTTCTCCCCAGATCCGCCATTGCTGTCGGAGAATGTGGGCTCGATGGACCCAGCGAAGCGGGTGCGCCGATTGACCGCCAACTGCGGGTTCTGCACTCGCACTTCGAGCTCGCGAAGAAGCACCGGCTGCCTTTGCTGGTGCATTGCTACCGCGCTCATCCCCATCTCCAGCGTTACCTGAAAGATCACGCGATCCCGGAAGCCGGATTGCTGATGCATTCCTACTCAGGATCAGCCGATTTGACGCCGTTCTACGTGAAGGCGGGCTGTCACTTCTCCTTCGCGGGTCCCGTGAGTTTTCCGGAAGCGAGGAGGCCGCTGGAGGCGCTCAAGAAGATCCCGCTCGAGCGCCTGATGGGTGAGACCGACGCGCCCGATCAAGCCCCGCATCCGCTTCGCGGCGAGCGCTCTGAGCCGCAGTACCTGCCGCTGATCATCGACTCGATGGCCACGTACCTCGGCGTCGAGCTGCGAGAACGGACTGCGGAGAATGCGCGCCGCTTCTTCCGGTGCACCTTCGACTCGCGCTAGAGGGGCGGCATGCAGCCCGCCCTGGAAGTCCCCCTGGTCGAAGTTCAGCCCCCCCTGGAGAAGCCGTTTCGTCTGCACCGAAGGTTCGATCGCACGGGGCGGTTGATTGGTGATCAAGGCATGCGCCGGCTTCAAGACGCGCACGTGGTGGTGTTCGGCCTGGGCGGCGTGGGCAGCTACACGGTCGAGGGCCTGGTGCGCAGCGGCGTGGGCAAGCTGACGCTGGTCGACTTCGACGTGGTCTGCGTGACGAACTCGAACCGGCAGTTGCACGCGACGGTGAGCACGGTCGGCAAGGGCAAGGCCGACCTGATGGCGCAGCGCTGCAAGAGCATCAACCCCGAAGTCGACGTGACGCCGGTCAAAGAGTTCTACCGGGAAGAGCTCTCGGAGCAGATGCTCGCGGGGAAGATCGACTACGTCGTCGACGCGATCGACAACATCAAGGCGAAGCTGCACCTGCTCAACGAGTGCGTGAAGCGCGGCATCCCCGTGGTGAGCTCGATGGGCGCGGCTGGGCGGCTCGACCCGACGTACATCCGGGTGGATGATCTGTGCGAGACGCACATGGATCCGTTCGCGAAGGACGTGCGCAAGCTGCTCAAGCGCAAGCACGGCATCGACACGAACAAGCCGACGGGCATCACCGCGGTGTTCTCGATCGAACCGCGGCGTGATCCGTTCGACCTGAAATACGACGAGGCGTCGGGCGGGTTCATGTGCGTCTGCCCGCACGGAGAGAACGAGTTCCACTCGTGTGAGCACCGCAATCAGATCGATGGCTCGGTTGCCTACGTGACCTCGATCTTCGGCATGCACATCGCCGGGGTCGCCATCCGCCGAATCGCGCAAGGCCGGTAGTCCCCTCGAGGTGAAGGCCTCAGGTCAACTTCGCAAAAGCAGAGCCAAGATCGACCTTCAGAGTCAAAACCGAAGCCATGGGATCACCGATCTTCTCGAGTCTCTCGATCGCATTCTTCAAAGTAAACGTTCTCGCCGTCAGCCCGCTCACCACCTCACTCCACAACACAGGCATCGACACCGGAGCCCCATCCTGAGCCCGCACGCAGAAGGGGCTCGCGACCAGCTTCCCCCGCCCGTTCTGAAGCGCATCGACATACACCCGCCCCAGCCGCTTCGAAATCGCGCGCTCGAGCGTGGAGATCTTCGGAAAATCCGCGACCAGCAACTGCGACAAGAGCTCCGCCAACTGCCGAGCCCCCGCGTGATCCAGTTGCCCCGCGAGTGGAATGAGCACGTGCAGGCCATTCGCGCCGCTGGTCTTCACGAAGGTCGGTAGCCCCGCCCGCTCGCACCGCTCATGAAGCGCGCGAGCCAGCGTCATCACATCTTCGAACGGAGCCCCTTTCGGATCGAAGTCGATGACCGCCCAATCGGCCTTTTCCAATGAACCCAAGCGGCTTGCAGGAAGGTGCAGCGGCAACGTGGCGAGGTTCGCGCACCACTCGAGCGTGCGCAGATCGTCGCAGACGATTTGATCGATGTCGCGCTGCTCCTCTTCGTTGCGAACACGGATGGTGCGCACGAAATCCGGCGCCTTCAGCGGAGCACCCTTCTGAAAAAAGCTCTTCCCGCGAATGCCATCGGGATACCGGGTGAGCATCAGCGGCCGGTCGACCAGATACGGGAGCAACCACTTCGAGACCTGCCGATAGTACTCGACCAGCTCGCCCTTGGTGATTCCGTCCTCGGGGAAGAGCACCTTCTGGGTGTTCGAGATCTTCGGGCTCTGCGCCGCCGGAGCCGGCGCGTGCCCGAAGTTCGGCGTGGGACACTCGCTCGGCAGCTTGTCGTGGCGGAACCGCAGAAATGCCGGCTCACGAATCGACATTCCTTCGGGCCAGTTCTTGAATCGCACCTCGACGACCAGCTGCGGCGTGCACCAGCGCGCTTCTTTCTCCCTGGGCACTTGCCCAATGCACGGCGGCGCCTTGAGCGTGGTGGCCTCGAGCAGCGGGCGAATGCTCTCACCAAGCTTCGGCGTGATGCCCGAGCCGACCTTGCCGGCGAAGACGAACTGCAGCCCATCCCAGGTCGCGAGGTAGAGCGCGTTGAAGTCGTCGGCGTAACCAATCACCGCGAAGTCAGCCACGTGCTTGAGCGCGATCTTCAGCCAGGTGGGGTTTCTGCCACCGCGATACGGCGCCGAGAGATCCTTCGCGACGATACCTTCCAGTTGCTGACCGCGCACCGCCTCGAGCAGCGCCTCACCTTCGCGCTCCACGTAACCGACGGGCAAGACGCGTTCGAGTTTGGGCACCCGGGTCATCAGCCGGGCCTTGCGGTCGCGCAGCTCGAGGGCGCGCAGATCGGTGGCCTCATCCATCAGCAGATCGAACGCGAAGAACACGGCGGGGTTCGCGCGCATGCCCAGGTCGATCTCCCGCTGACCGGTCAGGGTGCCGCGGGTCAGCAGGCGCTGGAAGATCGGCCGGCCATGTTCATCCTGAATGACCAGCTCCCCATCGACGATGAAATCTCCGCCGGGAATTTGCTCGAGCGCGGTCGCGATCTCAGGGAATTGCCGAGTCGCGTCCCTCCCTTTGCGGAGCACCAGCCGCACCTTCCCTCCGATGCGTTCGGCCAGCAGGCGGAAGCCATCGAACTTCAGCTCGAAGCCCCAGCCATCCCTCGTAAAGGCAGTGGGCCGGGCTTCGGCGAGTTGTAAAATGATGTCGTCGGCAGTCATTTTCGCTTCCGCCACTTGAAGGTGAGGTACCAACATGGCCGCACGTGCGATGGGTACAGGAACGATCAGCTTCGGGCTGGTCAATATCCCGGTGAAGGTGTTCTCCGCGAACAACACCACCGAGAAGATCAGCTTCAATCAACTGCACGCCGACAAGAAGACCCGGCTCAAGCAGCAGATGTACGACCCGGAGACGGGCGAAATCGTGCCCCGCGAGAAGATCGTGAAGGGCTACGAGTACGCGAAGGATCAATACCTCGTCGTCGATGAAGAAGAGCTCGAGGCGCTCGAGCTGGCCACCTCGCGCTCGATGGACATCACCGAGTTCGTGCCGCTCGACAGCGTCGACCCGCTCTATTTCGAGAACGGCTATTACCTCGCGCCCGACAAGGGCGCTGAGCGTGCGTACAAGCTGCTCGCGGCGGCGCTGACCGATGCGCGGTACGCGGCGGTGGCGAAGTACGTGGCGCGCGGCAAACAGCAACTGGTGGTGTTCCGGCCGCTCAACGGATCGATCGTGATGCAGCAGCTTCGGTACGCCGAAGAGGTCAAGGCGCTCGGCGAGATTCCCATTCCCGACGCGGCTGTCACCGACGCCGAGCTGGGGCTCGCGAAGCAGTTCATCACCGCGATGGCCAAGCCGAAGTTCGACATCACGCAGTACAAAGATGAGTACCGCGAGCGGCTGCGCGACCTGCTCGATCGCAAGATCAAGGGCGAGGCGGTGGATCTCACGCCGCAGCCTGCTCCGGTCGCGAAGGTGGTCGACTTGATGGAGGCGCTCAAGGCCTCGCTCGCTCGGGGGAGTGCTTCGGTGGAGAGCGAGCGCAAGCCCCCGAAGCGCGCCGCGGCTTCTGACGAGGCGGCCGAGCCGGTCAGGAAGAAGAAGGCCAAAGGCTGAAATGAGCTCATTCTCCCATCGGGAGACTGTTGAAGTACGCCCTGCAGGGTTGATCGACATAGGAAGCGCACACCGATCCTCCCGAGCTGGGGACCGGCTTCGCCGGCGACTCCATCGAAGGAACAGGCGGTACTCACACCGGTCCTCCCGAGAGCAGTCGAGGGAGCTCCTCTGCCTCGCGCAGCAAGTGGCCCCTCGACTGCTCTCGGGGCGAACGGTGATCCAGTTTTCGCCAACCCTCTCGGGCTGAACGGATTTCGGCCGGTTCCGTTCGTGCCGAGCGGAGTCGAGGCACCTATTTCACCAGTCCCTTCGGCAGAGGGTTGGGGTGAGGGGCTAGTCAGCCTGCATGAGCCGGTCGAAGAGCAAATCTTCGAGGCTCCGGCGCCCGTCCACGAGAGCGACGATCTCAACGCGCTTCTTGTCGATTCTGTAGATGAGCCGCCAAGGGGCTTCGGTCACTTGAAGCCACTCTCGAAGACCATGGCGCTCCAATTCGGGAACGATTCTTCCGCGCTTCGGAAAGGTGTGAAGGCTCTCCGCCAACTTTTCGATGCGATCAGCGGCCGCGAGGGCGTTCTTGACGCTGGTCAACGCGATGTAGCTGACGATTCGTTCCAGGTCGTCTCGGGCCACTGACGCCCAACGGACCGAGAATCGTTTCACTTGGCGCTCAGTCGCCTACGGAGGTCGCGGAAGACGGCAGTGTTCGATACCGACTTTCCTCGCGCCAGGTCGCGTTCACCCTGCGCGACCAGCTTCAACATCGCAAGTGACCGGCGGGTGGCCTCGTAGGAGGCGAGGTCCTGCAGCACCGCCGTGCCCTGTCCGTTCTGCGTGATGATCACTGCCTCACCCGTTTCGCGGGCCGTTTCGATCACCTCAGAGAGACGCGCCTTGACCTGCGAGACGGGAAGAGTCGACATGGTCCATACATAGCACCTGATTCGGACCTATGCAGGCCCCTCGGCCCTCACCCCGACCCTCTCCCAGAGGGAAAGGGAAAGAGTTTTTCTAGTTCTCGACGACCGGCGCTCCGGGCTTCACCACGAACTGAGGGTGCGCCCGCACGGCCTGCGCAAGCTCGGTGGTGAGCTCTGCGCCATGCGGCCCCGGAGCAGAAGAGCGCTGCCACCGCTCGAGCCACCGCTGACCCAACGCCTGCTGCACGATGCCCGGCGCGGTCGCAGCGATCGTCGTCTCGCCCTTCGTGCCCGTCGACATGCCGTGACCGACGAAGAACCCGGCGAGCAGCAGTGAGACGCGCGTGGGCGTGGCAGCGCTGTACGTCGCCAGCACCCCACCCTCGCGCGGCGTGCGTGAACGCACTTCACGCAAGAAGTCGATCGTCCACATCGTCGGGTTCGAATCAGGGCTGAACGGGTCGAAGAAGATCACGTCGAACACGCCATCGAGCTCGCCGACCAGCTTCACCGCGTCGCCCTCGAGCAACCGCCAGCTCAAGCTCGGCGAGTCCCAGCGGCCTTCAGTCAGCAGCGCTTCGACCGCGTGCTTCCACGGTTGCAGGAAGGGAAAGCCTTCCGCATCAGCCGCCGCCAGACGGAGCGGCGCGAGGTCCATCTCCAGGCTCACGATCTCCAGCGGACGCTTGCGGTTGCTGCCCATCTTCTCTGCGCGGGTGAGCGCGGCGATCGCGTTGGTGCCAGCCCCCAGACCGACGTCCAGGATGCGCAGCGGATCTTCCGACGGAATCGACAACCGCCGCTCGAGCTCGAGCTGATCGACGTAGAGCCGGTTGGCCTCATCCCACGGGCCGACGGGGTGCATGATCTCGCCGTGCCCCGTGTGCCGCACCGCCCGGTGCCCCTGCCGCGTGGTCACCAGCTCGAACACGCCTTCCTTCGCGCCCGTCGAGCGGTACATGCCCTTCTTCGGAGCGAGCAGCTCGCGCAGCACCGCGTACTCCTGCGCCCAGCGCCCTTCGATGATCGCCTCACGCATGCGGCGCATCAGCGCCTGGTAGTGCCACAGGTTGTGCACCGACAGCAGCCGTGAGGCGAGGTAGTGATTGCCGTGCGCGAGGTGCCGCAGGTAGCTGCGCGTGTAGCGCTTGCACACCGGGCACAGGCAGGTCGGGTCGAGCGGCTCGTCGCCCAGCCGGAACTCGTTGCGGCTCATGCGCAACATGCCCTCGAACGTGTACGCGTAGCCCTGCTGCGCCATCTTCGGCGGCACGATGCAGTCGAACATGTCGACGCCTGCGTTGACCGCCTCGACCAGATCGATAGGGGTACCGACCCCCATCAGGTAGCGCGGCCGATCTGCCGGGAGCAGCGGCGCCGTGTGCTGGGTCATCGAGTACAGCAACTCGCGCGACTCACCGACGGCGAGGCCACCGATGGCGAACCCATCGAACGGGTGCTGCGTGAGGAAGCCCGCGCTCTCGGTGCGCAGCCTGGGGAACACCCCGCCCTGCACGATCGCGAAGACCGCCTGACCGGTGTCCTTCGCGTTGCGCGCGGCGAGCGAACGGATCGCCCAGCGGTGCGTGCGCTCCATGGCGTCGATCGTCTCGGGCTCGGCCGAGGTGGAAGGAATGCACACGTCGAGCACCATCATGATGTCCGAGCCGATCGCCTGCTGCGTCTCGATGCTGGTCTCGGGCGAGAGCAGGTGCGCGTGGTTGTCGTACGGGCTGCGAAAGTGCGCGCCCTTTTCACCAATCTCACGCGAGCCCGGCAGGCTGAAGATCTGAAAGCCGCCCGAATCGGTCAGCACGCCGCCGTTCCACTGCATGTACCGATGCACGTCTCCGAAGCGCTTGAAGACCTCGACGCCCGGCCGCAGCAGCAGGTGGTAGGTGTTGGACAGACAGATGGTGGCGCCCGACTCGGCCACCTCGTCCATCGTCAGCCCCCGCACATGCGCGTGGGTCGCGACCGGCATGAACGTCGGCAGCAGCGTGGCGCCGCGGCGGGTGTGGAGAACGCCGGCCCTCGCCCCTGACGGAGCGGTGGCCTGCACTTCGAGACGAATCGGCGAACGCATTGAAGCGGGCCTCTACCCTCGAAGCGGCCGCCTGTCTTCACCCGGCCAATTTGGCGGGGGAGTGTGGTTTCGAGGGTACGATGCGCCCCATGGCCGATTCACGAAAACGGGCCGACGTGAGCAGTCGCACCACCGCGCCCGACGCCTGGGATGCAGGGCTTCACGCCCAGAGCGAAGCAGGCCCGATCGACGTGGGGCTGTCCGTCGAACCCAGCGCGCTGGGGCTGATCATCGACGCGCCGGGCATCGGGTTACTCAAGCTCGCTTTTGACGTGAAGCCTGATGGCACCACGCGGCTGTCTCGCGCGAGCCGGCGGCTGACGGATGGGCGGGATGCGTCGTTGGTGGCGGTCGATGAGTCGAAGGTGCTCCAGTTGGAGGGCGCCCTCGACCGGCTGCAGAAGACGCACGAAGAGCTGAGCTTCACGTTGACCACGGAGCGTGAGGAGGCCCGGGATCGGGCGGCGGTGCTCTCGGAAGATCGTCAGGCGCTCGAGGTCGCGCTGGAGGGCCTGCGGTCGCAGCTCAACTCCATCACCGCCGACCTCCAGACGGAAAAAGACGGCCGGCTGGCGATTTCGGCCGAGCGTGAGCAGGCCCGCGCTGAGCTCGAGCGCGTTCAGGAAGAACAGCATGTCGGCAGCACCAGCCTGATGGCTGAACTGACGCAGTTGCGCGCGCAGTTCGATCAGAAAGACTCGCAGCTGACCTTCGCCCTCGACGAGTCGCGGCAAAGGGTCGAAGCGGCGCTCGATGCGGCTCGCACGAAAGCCGATGAGCTCGAGTCGACGCAGAAGAATGTCGCCGAACTCGCCGCGGCGCTCGACGAAGCGCGCGAGAAGTTCACGCAGCTCGAGGCGGTGCAGCACCAGAACACCGAGCTGGCTGCGCAGGTCACAGAGCTCGAAACGAAACGGGTCGAGGCCGAATCGGCGTACCTGGGCAGCTCGGGTCAGATCTCGGCTGATCTCGAGGCGGCGTCCGCTGCGCGCGCTCAACTCGAGGCTGAAGTTCAGGCGCTGCGGGCGGCGAGGGAAGAAGGCGGCTCGGCTCAGTTGAAGAGCGACCTCGAAGCGTCCTACGCCGCACGCGCTGAGCTGGAAGCGCAGGTTCAGACGCTCCAGGCATCCGTCGGCGAAAGAGGGAACGCGCAGCTTCTCAGCGAGCTCGAGGCCTCGAACGGTGCACGTGCGCAGCTCGAAGCGCAGCTCCAGGGGGCGCAGGCGGCTGGCGCTGAACTGGAGGCACAGGCCCAACTGCTTCAGGCCGAGCTGAGCCAGGCTGCCGAGACGGCCCGCGCCGAACTCGAAGCCGCGCAGGCTCGACTCGAAACACAGAACGCGACGCTTCGAGCGGCCTCGACCGATACCGAGGCGCTGCGCACCGAACTAGACACGCTCCGCGCGAGTTCTGGTGACAGCACTGCCACCCAGACGCAGCTGATGGCCGCTCTCGAAGCCGCCAACGCCACGCTCGAAGGAGAAGTCGAGACCCTGCGCGCCGGCTCGTCGGGCCAGGCCCAACTGAAAGCCGACCTCGAGATCGCCGAAGCGGCCCGCGCGACAGCGGAAGCCGAGCTCGAGTCGACCCGCGAGCGGCCCACCGCAGACCCGGAACTCGAAACGAAGCTGCATCAGGCGCTCGCACGCAGTGAAGCCCTGCAGTCGCAGCTCGCTGCCGCTGAAGCGCGCATGGGTGCAGAGTCAGCCGCCACCCGTGAAGCGCGCGACGTCGCGCTCAAGCTCAAAGCGCAGGCCGACAAGCTCCAGGCCGAGCGTGACGAAGCACGCGCGCTCGCCCGGCAGCTTCACGTCAAGCTCGCAGCGCCGAAGAAGAACGAAACCGACGACCTGCGCACCGCCCTCGATGCCGAACGGCAGGTCGCCGCCAACCTGGTCTCTGAGCGCGATCAGCTCAACCTGCGCATCGAGGCCCTCGGCCGGATGATCGAACAAGAACGTGATGGCCGCGCGCGGGCGCTCAGCGAGCGTGACGAGTGGCAGTTGCGGTTCAAGTCACTCGCCAGGGGCAGCGCAGACACCTCGCAGAAACTCGACTTCTCGCGCGAAGAGACGCGCAGCTTCATGCTCGAGCGCCCCACCGTGCCTGAGATGCCCGCGGCGAAAGCCGAAGCCGTGACCGACCCCGCCATTGCGAAGAAGAAGGGATTCTGACTTGCGCCCCCTGTGCTGCGTGTTGCTGTGCTCCTCGCTTGCCCTCGCTGAAGATTTCTCTGCCTGGGAGGAGCGCTACCAGTTCGATTGCAACGGCCCCTTCGAGCACTTCACCCCCGCCGACGTGAAGGACCGCGAAGGCTGGCGCTTCGAGCACACCGGCGGCACCGTGAAGGTCACGCGGCTCAAGGCGCGCGCGGGCAAGAGGCCGGTGCTGGGCCTGCTCGCCGGCATCAAAGACCTCGAGCCTGAGACCAGGGCGATGCTCGACGTCTTCATCGCGGGCTTCGAGAAGGCCGACGTCGACGCGATCGTGATCGGGGGTGACAGCAGCTCTGAGCCCGACGTGCTCGATCAGATCCTCGAGTACCTGGGCAAGGCCACCTCGCGGCCCCTGCTGATCGTCGCCGGCAACATGGAGCGCGGCGCAGCGCTCAACTTCTCCATCCTCAAGCAGCGCAAAGCAGGCGCCACGCACCTGCTCAACCTCGACGTCATCCGCCGGTACGACGGAGACGGCGTCGATGTGATCGGCCTGGGTGGGTACCACGACAAGGCGTACCTGCACCTCGCGGGCGGCTGCATCTACAAGGAGAAAGACATCGATGCCCTCGCGCGCGCGGCGGCCGCGGCCGATGACACCGTGGTGCTGCTCACGCACGGACCTCCGCGGCAGAAAGGCCAGCAGGCGATCGACTACGTGCCAGGCGCGGACAACGTCGGCGATCCGCACCTGACCGAGCTCATCGCGAAGGCGAAGATCTCCTTCGGCATTCACGGCCACATCCTGGAGGCCGCGGGGCGCGCGACCGATGTTGGCGGTAAGCCGGTGGCGCAGAAGAAGCTGCACCCTGCTCTCTTCGTCAATCAGGGCTCGGCCAACCCGCTGCCGTGGAAGCTCAATGACGGCACCACCGGCTATGGCCTCGCGGCGTTGCTGACCATCGATGGCAAGAAGGCGTCGTACGAGATCATCCGCGGCCTGAAGCCGAAGGCGCCATGAGGGCGTCATTGTGGCTGCTGGTTCTCGCCGGGTGCGGCGTTGCGTCGACGGCGCCCGATGCCGGTGCTGATGCGGGCCCTGAGTTGAACGCGTTTCAAGAGGCCGTGTTGACGGCGCACAACACCGTGCGCTCGAACGTCATGCCGGCGCCGGGCACGCCGCTGCCCCCCATGCGATGGAGCGCGAGCGCCCAGGCCCTCGCCGAAGACTGGGCCGCGCGGTGCAACTTCGAACACCGCGATCCCAGCACGCTGGGCGAGAACCTCTCCGCCAGCACGCGCGAGCTGAACGCCTCGGGCGTGGTGAGCGACTGGGCGTCAGAGAGCGCCGACTACACGTACAGCACCAACACCTGCCGTCTGGGTCAGGCCTGCGGGCACTACACGCAGATCGTCTGGCGCTCGAGCGTCGGGGTCGGCTGTGCGCAGCAGCGCTGCACGGCGAACAGCCCCTTCGGCAGCGGCACGTGGTTCTTCTTCGTGTGCGATTACGAGCCCGCCGGCAACTACATCGGGCAGAAGCCCTACTGACATGTTCGCAAACACGTACGGGCCGTGGGCCGTGGTCGCAGGCGCCTCCGAAGGCATGGGCGCGCAGTTCGCAAAGCAGCTGAGCGCGCGGGGGCTCAAGGTGGTGCTCATCGCCCGGCGCGAGCAGGTGCTCACCGAGTTGGCGGCCACCCTGCCCGGTGAATCGAAGTGCCTGCCGCTCGATCTCGCCTCGCCTGACGCTGCCGAACGCATCGCGGAGTTCACCCGCGAGCTGGATGTGGGCCTGGTCGTCTACAACGCCGCGGTCTCTCCCATCGGGCCATTCCTCGAGCAGTCACTCGCCGAGAACCTGCGCGCCATCGACGTGAACGTGAAGACGCCGACCGCGGTGGCTCACCACTTCGCGCCGAGGCTGGTGAAGCGCGGCCGCGGCGGGCTCGTGCTGCTCTCGTCGCTCACGGCCTTCCAGGGCTCTCCGTTCGTCTCGACCTACGGCGCGACGAAGTCTTTCAACCTGTCGCTGGCAGAGGGCCTGTGGGCTGAGCTGCGCGGCCAGGGCGTCGACGTGCTCTCGGTGTGCGCCGGCGCGACTGCGACGCCCAACTTGCTCAAGGCCGTCACCAAACCACCGCCCGGCATGCAGCAGCCCGAAGACGTGGTGTCTGAGGCACTCGAGGCCCTGGGAAAAGGCCCCGTCCTCATTCCCGGCCGGTTCAACCGCTTCGCGTCGTTCCTGCTACGCCGGCTGTTGCCCCGGCGCTCCACCATTCAAATCATGGCCAACCAGACCCGAAAGTTGCAGCTCCCTTCATGATCGAACTGGGTCTTGCGCTGTTGCTTCATGCCGCCCCGGCAGAGTTCGCCCGGGTCGAAGAGACCGATGGCTTGTTGATCGAGTCACGGCCCGTCGCGGGTTCGGACCTCGTCGAGCTGCGGCTCACCACGACGACGACCAAGAGCCCCGGCTCGTTGTGTGATGCGGCGTTTGGTGACGGCAAGTTCGACTCTGAAGAGCCGGATCTCAAGTCGCGCAAGCTCATCTCGGAGTCGGCGGATGAGCGGGTCACCTACGATCAGATAAACCCTCCGGTGGTGAGCAACCGGGACTACGCGGTTCGCGCGAAGCGGCTTCGCACCAGCGATGACTCGTGCCGGATGACCTTCGAGGCGGCCAATGAGGTGGCGCCTTCGAAGCCGTCGGGGTGGGTGCGGATAACGAAGCTGCGCGGCGAGTGGAAGTTCGAGCGCGGCGCCGATGGGAAGACCCAGGTCACGTACCTGGTGTTCACGGATCCCGCCGGGTCGATCCCCGCGTTCATGGTCGAGGGGAGTCGCCGGAAGTTCGCGGTGAAGTGGATGAAGATGATTCTGAGCCGCGGGAAAGACTGATTGCGCTCCCTCTCCCTGCGAAGCGGGGAGAGGGTCGGGGTGAGGGGCCTTTCGAGCACCCCAGCCAGAGCCCGTCACCCGGTCCTTCGGACCGACCTCTCCCCCCTCGCTCAGGGAGAGGTTTCTACAGGCCGTCTTCCGGCTCTTCGCCCTTGGGCGCAGGGGTCGCAGGCTTGGCGGCCGGAGGAGGTGCAGGCGCAGGTGCGGGAGCCGCCTTCTTCGCCTCTTCCTTCTTCTCAGGCACAGGCACAGGCGCCGCAACCGGAGCAGCCGCCCCACCCTTCGCGTCGGTCTTCGCGGGAGGATTCTTCGCGTCCTGCTTCTGCTTCTGGAACTCCTCCTCCTTCTTCTTGCGCTCTTCTTCGGCGGCGGCGGCTTCGACCTTCTTCATCTCCTCTTCCATCTTCGCGGCCTCGGCAGCGATGCGCTTGTCCTCTTCACGCTGCTTGAGCACGCCCTCTTGCTCTTCGATCAGCTTGTGAACCGGGTGATCCATACCCAGGCCCGCTTCACCCTTCCGCGCGATGTACGACTTGAAGAGCGTGATCGCCTTATCCGGGTCGCCCTTGAGCGCGATGATGATGCCGCGGTTCAGGTACAGCTCAGGCATCTCAGAGTTGAGCTTCTGCACCTCGTCGTAGGTGGCCATCGCCTTGTCGAGCTGGCCCATGCCCTTGTAGGCCACGCCCAGGTTCAGCAGCGCGTCGGTGTTCTTGCCGTTGCTCTGCAGAATCCGGCGCAGGTGCTCCTCGGCGCCCTGGTAGTCCTCCTTCTCGAAGGCCATCTGGCACAACTGGTAGTGCGCGGGCAGGAAGTCAGGCCGCGCTTCCACGGCCCGCTTGAACTGCGAGCGCGCCTTCGTCGGGTCCTTCTCGGCCAGGTTGATGAGCCCCAGCGTGTAGAAGATCTCGGGATCAGCGTCGTCGAGCTTGCTGGCCCGCAGGGCGATCAACCGCGCCAGCGAGAACTGCTTCTGCTCGTAATAGACCTGCATCATCGTCTTGTAGGCCTGCAGGGTCTTCGGGTCGCGGAACAGCGCCTCACGTGACAGCTCGATCGCCCGGTCGAGGTCGCCCTTGCGGCGGCTGATCTCAGCCAGACGCGCACGGCTGCCAGCGTCGTCGGGGTAGTTGTTCAGGATGTCCGTATAGATGCGCGTGGCGCCCGCTTCATCGCCGTTGTTCTGCGCGATGACGCCGAGGTTCTCTGCCGCCTGGCGCAGGGTCGGCTTCTTTTCCAGCGCCTGCTTGTAGAGCGCGACCGCTTCTTTGATCTTGCCCTGGCGATCTGCCAGCACGCCCAGGTTGTAGGTGGCCTCAGCCAGGTTGGGGTCGGCGTCGGCCGCAGCGCGGAAACGCTTTTCCAGGCCGGGGTAGTCGATGGTGCCCTTCTTCTTCTGGGTGTCGTAGCTCTTGAGCGCGTCGTCGAAGATCAACTTCGCCTTGCTCGAGATCTGCGGCACCACCTCACCCTGCGCGTCGCCGTTCGCGTTGACCTGCTGAACCTTCGGGCCGGAGACCCTGGTCTGGTCCGAAGCGCTGCTCGACGTGGTGGCACAGCCGCTCAACGAGAGGCCGACACTGACTGCTGCTGCAAGTAGGGAGCGGTTCACAGCGTGTCCTCCGGCTCATCGTTCTGATTTTTGGCCTTGGGCCCGGGCTTCTTCTCTTCGGGCGCCGGGGTCTCTTTCTTCGCCACGTTCTTGTTCGACCTGGGCTCAGGCGTCGTGAGGTCGACCTCAGGCATCGTGTCGGCCACTTCACGCGAGCCCACTTCACGCGCGTTGTTGCGCAGCTCTTGCGACTTCTCGGGTGAGATCACCGGCACCGCCTGCACCGAGGTGAGCACGTCGCCACCGATCGACGGCACCTTTTCCGTCGCCTGCTTCAGCGGCATCACGTCTTCGCGCATCTTCGGGAAGGCGTCGGGGCGGTACTTGTTTCGCAACATGTCGAGCGCGGCGATGGTGCACGGGTTGAAGACGTCGAGCTCCTGGCTCTTGGTCACCACCGCGGTGAACGCTTCGGCGGCGTTCTTCTTGATGGGCTCGGCCTGCTGCTCGAACTGCGGCCGCATCTCGATGAGCAGCTCTTCAGGCAGGCCCTTGGGCACCGGGAAGTTGATGAGCTGATCGGCGAGCTGGTCGTACGCGAGACCAATCTTGTGCAGCGCGCAGATGGCGGGGTCGGCTGACTTGAAGGCGACCGTCTTGGTGTACGTCTTCTGGAGTTCCTGCAGCGCGTTGCTCTTGGCGACGATCGAGCTCTTGAGCTCACCGACGTTCTGCAACTTGGTCCACCGCACCTTCATCGCGTTGTACTTCTTCCAGTCGTCTTCGTTGGCGAGGAAGTTGGCCTTGGCCACGCCGTCGAGCGCGCTGATCTCGAGCGACTCACGCTGCTTCTTGCCGAGCTTCTCGTAGTAGTCGGCGATGCGCAGGTACACGCCGCGGGCGGCCTTCGCGTTCTTCTGCTTGTTCTCGTAGATGCCCGCGATGCGGTTCTCGGCGGTGAGCACCTTGTTGGGGTCCTTGCTGTACTTGCGCTCGTACTCCTCGAGGCCCTTGGTCACCTTGCCCCACGCGCCCATCTTCTCGTAGAGATCGAAGATCGACTTCTCGACCGCCTCGACGTCCTTCGACTTGGGCCACAGCTCCAGGTACTTCTCGCGGTTGCGCAGCGCGACCTTGTAGTTGTTGAGGCCCTCGCGGAAGACGCCGGCGTTGAAGAGCGCGTCCTGGGCCTTCTGCTCTTCCCAGACCTGCTCGACGTCGGGCTTCTTGTCTTTGTCGGCGCCCTTCTTTGGCGCTGCCTTGCCGCCCTTCCTGGGGCCGCGGGCCTTCTCGTAGTTGTTCGCGTAGAGCTCGTAGTACTGCGTTGCGGGCTCGAAGTCGGCGATCGCCTCGTAGCCTTCAGCGAGTGCGTAGACGTCGGCCGGCACGTACTGCGACTTGGGGTACTTCACGATGAACTGCTTTCGCAGCTCGATCGCCTTGTTGATCATCTTCGCGTTGTAGAAGTTGATCGCGCCGTTGTGGAACGCCTTCTCGCCGAGCTCTGACTTCGGCCACTCGGTCACGAAGGTCATGTAGGCCTCGGCGGCCTTGGCGTAGTCCTTCTTCGCCTCGAGCTGGTTGATGAGCTTGAAGGTCGACTGCTCGATCAGCTTCGCGAGCTCGATGCGGAACTGGCCCTGCGCCAGCTTGTCTTCCGCGTAGAACTTGCGCGCCCAGTCGTTGACCTTCTGCCAGTCACCGATGAGGTTGTACGAGTCGAGCACGAGGTTCGCCGCGACTTCGCCGGCCTTGCTGCCGTCTTCGAACTTGTACTCGGGGTGCTTGAGAGCGATCTCCGACAACCGCGCCACCGCCTCGTCGAGGTGGTTGTAGTCGTAATAAATGCGCGCGGCCTTGTAGGCGATCTCGACCTTCTTCTCGCCCTTCTCGATGTACTTCAAATAGTTGTTACACGCGTCGAGCAGGTTCTGCTTCGAGGCGGGAATGGTGAGCTTCTTGGTCGAATCGGTGATCGCCTCGGGCTTGATCTTCCCCGACGCTTCATCGGCCTTCACGACCTCGGTCCACGCGAGGATCGCGTTGTAGGCGCTGTTGCCGAAGTACTTGCCGGGCTTGTCTTCCTTCTTGTCGCCGCCCTTCTTCGCCTTCTCGATGTCGATGCCGAACACGGTCGTGTATTCGCCGGCCGCCTTCTCGTACTTGTTCAGGTTGTCGTTGAGGAGCTCCGCCCAGAAGAAGCGCAGGTCGTACGCCTTGGGGCTCTTGGGGAAGAGCGTGAGGTAATCGGCGTAGACGGCGTTGGCGAACTCGAAGGTGGCCTCGTCGCGCGTCTTGCGGCCTTCGTTGTGCCAGTCGACCGCGAGGCGGCTGATGGTGCGCTCCGAGAGCTCACGCGCCTCGTCGAGGGCCTTCTGATCCTTCTCTTCGAGCTTCGGGTTGCCCTTGGTGACGTCGTCCATGATCTTCACCAGGCGACGCACCTGCTGAACTGTCATCTGCTTGTTCCCCGCGCGCATGACGCAGTCGACGATGCGCGACTGGAAGCCGGGCGCCTCGGGAGAGATCGGCCGGTCTTTGATCAACATGTCGTAGGCGAGCGCGGCTTCGCGATCCTTGCCGTCTTCGTAGAAGAGGCCCGCGAGCTGCTTGAGCATGGTGCGCAGCTCGTCGTCGGTGTCGGTCAGCTTCTTGAACTTGTCCTTCGCTTCACCGGGGGTGCCACCGCCACGGGCGTAGGCGCGCACGTAGTCAGTGCGGGCTTCCTTCGCGAGACCCGCGCGTGAACCCTTCGCGCCCTTCTTGCCCTCGACGGCCTCTTGCCCCGCGAACTTCGTGTAGAGCACCACGGCCTTGAACTGGTCCTGGGCCTTCTCGAAGTCCGACATGTTGAAGTGGCACCAGCCCTGTTTGTAGAGCGCGTAGCCGTAGACCTGATTCTCAGGGAACTTCGTGGCGTTCTTGTACGCATCGAGGGCCTTCTCGAGCGACTCCTTCTTGCCCTTGCTGCCGTTGAACCAGTACTCGCCGACAGCCAGGTAGGCGTCAGGCAGGTACTTCGACTTGGGGTACTTTTGAATGAGGCGGTTGTAGGCGACGAGCCCGCGCTTCTCGTCGTTCATTTCCATCAGGTTCAAGCCGAGGAAATAGAGGACCTCGTCGGTGCGCTCGAAGTCTTTGTACTCCTGAACGATCGTCGAATAGTTCGCGATGGCCTTCTGGGCGTAGGCCCGGGCCTGCTGCTCGAGCTCTTCCTTTTCCTTCTCAGCGCGTGCGATGCCGTCTTGATCCTTCACGTTCATCGCGCGGATCTTGTCGTCGTCCTTCTTGTTGGCTTCGAACGAGAAGAACTTCGACTCTTCCCAGTGGAGCTCGCCCAAGCGGAACAAGAGGCCCGGCTTCTCGGTCTTGTCGCGCGAGAGGTCGATGATCTTCTGAAGGTCGATGATCTGCTCGCGGCGCTTGGCGGCCACCTGCAGCTCGACGCCTGAACGGAACTCGTCGTACTTCAGCGACGGAGCATCATCCCGCTTCTCCTTCTTGCGGGTGATGTCGCCTGCGAGCGACTTGTCGGGGACGAGGCTCGTTTCCTTCTTCTTGAGCTCGACTTCTTTGGCGGCCTTGCGATCAGCTGGGGCCTGAGCAGCGGCCGCCATCGAGAACGCAACAACGAAGAGCAATGCGGATCGGAGCATGAGTGTCCTGGTCAGAAGTCCCGTGTAGCAAGGCGCGGCGTGAAGCATGTCGCGCGAGGACCACCCCATGAAGCAAGTGGTCAGGACTCCTTGGAAAATCCCTTTGAGCGGGCGAAATCATCCCCTTCAACGGCAAGGGGCGTCAAGCAGCGAGCATGTGCGTCCTAGCACTTGATCGAACATTGCCGCCGTCAATCTTCCAGTCTGGGTGTTCTGTTGACGACGTGGAAGCGGGCGGCCAGAGACACTGACTGCTCAGGCTGTCGGATGACGGCGCCATGGCGGTAGTCGAGCCACGGGCGATCCGGTCATCGGGAAGGGCCGAGCTGGAGCCGGTCGAGGAACCCCCGAGCCGCCAGCGCGCGCTTCGAGTCGGCGCCGACTTCGATCACCAGCTCGACTGAAGGATCTCGCACCAGCAGCGACTGTAGCAGCCACGTCTCGACCTCGGGCTGCACCACCACGCGCGTGCCAGCACCGCAGGGAAAGACGTCACTGGAGAGCGCGAGCAGGTTCGCCACGTGGAGCTCCATCGAGGGGTCGCCTGCGATGCGGGCTTCACACTTCACCGGGAGCAGCGTCTGCGCGGAGCCGACGATCACCCTGCGGCCGGGCAAGCGGCGGAACTGGCCCCAGGTGAGCAGGTCGATTTCCCCGTCGGGGGCCCAGCGCACTTCTGCGGCCCGCGCGGCGCTCACCTTCGCGACCGTCACTTCATCGAGCGGGCCCTTGACCCAGACGACGAGGCGGCGCAGGCGGCCGGCGAGGCCCAGCGAGTCGGGCTCGAGCCAGGCACCGGCTGCGGGCAGCTGGGCGAAGACGTTCGAGTCGACGGGTTTGAGCGGGGCCCGCAGCTGCACCCACGAGGTATCGAAGCGCGCCACGTTCTCGACGGTGCTCGCACGCAGCGTGTTGCTCCGGGTGGACAGCCAGAGCGTGACTCCGGGGCGGGCGAGTTCTCTGAGCCGATCGGGGTCGAGCTCTTCGTGGGCGCGCAGGTGAACGCGAGGCGCGCTGGCCACGAAGACCTCGGGTGAGCCTCGAGGCAGCGGGCGTTGATCCTGCGCGAAGGCTCCGAACGACAACAGGGCGAGCAGAACTCCACCGATCGCATCGACAGGGTTGGCCGAAATAGAAGTCACTCCAATCACCGGTCTCCCTGAGCGCAGTCGAGGGGGCACTTACCGCCCGAAGGCGAGGTCATCCCTGTCGAGTAGGCCCGGGGCGTTGATTGGCCCCCGGGCCCCTCACCAGATCCGGACGAGGAGATTTCCACCATCCGGCTCCTCCGTCGGGGTGTCTCACGGAGCTGCCTTCCAGAGCTGGAAGGTAATCC
>JAYVFP010000035.1:0-19145 GCA_043773025.1 Archangium sp.
CGACTTTCTCCACCTCGCCGCTCAGCGGCGGCGGTCAATCCAGGTGAGTGGATCTCCAAACCGCCGCGGAGTGGATCTCAATCAGGCCGCCGTCAAAGGCAGACCGAAGCGCCTTGTCGGCGCGCTGTCGTGCAGGTACTTCGGGAAGCGTGAGAAGTCAGTCGAACAGCCCGTGCAGCCAGCCGGGATGTCGAGGTTCCACGCGCTGAGCCACTCGCTGAGCAAGGTGCCCGACGGGTTGACGATCTGCGCGCAGTCGGCCAGCACATGCACCTCGGCGCTGGGCCACGCGGCCGCCACGCGCGCGTAGTTGAGCTGCGCTCCGAAGGCGCCGGCGCTCGAGCCCGACAGGAACACGCGCGTCGCCTCGGGGAAGGTGTCGTGCAGCCGCACCAGGAAGGCCTCGAGGTTCTTGCCGCCCTTGTGATGCACGGTGCGCGCGGGGATCTGAGCGCCTTGCGCGGGGTAATTGACGACGTTGTCGCCGCCGTGCACGTCGCCGGTGCAATACGGCACGAAGACGAAGCTCATGTCTTTGAACGGGTTGTTGGCGATCGTGCGGTTGAAGGGCGCGGCCTGCTTCGTCGAGTCGTTGGCGAAGTCGCCCCCGCTGTAGCCGGTGCTCAGGTTGGTGGCCGCGTAGGCGCAGGTCAGTGAGCTCCAGCAGGCGCCGCCGCCCATCAGATAGATGAGGACGTCTTGGGAGCGCGTGGTGAGGTTCACGCCGACGCCGGTGGGCATGCCGTTGCCGCAGGCGCTGTCGGGAAACCCGGCCCAGGTCCACGTCTCCACCGGCGCGACGATGGGCCTGCCTGCATCGAACGCAGCGCCCGCGTCGACGACGAGCTGCAGGGGGAGCACGCACCGCTTGTCACTGCAGACCTGCCCACCACTGCAGGTGTTGCAGTTGAGCGCGCCCGCACCGCACGCATCGTCGGTGGTGCCGCCGCGGCACTCGCCATCGGGGTCACAACACCCAGCGCAGGTGACGATCGAACACGGCGGGTTGGTGGGGGAGCAGGCAGAGGCCAGCAGAACGCTCAGGAGGACGGGGAAGAACGGGGGTCGCACGAGCCCAACTTTGGCTCAGAAGGGACCACCTCGCCACGACCCCCAGCGCCGGGTGTGGCGCTCACGTGAATAGAACGGGTGGCGCCCGCTCGTGAAGGCGTTGGCGCGGAGGGTGCTGAAGAGTGGTCAGCCGTCACACCAGGAGCCCTCATGAACCTCGCCGCACTCGCGCTGTCCTCGCTGTTGTTGGCCGGAGCACCCAAAACGGCTGAAGACCATTCGCACCATGCCCGAACGGACGGAGGCATGGCCGTCACGCCGATGGATCAATCGAACAGTGAGCCCGATCGCAAGCTCACGCAGAGCATTCGAAAGGCGCTGATGGATGACGAGCGCCTCTCTTTCACTGCGAAGAACGTGAAGATCATTACCCAGGCCGGCACCGTCACCCTGCGCGGGCTGGTTCCGAACAAGGCGGAGCGGGAGGCCGTGCACGAGCTCGCGCAAAAGCTGGCTGGCGCGAAGAACGTGGTCGACCAGCTCGAGCTGCCTGCCACCGAGGCCCCCGAAAACAGGAACTGAACAGTCCTTCTGCGCCCCCGCGCTGAAGGAGGGCAACAGCTCTCCTCGGGACCTCCCGGGGAGAGCTGAGTAGTCTCTTCAAAGTCAGCTGGCCGGCGCCCGGGCGTCTCGCCTGCACCTGCTTGAAGGAGACGCGTCGATGCCGGTCAGTCCACAAGAAGCCAAACGTGTCGCCGCGCTCAGTGATGACGCGCTGATGCTCGAGTGCGAAGAGCAGTTCTTCATCGCCTCGGGCCCTGGCGGCCAGCACCGCAACAAGACCGAGACCGGCGTGCGGTTGATTCACAAACCCACCGGCACCACGGTCACCGCCACTGAACGTCGCAGTCAACTGCAGAACCGCGGTGAAGCGATGGAGCGGCTCCGTGGGGTCTTCGTGAAGCTGTCGTATGTGCCGGAGAGGCGCATCGCCACGAGGCCCTCACGTGGCTCGAAGCGCCGCCGGCTGGACTCGAAGCGCATCACCTCGGAGAAGAAACAGGGCCGCCGAGGCGATTGGTGACGCGTTTCTAAGGCGCCATCAACATCATCGAGTTCACCTTGTTCACCATCTGGAACACGGGCTCGGGCACCTTCGGGTCGGGCACCTTGTTCTTGAGGGGCGGGATCGAGCGCAAGTAGGCGAACACCGAGCGAAGATCTTCATCAGACGCCTTCGCTAATGACGCCCACGGCATGGGCGGAAGAATCGGCCGGCCTGTGCCGCCCAGGTGTTTACCGGTGCGGAATATTCGGAAGAAGGCCTCTTCCGTCCATCCACCTGAGCCCGTCTCGAGGTCAGGGGTGAGGTTTGCGGTGTAGACGACACCGAAAGGCAACGCGAAGGCGGTGAAGGTCGGCCCGATCACGGCTTGATCCCCCGGAGCGAGCTTCGATTGCGGGTCAGGCGCACCTTCCGGATGACCCGAGAGCAGGCGGTTCATCTGCGGTACCGAGACGCCGCTCTGTGCATCGAACATCATCGGCGTGTGGCAGTCGTTGCAGCCGCCAATGCGCACGAGGGCCTCGCCGCGGGTGATCTGCGTCTGGGTGTATTTGTGCGCGGGTGCGGTGCCCTTCACCACGGGCTTGAGCGTGAAGGTGGGCGGTGGCGGCGCCGAACCTTCCTTGGGTGGAGCGCCGTATGCGACGGCAGCAAAGGTGAGTGCGGACGACGCCACGATGGAAGCGATTCGAAAGCGCATGTGATTCCCCCGAGTGAGACGAACTGCGAGCGAGGGATATCGGTTCGGCGCGCAGCGCAAACCCTGACTTCTCGGGAATACGCGCGCTGAGATTGGGTCGTTCGGCTCGTACCGTTCGCGTCGACCGCCCTCTCCCCGACCCTCTCCCCCGCGGGGAGAGGGAGGTTTTGCGTTTGAGGTGAGTGCTTGAGGTTAGAGCTTCAGCTTCGTCTCGAGCAGCGCGTTGATGAGCTTCGGGTTGCCCTTCCCCTTCATCGACTTCATCACCGCGCCCACGAAGAAGCCGAGCAGCTTGGTGTTGCCGGCCCGGTACCCGTCGACGTTCTTCGGGTTGGCCGCGAGGATCTCGTCGACCACCTTCTCGAGCGCGCCCGTATCGGAGACCTGCGCCAGACCCTTGCTCGCGATCACCTCTCTGGGCTCGGCGCCACTTTCGAACATGGCGGCGAACACTTCTTTGCCCGCGCTCTGCGAGATCTCACCCGACTCGATCGACTGCAGCAGCGCCGCGAACTGTGACGGCGTGAACTTCACGTCACCTGGCCGCGTGCCGGTCTCGTTGAGCAGCCTCGAGACTTCTCCGATGAACCAGTTGGCGACCTTCTTCGCGTCGCCGACGGGCCCAAGACAGCGCTCGTAGAGCTCTGAGAACGCGCGATCGGCGGTGAGCACGCCCGCGTCGTATTCCGTCAACTTCAGCTGCTCGACGTAGCGGCGGCGTCGGGCCTGGGGCAGCTCGGGCAACGAGGCCTTCGCTTGGGCCACCTGCTCCGCGTTCACCAGCAACGGCGGGAGATCCGGCTCGGGAAAGTAGCGGTAGTCGTGCGCGTCTTCCTTGCTGCGCATCGAGCGCGTCTCACCCCGCGCGACATCGAAGAGCCGGGTCTCCTGCACGATCGAGCCACCCCCTTCGATGACCTCTACGTGGCGCGCGATCTCCGCGTCGATGGCCAGCTTGATGTTGCGGAACGAGTTGAGGTTCTTGAGCTCACAGCGCGTGCCGTACTCCTTCGCGCCCTTCTTCATGATCGACACGTTGGCGTCGCACCGGAAGCTGCCCTCTTCGAGGTTGCCGTCGTTGACGCCCACGTAGACGAGCACGTCGCGTAGGATCTTGAGGTACTCCACGGCTTCATCGGCGCTGCGCAGGTCTGGCTCTGAGACGATCTCCAGCAGCGGCGTGCCGACCCGGTTCAGATCGACCAGCGTGAGGCCAGCGACCGCGTCGTGCACCGACTTGCCCGCATCTTCTTCGATGTGAATGCGGCGAATCTGCACCCGCTTACCGGCGACCTCGAGCGTGATCCCGCCCCACTCGCAGATGGGAAACTCGTACTGCGTGATCTGATAGCCCTTGGGGCTGTCTGGATAGAAGTAGTGCTTGCGCGACCACTCACTGCGCTCGTTGATTCGGCATTCCAGCGCGAGGCCTGCGCGCAAGGCGAGCTCGACCACTTTTTCATTGAGCACCGGCAGTGCACCGGGAAACCCCAGGCACACCGGCGTGGTGTGCGTATTGGGCGCAGCACCGAACGCGACGCCCGCAGACGAGAACAGCTTGCTGTGCGTGAGCAACTGCGCGTGCACCTCGAGACCAATCACCGGCTGGAAGTCAGAGAGCGCCACGAAGCTTCACTCCTTGATCAGGCGAAGCGGCAGGGTCGAGGGTGGGCGTCATGGCGTGGGGCTCCAGGTGCTCAGGTCGCGTTCGCACTCGAGGGCACGCGCGGCGCGAAGAATGGTCACTTCATCGAACGGCCGGCCCAGAAACTGCGCGCCGATGGGAAGCCCCTTCGACGACTTCGCGGTCGGCACGGAGAGCCCCGGCAGCCCAGCGAGGTTGCAGGGCAGCGTGAGCACATCCATCAGGTACATCGCGAGCGGGTCGTCGAGCTTTTCGCCCAGCGGCCAGGCGCAGGTCGGTGAAGCGGCGCTCAGGATTACCTCGACGTCCTTGAAGGCGTCTTCGAAGTCGCGGCGGATGAGCGTGCGCACCCGCTGCGCCTTCACGTAATACGCGTCGTGATAACCGGCCGAGAGCGCGAAGGTGCCCAGCATGATGCGGCGCTTCACCTCGGGGCCGAAGCCCTCGGCGCGTGAGCGCTGGTAGAGTTCGAGCAACTGCTTCGCGCCTTCCGTGCGGTGACCGAAGCGGACACCGTCGTAGCGCGCGAGGTTCGACGACGCCTCGGCAGGCGCGATCACGTAGTAGACGGCGAGCGCGTGTCGGGTGTGCGGCAGCGAGATCTCTTTGACCTGCGCGCCGGCTGCTTCCAACGTCTTCGCGGCTTCGCGTATGGCCGCGGCGATCTCGGGATCCATGCCGTCGACGAAGTACTCGCGGGGCAGGCCGATCTTCAGGCCCCGCACGCCGCTCTCGAGTGCCGCGGTGAAGTCAGGCACGGCCACGTCGGCCGAGGTCGCGTCGTGGGGATCGCGCCCTGCGATGCCCTGGAGCAGCAACGCCGCGTCACGCACCGTGCGGCCGAAGGGCCCGACTTGATCGAGCGAGCTGGCGAAGGCCACCACACCGCTGCGCGAGACCCGGCCCCAGGTCGGCTTGAGCCCCACCACGTTGCACAGCGCCGCGGGCTGTCGAATCGAGCCGCCCGTGTCGGTGCCCAGCGAGCCGAAACACTGCCTCGCGGCGACCGCGGCCGCCGAACCGCCGCTGCTTCCCCCAGGCGTGCGGTCGAGCGCGTAGGGGTTGTGCGTCTTCTTGAAGGCGCTCGACTCGGTCGAGCTGCCCATCGCGAACTCGTCGAGGTTGGTCTTGCCGAGGATCACGGCCCCGGCGGCCTTCAAGCGGGCGGTCACGGTCGCGTCGTGGGGCGGCACGAAGCCCGCGAGCATCTTGCTGCCGGCCGTCGTCTCGAGGCCGGCGGTGAGGATCATGTCCTTGAGCGCGAGGGGCACTCCGTCGAGGGGGCTGAGTCTCGTGCTTCGAGCGTCTGAGGCCTTCGCGGCCTCCAGCGCTCCCTGCTCGTCGACTTTCAAGAAGGCCCCGACCTGGTCGTCGGTCGCGGCGATCTGCGCGAGGCAGGCTTTCGTGGCTTCGACGGCAGAGAGCTCTTTCCTGGCGAGGGCCGCGCTCAGTTCGCTCAGCGACTGGGCGATCATTCGATCACCTTGGGGATCGCGAAGCTGGTGCCTTCTCTTTGTGGCGCGTTCTTCAGGGCCGCTTCGACGGGCAGTTCGTCACGCACCTCGTCGGGCCTCGCGGCGGTGAAGGTCGCGAAGGTGGTCGGGGCGACGCCTTCGGTGTTCACCTGCGCGAGCGCGTCGACTGCGTCGAGCACGGCCGAGAGTTGAGTCCTGAACTGCGTCTCTTCTTCGGCGGAGAGCGAGAGGCGCGCGAGCTTGGCGACGTGACGAACCTGGTCGAGTTTAAGTTTCACTGGGCCCTCACCCCGACCCTCTCTCAGAAGGAGAGGGAGGCTACTTCTTCAGGCGTTCGATGCTGTTGCGAGCCACGGCGGCTTCCGAGCCATCGGGCAACACCTCGAGGTAGCGCTGGTAGAACTCCACCGCCTTGTCGTTCTTGCCCAAAATCCGGTACGCCTCGGCCAGGCCCATGATCGCCGGGCCGTAGCGCGCGTTCTGCTTGAGCGCCGTCTCGAAGGTCGCAGCGGCCGCCGACGGATTGCCCATGTCGAGCAACGCCAGACCCCGCCCGGCGATCGGCTCGACTCGTTCGGGCTTGAGGTCGGAGGCCTTGCCGTAGAGGTCGAGCGCGGCCTCAGGTTTGTCGCGTTCACGCAGCCGATCGCCCTGCGCCAGGTACCAGTCGAAGCTCTTCTTCTGCTCGACCACCACCGGCGGTGCGGCGGACGGCCCGGCGTCGATGACCGGAACACCCGCGTCGGCAACACCTGCGTCCGGAACGCCGGCGTCTTCCACGCCCGCATCGGCGACGACTTCTTCTTCCACGCTCGCGTCCAGCACTTCCACCGGAACCTGCGGAGGCGGGGTCATCGCCTTCACGCGGGCTTCTTCGTCGAGCCGCGCCTGCTCCGTCGCGCGGGCTTCGATCAGCCGGTTCTGCTCAGGCTCGTAGTAGCCGAAGTACCAACCCACGCCGCCGCCGACGAGCAGGCCTGCCAGCACGAGCGCGATCCACTTGCCGCTGCCGCCGCTCTTGCCGACCGCGCGGCGCAGCTCTTCATCACTGGGCTCAGGCGAACGACGGGCGGCCGACTGCACCGCGACGTTCAACGGGGGTGCAGGCGGGTGGCTGAACCGGCCGCCCTGTAGCGTCTGCATGATCGGCGGCGACGAATTCGAAACAGGCTCAGGCGGCGCGACCTCGGGCGTGCGACCCGAAGGGCGGCGCGGGGCGGGCGGCTCGGGCGGCAGCGTCTCGTGCACGGGATCGACAGGGGGCGGCGCGGGAGAGAACTGCCCTTCACGCCAGGTGTCGGTGATCCTCGCGCCCGGCGGAAGTGGCGGCTGACCTGCGCCTTGCTTCTTGAATTCGCGTTGCTGCGCTTCGAGGAGGCGCATCTTCGAAGCGTCGTCGACGATCTGAAAGAAGCTCGCCAACTCGGGGATGTCGCCCAGCCGCTTCCACGTTTCCCCACTGAGGGAAATCTGGTCGTCGCGCGAGACCTTGCCTTCGATGATCCACTTCTGGAGCATCGTCAGATCGCGGCAGGGGAAGACGTTTCCCGAAGGCTGCTTGAGCTTCCACTCGCGGCTGGGCGGGGCCGGCGGCAGCTCTGAGCTGTGCCCGGAGTGGCTCAAGTCGATCGGCGGGTCACCGCGTGAAGGAAGGGTCACCACCAGCTGCTTCTTCTTGACCCGGAACACGTGCCCGCACGTGGTGCATTTGACGGTGACACCGTCCTCGGTGACGCGGGCGTCGTCGAGCTCGTACTCCGTCTGACATTTGGGACAACCGACGTCCATGGGTGGCTCGCACCGTAGATCACCCAGAGGTCCCCGTCGTGGAACTTGCGGGCAGGTGCCTGAATCGCCGCCGAAAAATTGCGGGCTCCCCGCCCCCCCCTACAGTGGCCGGTGGATCAGCCTTCTACAGGGGTGTCTCAGCATGTCGGTCAAGCGCAAGGGCGATAAGTCCGTTCTCTCGAAGCAGGACATCGCGACGAGGCGGAAGGTGCTCACGCAGAAGAAGATGCAGCACTCGGGCACGGGTCGACGGGCCATCGTGGGCGTCGCCCTGTTGGCGTTCTCCGTGATGTCGCTGCTGGCCGTGGCCACGTTCGACGCTCACGACCGGCTCGGGCCCGGCTTTCGCAACGCGGTGGGGCCGGTCGGTCACGCCCTCGCCGAAGCCGTGCGGGGACTGCTGGGCATCTGCGCCTTCGTGCTGCCCCTGGTCGGGCTCTACGCCGCCGGCATTCTCTTCGTGGGTGACCGCGAGCGCCGCCGTTGGCCCCAGGCGATCGCCCTGGGCCTGCTGCTGATCGCCGGCGCCATTCTCTGCCAGCTCATGTTCAAGGAAGACGCCTCGTGGGCACACGCTCCGGGCGGTCTCATCGGGCGCGAGCTGGGTGGGTTGATGACGGCCCTCTTTTCCACGGTCGGCACGGTGGTCCTGGTGAGCGCGATCGCCGCGGTCGCCTTCATCGTGGGTACGCAGTTCGCCTTCCTGCGCCTGTGCAGTTGGGCCTGGGAAAAGTCGCTGGTGGGTTTCGAGGCGCTCAAGGTCTGGGGGCTCGCGTTCGTCGAAAAGCAGAAGCAGGGCTACGCCGAGCGCAAGCTGGCCGCCGAGAAGGCCGCCGAAGAAGAGGTTGCTTTCCTCTCGCAACTGGAGACCGAAGAGGCCGAGCTGGCCGAGCTGGAAGCGACCGCCAACGAAGCCGAAGCGGCCGCCGACGAGGCGATGCTGGAGCAGCAGCACAAGGAGAACCTCAAGCTCGCAGACCTGGTGGAAAAAGATCGGCTCAAGGCCGAACGCGAGAAGGCGCTGGTGCAGCTCGAGGCCGCCCGGCTGGCCCGCGAGGCGCTCAAGACCGCGCGCGCCAACCAGAAGGATCAACGCAAGGAGAACGCAGCCGCGCTGGCGCCTGGCATTCTCAACGGGGCGCAGCAGAGTTTACCCCCGCCGTCGATGGCGCAGCAGCCTTCACTCCACGCGAACAACGGCGACCCCGCGTGGGCCTCGGCGCTCAACTTCGGCCCTGCGAGCAGCGCGCAGCCTTCGTCGCCGCCCCTGCCTTCCGAGCTGCTGCAGTCGGTGCCGCCGCCCCGGCGCGTGCCGAACATCATCGAGGCGCCTGCCGCCCCGCCTCCGCCCCCGGTGGAGTCGCTCGTCTCTTCACCGAAGCTCGCCCCGCTGGCGGCTGTTCCGGCGATGCCTGTCATCGCTGCGCCCGCAGCGCTCGCCCCCGCCGGTGCCACCGCGCTGGCCCGCCTGCCGTTGATCGTCGAGCCCAAGGCGCCGCCCAAGCCGACCCGCCGAGAAGACTTCGTCTTCACCAAGGGCCGCTCGAACTTCGAAGTGCCTCCGCTCGAGCTGCTCGAGGTGCACCGCAAGGAGCGCACCGCGGTCGACAAGAGCACCTACCTCGAGACCGCTGAGCGCCTGACCGCGAAGCTGCGCGACTTCGGCATCGACGGCGAAGTGGTGGAGATCCGCCCCGGCCCCGTGGTCACCATGTACGAGTTCAAGCCCGCGCCCGGCGTGAAGATCAGCCGCATCGCGTCGCTCGCCGACGACCTGGCGATGGCGATGGAAGCCATGCGCGTGCGCATCGTCGCGCCCATTCCCGGCAAGGGCGTGGTCGGCGTCGAGGTGCCCAACAAGGATCGCGAGATGGTCTTCCTCAAGGAGATCGCCGAGCAGGACGCGTTCCAGAAATCGAACACGCGCCTCACGATGTGCCTGGGCAAGGACATCGAAGGCACGCCGTACATCCTGGACCTCGCCAAGGCGCCTCACCTGCTGATGGCAGGCACCACCGGCTCGGGTAAGTCGGTGAGCGTCAACGCGATGATCATGTCGATCCTCATGAAGAGCACGCCCGAAGAGGTGCGCTTCATCATGGTGGATCCCAAGATGCTCGAGCTCTCGGTGTACGAGGGCATTCCGCACCTGCTGCTGCCCGTCGTGACCGACCCGCGGAAGGCGGCGATCGCGCTGCAGTGGGCGGTCGACGAGATGACCCGCCGCTACAAGCTGTTGTCCGAAGCGGGGGTGCGCAACATCACCGGCTACAACACGCACGTCGAAGCCGAGGTCGCGAAGAAGCGCGCCTCGAAGACGGTGGTCGATGCGAAGCCCACGGTCATCAAGCCCCCCAGGGTCGAAGAGAAGCCGGTCATCGAGTCGAAGGTGGTCGAAGCGCATGCCGAACTTCTCCCCATCGAAGCCGCGCCGGTCGAGGTGAAGAAGAAGAAGCGCATGTTGATCGTCGACGTCGCGGGTGAGTCGGGCAACGCGCCGGCCACCGAAGCGAACGCGCTCGAAGCAGCGGCCTCCCCCGCCGGCCTCGAGCTGGGCGTGGCGGTGCCGAAAGACGAGCCCGAAGATCCGCGCGAGGAGATCGCCGCCGAGGTCGAGGCGCTCGCCAAGGAAGGCGAGATTCGGGTCGACGATCAAGCCATCAGCGAGTCGGAGCAGGAAGCTGCTGCCCTGGCGATGGCGGCCACCGAGAGGGCCGCGGTCGAGGCCGAGAGCGAGCAGGAGCTCAAGAAGCTGCCGTACATCATCGTGGTCATCGACGAGCTCGCCGACCTCATGATGGTCGCCTCGAAAGAAGTCGAGACGTCGATCGCCCGCCTCGCGCAGATGGCGCGCGCCGCCGGCATTCACCTGATGGTCGCCACCCAGCGCCCGTCGACCGACGTCGTCACCGGCATCATCAAGGCGAACTTCCCCACGCGCATCAGCTTCATGCTGCGCAGCAAGCCCGACTCGATGACCATTCTGGGCACGGTCGGCGCCGAAGCGCTGCTCGGCATGGGCGACATGCTCATCATGCCGCCCACCAGCGCGCACCTTCAGCGCGTGCACGGTTGCTTCGTGTCGGAGGCCGAGATCAAGAAGGTGGTCGATCACCTCAAGGCGCAGGGCACGCCGGTCTACGACGAGAACATCTTGAAGCCGCGCGAAGACGACGGTGATGGCCAGAGCCCCGAAGACGATTTGTCCGACGAGCTGTACGACCAGGCCATCGCGATCGTCTCAGAGATGCGGCAGGTCAGCATCTCGATGCTCCAGCGCAAGATGCGCATTGGCTACAACCGCTCGGCGCGCATGATCGAACGCATGGAGCGCGAAGGGCTGGTCGGTGCGGCCGACGGCGCCAAGCCGCGTGACGTGTTGGTCAGGCCGATCGGCCAGATGCCGGGCAGCGCCAGCATGTGAGGCACCCACCTCGGGGTGAACGGTGAAGTGGCGTCTCGACTGTGCTCGATGCGAACGGCGTGTACTCTCCGCCTCCATGCGCAAAGGCTGGCTGGTGGTGGCGGTGTCGTGGTGGGGCTGTGCCAGCGGGTTCGCGACGTTGGAGGTCAAGACGTTGCCCACCGCGAAGGATCATCCGAACGCGAAGTACGTGGTGCTCCTCGATGAGACATTGGCCCGCTACGTGCCAGAGGGGCCCGGGGGTGCGCCGCAAGTAATCCTCACCTCGCGATGGCGAGCGAAGATCCTCAAGCCGACCGTGCTGCCGCCGATGCGCGCCTGGTACAGCCGCACCTTCACGCACGTCGAGTCGATGCGTGGCCGGGTGGTCAAGCCCGACGGCACCGAAGAGCCGATCAACGACGAGAAGCGGTCGGATCGCCCGGTCTTCGATGGCAGCGTGCTCTTCACCGATGACCGCGTGGTCGAGATCCCCGTGCCTCCTCTCCCCGTGGGTTCGGTCTTCGAGTCGGAGATCGTCACGCGCCGCCTCGACGTGAAGCCCTTCGTGCTGCGTGAACGTTTCGGTGACGAAGTGCCCGTGGTGGCGGCCCGCGTGATCGTCACCACGCCGCGTGACTGGGTGATCCGTTGGACGGTGCAGTCCTTCGATGGAAAGCCTTTCGCACCCAAAGAAGAGGTCGAAGGCGACGTGAAGAAGTGGACCTTCGAGCGCCTGGATCTCCCGGCGGTGAACGTCGACCCGCAGGGGCCGCCAGCCTGGGCGCTCGTTCCCCTGGTCGCGTTGCGCCTGGAGGAGTGGAAAGAACAGGGTCAGACGAAGCAGGCCTTTCCTTCCCCTGAAGCCCTCTCTGCCTGGCTGGCCACGCAGTACGCCGAGCAGGCCCGGGTGACGCCTGAGCTGGAGAGCACCGTCAAGCAAGTGCTCGAAGGCGTGCCTGACGAGCCGAGCGCCAAGGCGCGCGCTCTGTACGAATACGCGTGCCGGAGCATTCAGTACTGCGCCATCGAGATCGGCTACGGCGGGTGGATCCCCCATGACGCACCGACGGTGCAGAAGGGCCGCTACGGAGACTGCAAGGACAAGGCGACCTACTTGCACACGCTGCTGCGCATCGCGGGGGTGTCCTCTGCGCCGACCCTCATTTTTTCGCACACCGGCACGCCGATGCCCTTTCAGCTCCCCTCGCTGGGCGCGAACTTCAACCACGCGATCCTCGCGGTCGATCTCCCCGATGGCGGCACCGTGTACGCCGACCCGACCTGGCGCGCCGTGCCCTTTGGTCAACTGCCACCCAACGATCAAGAAGCGACCGTGCTCGAGCTACGCGCTGGCGGCGTGGGCTTGAAGGTGACGCCCAGGAGCCTCGCTGAGAACAACCTCGAGCGGCAGGCCGTCACGCTCACCCTCGATGGCCGAGGTGACGGAGCAGGCACCCTCATTCTGGAGACGCGCGGCGCGAACGCCCTGCCGGTCAAGCAGCGCCTGCTCACCGGCACCGGCAAGCTCGCTGAGTGGTTGGGTGCGCAGGTGTGGAACCGGTCGGCCCACGTGGCCACCGCGAAGCCGACCGTCACCGGCGACTTCGTCGACCTGGTGGCGGTGGAGGGCACCCTGGAGGTGCGTCAGTTGTTCGCGCGCAGCACGCAAGGCGACGCGCTGCTGCGGGTCTCTGAGCTCTTCGAGCCCTGGGCCCACGCCTGGCCGCAGAAGCGTCGGACCAACGTGGTGTACCCCTACGCGGAGACGCTGGAGTCGAGCCTCACGCTGAAGCTGCCTCCCGGGTCGGAGGTGAGATCGATGCCCCCGGACACCGAAGTGGAATCGGCCGACGGGGCCTACCGCTCGAGTTGGAAGAAGATCGACGGTGGCCTCGAAGTGAAACGCACGATGACGCGCCGCAATCGGGTCATCCCCGTCGCCCGCCTGGCAGACGCCAATCGCTTCATCAACGACGTGCTGCAGGCCGAACATTCCGCGGCCGTGTTGCGCCTTCCCGCGGAGGCGTCACGATGAGAACGCTGCTCTTGCTGGCCGTGCTCGGCGCCGGTTGTGCGACCACGGGCAAAGCGAACTTCGTCGAAGACGAGCTGATCAAGTTCGATGCGACCAGGTACCCCGATGACGCGGCGGTGGTGCTCTTTCGCTCTGACTCGACCGAGCTGATGGCGAAGTCCGTCGACCTGACGAGGAGCACGCGGCACGAGGTGACCGCCGTGCTGGGTGAGGGCGGCTTCGAGCTGGCCGAGGTGAAGATTCCCCTGTGGGGCAAGTGCACGCTGACGTCCTTCAGCGCGCGGGTGGTGCAGCCCGATGGCACCCAGCAAATCTTCGACGGCACCCAGTTGCTCAGCGACGGGAGCGGTCAGGGTGAGCGAGATCTCAACGCGAAGTTCTTTCGCTTCCCTGACGTGCGGGTGGGCAGCGTGCTCGAGTACCAGTGGGCGATAGAGTGGCCGTTTCTCATCAGCGCAGATGAACAAGACACCCTGGGCCCCTTTCCTGTGCGCCACTACGAGTTCGAGCTCCTCGCCTCGCAGAAGCTGGTGATGGGCACCATCGAGTTCAAGGGCGGCGCGCCGATCGCGGTGCGCATGAAGGGCGATGGAAGGCACCAGGTCACCTTCGAGCTCAACGATCTCCCGCCGCGGCGCAAGGCCGACTTCTCCCCGCACTGGACCTTCACCGAGCCGCGCTGGGCGTGGCGGGCGGTGGCCTATCGTGTGCCTGGCTTCACCTACGACTGGCTGCGCACGTGGAGTGACGTGGTCGAGAACAAGGGCGTTGCGTTCTTTGTCGAGGGCAAGCTCGAACAGGGGCTCACCGAACCGCTGAACGTCAGCGGCTGTGCCGACGTGAAGTGCAAGGTGGAGCGGGCGATGGCGCTGCTGGTCGAGCGCACCACGACGAGCGGCGTTCCCTGGAATCGCGAGGAGAAGCTCTCTTCGGCACTGGCCAGCGGGAAGGCGAGCGTGGTCGAGCGCGCCCTGCTGCTGAAGTTCTTGCTCGCGCGCGAAGGCCTCGACGTGTGGCTGGGCTACGGCACGGCGCGGCTCTCACAGCAAATCGCCTCAGACTTCCCTCGGCTCAGTCAGTTCGATCACCTGTTCGTTCACCTTCCCGCGCAGCCCGGGGTCGAGCAGGCGGTCACCCTCGACGCCTCGTGTGCGTACTGCGGCTACGGGCAGCTCCCGGAGCACTTTCAGCGAACGCAGGTCTACGTGTTCAAGACGGAGTCCGTGCTCACGGAGGCGCAGACCGTGGGCCGATGGATCACCGCAGTGGAGGCAGCGCCCCCGTCGACTGACTTCGTGGTCTCGCACCGGGCACAGCTCCACACCGATGGCACGGTGAGCGACCTGGTGACGGTCAGTGCGACGGGCCACCTCGCCCTGGTGCACGCGGAGAGGCAACGAAGCTCGACCGCGAAAGAAAGCCGGGAGAGCGAACAAGGTGTCTTCAGCACGGTCAGCCCGCTGGCCAACGTCGAGAACGTGAAGTGGAAGGAGTGCTCCGCGAAGGTGTGCAGTTGGGAGACGACGGTTTCTTTCCCCAGAGAAGCGAGCGCTGACGGGCCGCGGTGGCTGGTGCCCACCACGGTGCTGCGGCCACTGTGGGAAGGGCTGTTCGAGAGCTCGACGCGCGACCTCGACGTGCACTTCGTCGACCAGGAGAACGTGCAAGAGATCTACGAGCTCACCGTGCCCGAGGGGCTCGAGCTGGTCGAGGTGCCCAAACCTCTCTTCGTGAAGCTCGACGGGCTCGAGGTCGAGGTGAACTACAAGAAGACCCCACGCGGCGTCGAGCTGCGGAGGAAGATCTCTCACGGCGTCGGCGCTCTGGCGAAGGCGGGCTACCCGCAGTTGCGTGAAGCGGTCGAGACCTTCCGGAGGGGTCGGCGCGAGCTGCTCGTGTTCGCGCCGAAAGCACTGACGAGTCAGTAGACGAAGGGGATGATCTTGTGCGGCACGCGTTTCACGTACGCGGCCCACAACGGGCCGTACTTCGCAGCGCAGCGCAGGTCGTCGAAGTGCTGCCGGGGGAAGAGCAGCACCACGTAATAGAGCGGGTACAACCACGGCTCCCACGCGCCGGGGTGGCCGAGCGCCAGCGTGATGCCCGAGGCCATCAGCAGCTCGCCCAGGTAGTTGATGTGCCGCGACAGACCCCAGAAGCCGTTCACCAGCACGCGGCCTTCGAGCGCTTCGGGCGCGATGCCCAGGAACTTTCGCTTCGGGTCTTGCTTGAAGTGAAACTTCTGCAGGTTCGCTCCGCGCGACACCCCCCAGCCGGTCAAGAAGAGCGCGGCGCACGCGATCAACGCGGGCACCGGCGTGTGCGGGTTGGGCTTGTCCGCCTGCGACCAGAGGCCGACGGCATAGAAGAACGGGTAAAAAGTGAGGCAGCCCCAGCCCAGCTTGAAGCCGACTTTCTCCGCCATGAAGTCGTAGGTGTAGAGGTGCACCTCTTCGAAGTTCAGGTACTCGATGAGGAAGAAGCTGAAGAGCGCCGTCGAGACGAAGACGCCCGGTGACGGGTCATCGCGGTGCATCAGAAAGTGCGCTGCCGCGAAGGAGTAGAGGTTGAGCGCGAGCATGATCGCGCCGATGAGGTACAGCCACATCTTCGCGTCGAGCCGGCCGTCGAGCGCTTGCGGGTTGTCGAGGCGGCCCAGGTAGAAGTCGGCCAGCAGGCCTTTGACCTTCGGGGCTTTGAAGACGATCGCGGCTGAGAAGAGCAGGCCGAGTGCGCAGGCGCTCAACAGCATCTCCCAGCGGTGCAGGTAGAAGGCGTTCCACTCGAGGAGCCCAGACCAACAGAGCGCCACCCAGGTGGCGACTGAGAGGAAGAAAACCCTCAAGCCGTTGAGGTGGTAGCGAAGTGGTTTGCTGGTTTTTGGATCGATCACGTAGCCGTCGACCCAGCGGCCCGGCACGACGAGGTGGAGACCGAGGACGACGGCGTAGATGACGAGGACGTAGAGGAGGCCCAGCACAGGCGCCCACCTAGCACAGCCCTCTCCCCGACCCTCTCCCCCTCGGGGAGAGGGGGATAGGAGGGAGACAGTGGGTGCATTCTGAGCTAGCGCGCGCGCATGGCCGTCCGCCTTCCCATTTTTGCGACCTGCACCCGTGGCACCGAGGTCTTCCTGGCCCAGGAGCTCGAGACCTTCGGCTGCAAACGCATCCGTCAGGACCGCGGGGGCGTGCGCTTCATGGCCGCGCTCGACGAGATCCTCCGCGTCTGCCTGCACTCCCGCATCGCCATGCGCGTGCTCTACCCGCTCGGCGAGTTCCAGTCGGTCGGCGCTGAAGGCCTCTACGAGGCCGCCCTTCAAGTGCCGTGGGAAGACTGGCTGACCCCCAAGATGACCTTCGCGGTCGAGGCCACGCTCAAAGACTCCGAGCACACGCACACCGGCTTCGTCGCGCTCAAGCTGAAGGACGCCATCGTCGATCGCCTGCGCCAGAAGTACGGCTCACGCCCCGACGTCGACAGCCACAATCCCACCGTCAGCGTCGTCGCTCACCTCGCCAAGACCACGCTCTCGCTCTCACTCGATCTGTGTGGTGAGCCCCTCTTCAAGCGCGGCTACCGAATCAAGACCACCATCGCGCCGGTCAAAGAGACGCTCGCGGCCGCGCTCTTGATGGCCGCGGGCTACACCGGCGAAGAGCCGCTGGCTGACCCCATGTGCGGCTCGGGCACGCTCATCATCGAAGGCGCGTGGATGGCGATGCGCCGCGCCCCTGGCCTCAAGCGTCACTTCGCGCTGGAGAACTGGCCGGAGTTCGCCGCCAAGGCCAAGCCGCTGCTCGACGATCTCCGCCGGGAGGCCGTGGCCCAGCAGCGCACGCTGCCCTTTCAGCTCATCGCCCGCGACTACGACGAAGACGCGCTGCTCGCCGTCAAACGCAACGTGGTCGCCGCCGGGCTGTCGACCGCGGTGAAGATCGAAGAAGCCGACGTGCTCAAGAGCGACCCTCCGGAAGGGCCCGCGGGCCTGCTCATCACCAACCCGCCCTACGGCGAGCGCATCGGCGATGGCGGCCAGAAGGGCATGAAGTCGTTCTTCCACATGCTCGGAAAATCACTGGGAAAGTGGAATGGCTGGCGCATGGCGGTGCTCGCCGGTAACCCCGCGTTCGAGAGCGCCTTCGGCCGCCGGCCCAACAAGCGCACTGATTTGTGGAACGGGCCGATCGAGTGCCAGTTGCTCCAGTATCCGGTCGTCACGCCACGGGAGTACTCTTCGAAAAGCCCTTAAATGACCGAAGTCACCAACTCAGGCGAACACGAAGAGTCGACCACGGCCGAGGTGCATGCCGACTCTCTTGATCCGCTCATTGGTCAGACCATCGACGGCCGCTTTCGCATCGTCGAGGTCATCGGCAAGGGCGCGATGGGCAAGGTGTACCGGGCGGTGCAGCTGCCGCTCAACCGCGCGGTGGCCATCAAGCTGCTCGACTCGCGGTACGGCGCCGGCAAGGACGAGAGCTTCAAGCAGCGTTTTCTCGTCGAAGCGGCGCTCACCTCGAAGCTCAATCACCCCAACACGGTGCGGGTGCTCGACTACGGCAGCACGCGTGACGGCCTCTTCTTTCTCGCCATGGAGTACCTCGACGGCGAGACGCTCGAGAAGCTGCTCACCAAGGGGGCGTTGCCCTGGCACCGCGTGCTCAGCATCGGCCAGCAGATGGCGCGCGCGCTGCGTGAAGCCCACGAGCTGGGCGTGGTGCACCGCGATCTGAAGCCGGGCAACGTGGTGCTGCTCCACGCGGATGACGATGCCGACTTCGTCAAGGTGCTCGACTTCGGCCTCGTGAAGTCGTTCGTCGAAGGCCACGAGCTCGAGGGCCGTGCGATCACCCAGCAGGGCATGCTGATGGGCAGCCCGCCGTACATGGCGCCCGAGCAAGGAGAGAAGAACCGCGCCGACCCGCGCAGCGACATCTACTCGCTGGGCACCATGCTGTTCGAGATGCTCACCGGCAAGCCGCCCTTCAGTGGGGGGGGCGCGCTCGAGGTGATCCTCAAGCACGTGCACGAGCCGGTGCCGGCGATGGTCGCGCCTTCGAAGTTCGAGGCGGTGCCCGAGGCGTTGCAGGCCATCGTGATGCGGTGCCTCGCGAAGTCGCCGATGGACCGCTTCCAGTCGATGGACGAGCTGCTGCTCTCGCTGCAAGACGTCTCGGTGCCTTCGCGCAACGTCGAGCCTGAGGTGCAGCCGAAGACCGAAGCGGCAGTGCCCGTGACGCTGCCGCCTCAGGCGCCGGTGGTGATGGTGGCGGCCGCTCCAGAGCGGCGCGGGCCTTCGGTGTTGTTGGTCGGCGGGTTCTTCGTGGCAGCGGTCGCCGGCGTGCTGGGCACGTGGGCGGTGGTCAAGCCGACGGCTCCGACCAAGCTCGTGTTTCACGTCGAGTCGACGCCGATGGGCGCGGATGTGGTGGTCGAAGGAAAGAAGCTGGGCGTGACGCCTATCGATCTCGAGCAGGTGCTGGGTCAAGGCAATCGCGCCTCGCTCGAGCTGCGGCTGGAGAAGGAGGGCTTTGCTCCGGCCAACGTGCGGCTCACGGGGGGTGGTGGGCGGCTCGAGGTGTCTCAGACGTTGAGTGTGCTCCCGGTTCCCGTGGTTGCGGTTCAAGCTCCGGTTCCGGTTCAGAAGGTGGCTCCGGTGGTGGCTCCGGTTCCCGTCTCTGCTCCCGTGGTGACCAGCCCCTCACCCCGACCCTCGCCCGAAGGCAGAGGGAGCAGGGGCAAGAAGAAGGTTTCGGCTCCTGTGCCGGCCTCCGATCCCGCCGCGCCCCGCCCTGCTTCCAAGCTCGACGAGGAAGACGAGGCAGGGCCGGCCAGGAGCGAGCTGAAGCGGCCGACCGCGCAGCCCTGACTCGAACTGCGCGCGATGCGAAAGTGCCCCCTCGACTGGGCTCCTAAGGAACAGCCCGCACCGTTCGCATCGAGCGAAGTCGAGATGCCACTTGCTGCGCGAGGAGGAAGTGCTCCTTCGACTTCGCTCAGGAGGACCGGTTGTTCT
>JAYVFP010000036.1:0-19066 GCA_043773025.1 Archangium sp.
TCGCCTGGGTCTCACGTTTCCACGCGGCGAGCTGGTCCGCGTTGTCCTTTCCCAGCTCAAAGCCGAACGCTTCGCGAGCTGGAGCAGGCGCGGTACCTCGCCGCGCAGCCAGTGCCGCACGGCGAGTCTGCTCGCGCTGAACGGAGCTCGCGCTGAACGGAGCTCGCGCTGACGTCGCCCCCCACCGGGCATGAAGGCCCCCGATGAAGGAGCGCGCGAAAAGCCGGGGTGTGCATCACGCCAATCAGCGCGACAGCCACCAGGCCCAGCGAGACGATTCCAATCAGCGCGCGGCGCATCTTACGGGCAACCCGTGGGCCTGGTGCCCGACTGCACGGTGTCGCACTTCACGCTGCCGGTCAGCGGCTCTGGCAGCCTTCAGCTCTGAGCGGGCGGCGTGGTGGCGCGGCTTCGTTCTTCTTTGCCCGGACAGAACGGGCTTCGGCTTCAGTGCGAAGGCTCGGCGCTTTCCGCCCAGGGCGCGTCGACGTGTTCTTCAGGCTTTGCAACCGAGCGGCTGGCGATGACGTACGAGAGCTCTGCGCCCAGCAGCAGAATCAGCGACGAGTAGTGCACCCACAACAGCAGCGCCGCGAGCGAGGCCGCGGTGCCGTAGGTCGACAACACGCTGGTCTGGCTCAACACGGCGCCCAGGATCGACTTGCCGATGGTGAAGAGCACCGCGGTGACGACCGCTCCCAGCCACACGTGCCGCCAGGCGACCTTCACGTCGGGCAGCAGCTTGAAGATCAACCCGAACAAGACGGTGGTGATGCCGAACGAGACGAGGCGCTCGGTCACCTTGCCGACGGTGGCGTCGCACTGGCCCATCCACTCGCAGACCGTGGAGAGCGCCACGCTGGCCATCAAGGAGACCAGCAGCAGAAAGCCCACGCCCAGGACCACCGCGAACGAAAGGAAGCGGGTGCGGAAGAAGCCGGCCACCCTGTTGATCTTGAGGGCGGGCGCCTTCCACACCGTGTTGAGCGACTCCTGCAACTCGGCGAAGACGCCGGTGGCCCCGAACATGATGGCGAGGGTGCCCATGATGGTGGCGAGCACGCCTGACTTCTTGCCGCTCGCGCTCTGCACCAGGCCCTCGACCGCCTCGGCGCTCACCTTGCCGATGAGGGACTCGAGGTGCGTGCTGAGCGCGCCTTGCGCTGCTTCTTGCCCGAAGAAGAGGCCCGCCACCGCGATGGCCACGATGATCATCGGCGCGATGGAGAAGAACGTGAAGTAGGCCAAGGCCGCGGCCATCGTACCCACGCGGTCAGTGGAGAAAGCAGTGAGGGTCGCGTTGAGGACCTCCCAGACAACTTGGAGTCGTCTCATCATGTCGGGCTCGATTTGCACGGCACGTACCGCCCGAAATGGCGCTTCAGGGAAGTAAGTGAGGCAGTTCGCGGCACCCAGCACCACTTCGCTACGTGTGCTGTCGCCTTTTCAGCCCCGCGCGCTGGCCCTGCTTCTGCACTGCCTCAAAGCTCACTTCAGCGCAGGAGCAGACCATGCGTCGAGACGCGCCTTCAGTGCCCTTGTCCGGCCGGCCTTCGAGGCAGGCGCCCCGTCGCAGGTGGTTTCAAAAAAGGCGGTTCTGGCTGCCGCCGGTGATTCTGCTCTTCCTCATCGTCATTCTCGCCGTCGCGCTCGATCCCCTCGTGGAGTGGCAGACGCGCGAGCGGCTGAAGCTTTTCGAGCCCCGCTACAAGGTGACCTTCGAAGACGCGTCGTTGAACCCCTTGAAGCTCAACTACGTGCTCGAGGGCCTCAAGGTGATGCGGCAGTCTGCCGGCGGCGAAGAGCTGCCGTACGTGATGGTGGAGCGCGTGCAGGTCGGCGTCTACGGGCGCGAGCTGCTGCACCAGCACCTGGTGGCCACCATCGACGTCGACAAGCCCCGCTTGAACCTCATCGCCGCCAAAGCCGAGACAGAGCAGCAGCTCGACCCCAAGATTCCGGATCTCTCCGCGAAGCTGGAGAAGCTCATACCGCTCAAGGTCGACCGCGTGCAGGTGCGCGAGGCCGCGTTGCTCTTCACCGACAAGACCAAGCCCGAGTTTCCGAGCATCTGGATTCACGAGGTCGACGCCACGCTGGAGAACCTGGCCACCCGCGCTGCGCTCTCGCGGGGCGAGCCGACCTCGGTCGCGCTGTCGGGCACCATTCAAGATTCAGGTGAGCTCTCGGCTTTCCTCACCGCTGATCCACTCGCCAAGGGGCTCTTCTTTGCGGGCCGCGCCAGCATTCAGAACTTTGAGCTCAACGAGCTGAGCAAGACGATGGCCTCGGAGACCGGGCTGAGCGTCTCCGAAGGCACGCTCGATCTCTTCGCCGAGTTCGACTGCCGCGCAGGCCAGCTCCGGGGCGGAGTGAAGCCGGTCTTGAAGAACGTGAAGGTGGTCCAGGGAAAAAAGGGTCTGGGCAACGCGGTGAAGGCCGTTCTCGCTGACGCCGCGGTGAAGGTGCTCAGCGACCGCGTGGACCAGCGTGACGCGGTGGCCACCGTCATTCCGCTGCGCGGTGACATCACCAATCCTGAGATCCAGCTGTGGCCCGCGGTCATCGGCGTGCTTCGAAACGCCTTCGTCATCGGCGTCTCAGAGAGCTACGCGCGCCTGCCGATGGCGGAAGCCAACCCGAAGGATGGCCCGGTGAAGCAGGTCATCGAGGGGTTGGACGAGAAGGACACGCCCAAGGCGGCGCCGGGGCGCAACTGACTGAAGAACAACGGGGGGAGCACCATGAAGAAGATGATTCTGGCGGCGGCGCTGGTCACTGTCGGTTGCATTCACACCAAACAGAAAGAAGAGGCCACCGACGAAACACCGAAGCAGGAAGAGAAGCGGGAAAAGCAGGAAGCCAGGTCGCCGGGTGCGAAGGCTGAACCGAAGACCCCGGAAGAGCAGAAGGCCCAGAAGGACAAGGCTGATACGCGGCCGCCTGCAGAAGAGGGGCGCCCCGAGCTCTCCACCTCAGCCGACGCGCTGATGAACCCTGCTGGGCCGCGGTTGATTCAAGACGCGCTGTCGCAGCGGGGCTACCTGGCAGCGGATCACCAGACGGGCAAGCTCGACCCCGAGACCTCGGCGGCCCTGCGGAAGTTTCAAGGTGACCAGGAGGGCGCGCGCACCGGCTACCCCGATCGTGAGACCGTGCGTAAGCTGGGGCTGTCGATCGAAAAGGTGTTCAAGGCGACGGGCACCAACGCACAGAGCCCCGGGCGAGGCCGCTAAAGCCTCACCCGGGGTCGGTCAAGCAGCAGGTCTGCTCAGCGAGTGAGCGGCCGGCCGCCTCGGCCTCGCGTCATCATCACCACGCCGAGCACCACCAACGAGCCGATGACTGAGAACAGCAGCCCGGTCGGGTGAAAGTCGAGGAAGTTGCCCCCGCGGTTGTAGATGAAGTTGCCGACGAAGCCGCCGACGAACGAGCCGACGATGCCCAGGACAGTCGTGAGGATCAGACTCATCGACTGATCCCCTGGCATCAGGGCGCGTGCGATCAGACCAGCGATAAAACCAACCACGATAATTGCGATCAGGCTCATAAAACCTCCGATGACGAGGGGTGAACTCCGGGGGGGGTTGAGCAAGGTGAGTGCCAAACCTCCCCGCCCGTGTGAGCCCCGTTCGAGGGCCGTGAGGTGTGGCGAGAAACCGCGATGCGCCCTTCACCTGACTGGCGGTGTGATCGCCTGCCTCACTTTTCGTGATCAGGTCACCGGTTCCAGCGGCAAATCCCGCGCAGCGGAAACGCAGGTCGAGCGGCACACCGTGGCCTGTGGGCTGCACGAGTGCGTGGATCAACCCGTTTTGACCAAGAGGGCGCATGGAAGCGACCGAACCGCTGTGGATGAATTTTCCCCGAAAAGATTTCTACGCCCGGCACATGGGCCAGGGCCGGCACTGGGATGTCGCGGTGATCGGCGCGGGCATCACGGGCATCACCTGTGCGTGGCTGCTGGCGCGCTCCGGCGTGTCGGTGGCGGTCTTCGAAGCGCACCAGGTGGGCAGCGGCGCCACGGGCCGCACCAGCGCTCACCTCACCGAGGTGCTCGACCTGCGCTACCACCAGATTCTGAGCCACCGCGGGGAAGAGGCCACGCGTGAGATAGCCCAGGCCAACCGCGGCGCCATCGACTTCATCGAGCGCACCGCCCGAGAAGAGCAGATCGACTGCGACTTCAAACGGGTGCCCGGCTACTTGTTCGCCCAGACCGACGAGCAGGCCGACGAGCTGTCTGAAGAACAGCTTGCGTGTGCGCGCGTGGGCATGCCCGTGCGGTGGGCCGAGCAGCCGCTCTCATTGCCCTTCGCCGTGACCGGCGCGCTCGAGTTTCCCATGCAGGCCCGGTTTCACCCGCGCGCGTGGCTGCTGGGCCTGGCGGCAGCCATTCCCACGGAGAGCTGCCAGATCTTCGAAGAGAGCCGCGTCATCAACATCGAGGACGGTAAACCCTGCCGCATCACCTTCGCGCACGGCGGCTGGGCGACCGCGGATCGGGTGGTGATGGCCACGCACTCGCCGCTGAACTGGTTGTGGTTTCAGACCCGGCTGGCGCGCTACCAATCCTACGTGGTGTCGGGCCCCAGCACGCTCCCCCTCGAGGGCCTCTTCTGGGACATGGATGATCCGTATCACTACATTCGCAACATCGAGGTCGATGGGCAGCCGCACCTCATCGTCGGCGGTGAAGATCACAAGACAGGGCAGGAGTCGGACACCGAAGGGGCGTTCGACCGCATCTCGGCTTATGCGAAACGCCTGGGGGTCGACGTCGAGCACGCGTGGTCGTCGCAGATCATCAAGCCGGCTGACGGTCTGCCGATGATCGGCCGCAACGCTGCGTCGAAGCGGGTGTTCGTGGCGACCGGCTTCGATGGCAATGGGCTGACGCTGGGTACGGTCGCCGGCAGGCTGCTCGCCGAGGCCTGCATGGGCCAGCGCTCGGCGATCGCGGAGCAGTTCGAGGCCACCCGCTTCACGCCACTCGAGTCGATCAAGTCGTTCATCAGCGAGAACGTCGACTTTCCCTCGTACCTCGTACGCGATGCGGTGGCGCCGGCCGAGGCGAAGTCAGTGGGGCAGGTCAGCCGCGGTGAAGGCAAGCTGGTGAGCGTCGATGGCAAACGCGTCGCCGTGTATCGCGGGCACGACAATGAGGTGCACGCGGTCAGCTCGGTGTGTCCGCACATGGGGTGTCATGTGCACTTCAACAACGCTGAAAAAACGTGGGACTGCCCGTGTCACGGGTCGCGCTTCGATGTGGAAGGGGCCGTGCTGCAGGGGCCGGCGGTGGAGGACCTGAAGAAGATTGAGCTGCCTCCCGAGTCAGCGCCGCGGCGGCCTGAGCGCGAAGAACCGCGGCCGCCCGCTCCGTCGGCTCCTCACTGAAATCAATTGGTCACCCTCTCCCCGCTTCGCAGGGGGAGGGTGACCAGGCTCAACGCCGACATGAGTGGGCCCGGGGTGCGGCCATCGTGACTGATGGCTCACACCCCGGGCCCGAAAAGCCTCACTGATTACATGCTGCCAGTGCGGCGGTTCTTCACTTCGCGCTCGACCGACTGCGCCATGTCGAGGTGGTGCTTGAGGGTCGGGAGCGTGTTGGTGGCCCACGACTTCCACTCGGCGTCTTCACCGCTCTTCGACTCACGCTCGAACAGCTTGATCGACTTCTTGTGGTTCTCGATGATGTTGCCGAGGTACTGGCGGTCGAAGCGGTCGCCGGTCAGCTTAGCGAGATCGTCGTACTTCTTCTGCATCGGGCGAGGCAGCGCACCGTAGGTCTTCGTCGCGCCGGTGTTCATGCGGTCACCTGCGCCCATGCGCTCACCGCTCGCTGCCGGGTCGCCCACGCTGGGAGGCGTTGCCGTCACGGTCGGATCAGCACCGGTGGTGGTGCCAGTCGAGCCAACCGAACCGGGCGCGTCGCTGCCCGTGCCGCTCCCCGTCGTGGAACCCACCGAGCCGGTCGCGCCCGTGCCGCCCATCGAACCCGTGTTGCCGCTGCTGCCGAGGCCCCCGCCGAACGTCGTGCCGGTGTTCGAGTCGCCGCTCCCGGTGGAGCCGCTGCCCATCGAGCCCGTGGTCCCACTCGCGCCGATAGACTCGATGGGAAGCACGATGCCCTTGTTGCCGGCGATCTCCTTCAGAGAGTCGAACGCCTTCGTGTGGTCATCGATCATCTGTTGAGCCAACTCTTTGACCGAAGGGTTGGTGCTCTGACTGACGGCCAGTTCCGAGATCTTCACTTCGTTGACGCTGGACAAGGCGGCTTCCTGAACGAACGAAGCATCCGCCTTGCCCTTGTTCATGTCCTTCGTGCGGCTGTCGTCGGCCGCAAAGACTCCGAGAGCCACAACGGCCCCCACCAAACTCATTTTCAGCGCTGATGAACGTCTCATGGTTCTTGCTCCGGTTTGATTTCGAGTGCGGGTGGCAGTCGGCAGGCCCCGTGCCTCGGCCGATGTCACCTCGGGCCGAAAGTGAGCATTTGGCGTGCCAGCAACCACGTGATCCCACGCACGGGCAGGGAAATGCTTCGTGGAATGGGCGATGCAATTTCTCGCGAATTTCGAGGGGAATCACCCATGCCGAACAAAAAGAAGACGATGCCCGCGCAGTCTGAGCGTTGCCAGCCCGGGCAAGACGAGGGCGTGCAGTTTCTCGCCATTCGCACCGAACTCGCCTCAGCGGCGAACTGCCACAGGGCGGTCGAACGGGTCGTGGCGAAGTGGGGCGCGCTCGACATGCAGGTCAACAACCACGCGCAGCAGTTTTCCCGTGAAGGGTGCTGAAGAGCTGACGCCTTCGCGTGTGAAGAAGACCTTCGAGACCGCCCGCGGCGCGCTGAAGCAATCTCGGCGTCGCAGGAAGGTTTTTTGAATGTGCTAACCCCCCGCAGCATGAAGACGCTCATCTGTTTGCTGGTCGCCATCACCCTGGCCTCTGCGCGCCCCGCCGACGCCTGCACCAACTTCCTCATCTCCAAAGGCGCCAGCGCCGACGGCTCGACCCTCATCACCTACGCCGCCGATGCGCACGAGCTCTACGGCGAGCTCTACTTCTTCCCCGCGGCCCTCCACGCGCCCGGCGCCAAGCGCGACGTCATCGAGTGGGACACCGGCAAGCTGCTGGGCCAGATCGACGAAGTACCGCAGACGTACAGCGTGGTCGGCAACATGAACGAGCATCAGTTGGCGATCGCCGAGACCACCTGGGGCGGGCGCAGTGAGCTGGAGAACCCGGGAGGCACGGTCGACTACGGCAGCCTCATGTACCTCGCCCTGCAGCGCGCGAAGACGGCGCGTGAAGCCATCAAGGTCATCACCGACCTGACCACCAAGTACGGGTACCACAGCAGCGGAGAATCCTTTTCCATCGCCGACCCCAACGAGGTCTGGCTGTTCGAGTTCATCGGCAAGGGCCCAGGTCAGAAGGGCGTGCTCTGGGTCGCACGCAAGGTGCCCGACGGGTTCATCACGGGCCACGCGAACGCGGCGCGCATTCGCCAGTTCCCGCTCAACTCGCCTTCCGACACGCTCTACGGGCCCGACGTGATCTCCTTCGCGCGCGCGAAGGGTTGGTTCACCGGCAAGGACGCCGACTTCTCCTTCGCCGAGACGTACAACCCCACCGACTTCGGTGCGCGAAGGTTCTGCGACAGCCGCGTGTGGTGCATGTTCCGCCGCGCGGCGCCGAAGAACGAGCTGCCGCTGGGCTGGGTGGAAGGCTCTGACGACAGCTCAGCCCCGCTGCCGTTGTGGATCAAGCCCGACCGCAAGCTCACCGTCACCGACGTGATGGGCTTCATGCGCGATCACTTCGAAGGCACGCCGCTGGACATGAGTAAAGATGTCGGAGCCGGTCCGTACGGGTTGCCGTACCGCTGGCGCCCGCTCACCTGGAAAGTCGACGACAAGGAGTTCCTCAACGAGCGCGCGGTCTCCACGCAGCAGACGGGTTTCTCGTTCGTCTCACAGTCGCGCAGTTGGTTGCCCAACGCGATCGGCGGGGTGTTGTGGTTCGGCGTCGATGACACCTCGGCCACGGTCTACTTCCCGGTCTACGCGGGCAGCACCGACGTCTCGAAGCCGTTCGCGGTGGGCACCGGGTCGTTCCACAACGTGACGTGGGACTCGGCGTTCTGGGTGTTCAACCAGGTCTCGAACTTCTCGTACCTTCGTTACAGCGAGATGATCCGCGAGGTGACGAAGGCGCAGCAGCAGCTCGAGTCGAAGTACCTCGGCGCGCAGGCCGACGTTGATGCAGCGGCGCTCGCGCTGCACAAGCAGTCACCGCGGCTCGCGCGTGAATACCTCACGCGGTACTCGATGGCGGCCGGCGACGAGGTGGTCGCGCGGTGGAAGGAGCTCTCGAAAGAGCTGCTCTACAAGTACCTCGACGGCAACGTGAAGGATGCACAGGGGAAGGTGACGCATCCCGGGTATCCGGAGAGTTGGTACAAGGCGCTCGCTGCGGCGACGGGTGAGAAGCTGCGCACGCACAAGACGCCGGCTGAAGAGACCGCGGAGAAGGTGAAGAGGGAGAAGGCGAAGGCGACCGCGCAGAGCGTGATCTCGCTGCTGTCGGCGCGCGGCCTGATCGTGGACGCCCAGCGGAAGACCGAGGTGCTCGCGACCGATGACCTCGAGAAGCTCGAGGGGTGGTTGGTGAAGAGCGCCACTGCCAAGACCGCGGCTCTCGTGTTCGAAGAGGCGAAGTAGCCCACTGAGAAGAGGTGCCTCGACTCCGCTCGGCACGAACGGAACCGGCCGAAATAGGAATCGGGTTCCATGACCGGTCTCCCCGAGCCAAAGTCGAGGGGGCACTTGCAGCGCGAAGAAGAGCGAGCCGAGCAAGTGGTGTGCCCGGTGCTAGAGCGTCGGTTCGATGGCCCACCTGTTCGAAGTGCAGATTTATTACGAGGACACCGACTTCTCCGGTGTCGTGTACCACGCGAACTATTTGCGCTTTTTCGAGCGGGCCCGGGAGCACGTGCTCGGCGCAGGTGAGCTGGTGCGCATGTGGCGCGAGGAGCAGAAGGGCTTCGTCGTCTACAAGGCCACGCAGCAGTTCAAAGAGGGCGCGGTGTTCGGCGATCTCGTCGAGATCCACTCCGTGGCGAGGCTCGAGAGCGAGTACCGGGTGGTGTTCGACCAGAAGGCGATTCGCAAGAGCGACGGCCGGCTGCTGGTCGACGCGAGCATCGAGATGGTCTGCATCGACGGGCAGCGCAACCCCGTGCGGGTGCCCCTCACCGAAAAGCTGCGAGCCATGATGGCCACCTGAGTCGGATTGCGGGGCCTGCTACGCTTTCACCATGACGGCCGACACGAGCAACTGGGGCAAGTGCAACGTCTGCAAGAAGCCCATCGCCTTTGGAGCACCGTACGTGAAGTGCACGGTCTCTACGTGCAATCGCAAACGGTTGGCCCTGACCTTTTGCACGCACCAGTGCTGGGACGCGCACAACCCCGACTTGAACCACCGCGACCCCGGCTACACGGAACACGTCGCGCCCCCGAAGCCCTGACCATCGAGCGCAGTCGAGGGATTGCCTCTCCTTCGCACTGCAAGTGCCCCTCGACTTTGGCTCGGGGAGACCGGTGATGGAATTCGATTCCTATTTCCGCCAGGTCTCGACGCGAACCCGTAGCAGTGAGGCGTTCCTGCGCGCGGACCCGTTCTTGCCTGTGCACGCCTCATGTTCCGAGCCCTGGGAGATTTTGCGTTTCGCCGCCATTGGCTGGTGCTCGCCTTCACGGCCGTGTTGCTCCTGGCGTCGGTAGCCTCGCTGTTGGTCGGCGGGAAAATGAGTGGCGCCACCATCACGGGTCTGGAGGCCGGGCAGGCCGACGCGCTCATCGCGAGCGTGGTGGGCCGGCGAGCGGAGAACACGGTGGTGTTCTTGTTTCGCTCGAAGACCCTGGCGCCCAGCGCACCGGAGTTCACCCGCGTGATGGCCGCTGCGCTCGAGCCGCTTCGTACGGACGCCGCGGTCTCCAGCGTCGAGCTTCCTTCTGAGCTCGATCCGCGCCTCGCTGCCACGCGCGTCAATGAAGAAGGCCGCACCGCCTACGCGCTCGTCACGATGGCGGGCGACCTCAAGCAGGCCTTGGCTGCGTATCCACGCGTGCGTCAATTGGTGCGCAGCGATGAGCTCGAGGTGTTGGCCACGGGGCAGGCGGCCTTTCAGACGGATCTCAATGTTCAACTCGAGAAAGACCTGCTGCTCGCAGAGTTGGTCTCATTTCCACTGGCGCTCATCGTGTTGCTTCTCGTCTTCCGCACGGTCATCGCGGCGCTGCTGCCGGTGGTGGTCGGAGGGCTCGCCGTACTCGGTGGCATCGCCGTGGTGCTCGCGCTCTCGCACGTCACCGACGTCTCGCAGTACACCATCAATGTCTGCTCGCTCATCGGGCTCGGCGTGGCGATCGACTACTCGTTGTTCACCGTGGCCCGCTATCGGGAGGAGCTCGCCGCGGGTCACGACTTCCGTGAAGCGCTCGTGCGCGCGGTGGATCACGCGGGCCGGGTGGTCGCCTTCTCGGCGCTCGCGGTGTGTTCGGGTTTGGCCGGCCTGCTCTTCTTCGACGGCTCGTACCTGATGACGATGGGCGTGGGCGGAGCGATCGTCGTCGCGCTCGCAGCGCTCTTCGCGCTCACCACGTTGCCTGCGTTGCTCGCCGTGCTCGGGAAACGAATCCACGCGCTCGCGTTGCCTTTGCCCAGACTGAAGATGCGCGAAGGCGTGTGGCACCGCGTCGCGATGGCGGTGATGCGCAGGCCGGTGCTGGTGTTGGTGCCGACGTTGGGCGTGTTGTTGCTGCTCGCGTCACCCTTCACGCGGCTTCGCCTGGCGGCGTCAGACGTGCGCGTGTTGCCTGCGGGTCTCGAGGCCGCGCGCGGTTTCCAGCTCCTGGGTGAACAATTTCCCGACGAAGCGCAGACGCACTTCAACGTGCCGGTCTTCTTCCCGTCGGGCACGCCGTTCACGCCAGAGCGCATCGGAGCGCTGCACGACCTGTCGAAACGAATCAGTGAGCTGCCAGGCGTACGCAAGGTGAACAGCCCGGTGTTCGGAGATCCACGGCTCTCACGCGAGCTGTACCAGGGTCTGTTCAGCGATCCACCGCCGCAGCAGGTGCCGTTGATTGAAGGCGCGAAGCAGGCGTTCTCCAAAGGCTCGGTGGTGTTCCTGCAAGGCATCTCGGCTGCAACGCCTGACAGCGACGAGGCGCGGGCGATCGTCAAAGCCATCCGCGCGAATCGTTCGGTCGGCGACGGCACCTTGCTCGTCGGTGGAGAAAGCGCACTCGACGTGGACAACACGAGCTACCTGCTTTCCCGCACGCCGCGCGCGGTGGGGTTCGTGGTGAGCGCGACGTTGCTGGTGCTTTTCCTGCTGCTGGGTTCGGTGCTGCTGCCGATCAAAGCGGTGCTGATGAACTTCCTGTCAATCGGTGGCTCGTTCGGTGCGCTGGTCTTCATCTTCCAGGAAGGTCACGGCGGCTTCCTGAACATCCAACCGCACCCGCTCGAGCCCGCGCTGCCGGTGCTCTTGTTCTGCGTCTTGTTTGGTTTGTCGATGGACTACGAGGTGCTGATCCTCACCCGCATGCGCGAGGCATACGACCGCACGGGCGACAACGCGCAGGCGGTGGGTGAAGGGCTCGAGAAGACCGCGGGGCTGGTGACCTCGGCTGCGGCCATCATGGTGGCCGTCTTCGTCGCGTTCGGCCTCGCGAAGGTGGTGCTCATTCAAGCCGTCGGCGTGGGCATGGCCATCGCGGTCGCGCTCGACGCGACGTTGATTCGCGTGCTGCTGGTGCCCGCCACCATGCGCCTGTTCGGTAAAGCGAACTGGTGGGGGCCCCGCTGGATGAAGAAGTTCAAGGTGGGAGTGGGGCCGCGCACCTTGTTGTCTTGAACCTGAATCGCCAGGGGCCTTCAGCGACAGGAGCTGCTGCCGCTGCATGGACTGACGTAGCCCCTCCCAATGAGGAGGTGACGACCCCCTCAGGCTCCGCGCTGTTAGTTGAACGGTCATGGGCCTCCAGTGGCACACCGCGACGCGGGAAGGCGCAGAGGCGCACCAGATCGTCACGTTGGACAACGACCACGGGCTCGAGGCGCAGTTGATGGCCTACGGCGCGACGTTGCTCAGCCTGAAGGTGCCCGACCGCCATGGAGAACGACACGACGTCACGCTCGGCTTCGACGCGCCAGAGTCGTACTTCGGGGCGCACCCCTACTTCGGTGCGGTGATCGGCCGGTATGCCAACCGCATCGCCTTCGCGCGCTTCACGCTCGAGGGCCGTGAGTACGTGCTGCCGGCCAATGAAGGTCACAATCAATTGCACGGTGGCGCGCGCGGCTTCGACAAGGTGCCGTGGACGTTCTGCGGAGAACGTTCGGGCGCGTCACCTCACGTCTGCTTTCAGCACGTGAGCCCGGCAGGTGAAGAGGGGTACCCCGGTCGGGTGCAGGCGCAGGTGCTCTACACCTTGACCGACGACACCTTGCGCATCGACTACTCAGCGACCACCGACGCGCCCACGGTGATGAACCTCACGCAGCACGCGTACTTCAACCTGGCAGGGCGGGGCGACGTGCTCGGTCATGAGCTGACGGTGTTCGGTTCGCGCTTTCTGCCAGTGACTTCGGCGCTGGTGCCGACCGGTGAGCTGCGCGCCGTCGAGGGCACCCCGATGGATTTTCTGAAGGCGCGCACCATCGGCTCACGCCTCACCCGCGGCGACCCGCAGCTCGAAGTGGCGCACGCGGGTTTCGATCACTGCTGGGTGCTCGATGGCAAGGGCCTCGCGGCGCGCCTGTACGAGCCACTGAGCGGCCGCGTGATGGAGGTCTCCACCACGCAGCCCGGTCTTCAGTTCTATTCAGGCAACCAGCTCGACGGCTCGCTGCACGGCAAGAGTGGCTGCGTGTACGGCAAGTACGCGGGCCTGTGTCTGGAGACGCAACACTTCCCCGATTCGCCCAACCATCCTGAGTTTCCCAGCACGGTGTTGCGGCCCGGAGAGACGTACCGGCAGAGCGCGGCGTTCCGGTTCTCCATCGGTTGATTAGTTGCAAGGTGAGGTTTCACAGCGCCAGTGCCCTCACGGCCGTCAACTCAGGATCGTCCTGGGGAGCAACACGCAGGTACCACCGCAGCGCCGCCTTCATCTCGTCGGTCTTCCCGAGCCTGCCAGCGGCAATACCCAGGTTCTTGAGCACGCTGGGCTGCGGCGCCTCATCAGCCTCTGCACACTCGCGCAGAATCTCGTACGAGCGCGTGAGCCAGGTCACATCGTCTTTCTGCTCGATGCCCAACGTCAGCGCAGTCAAACCCCGTTGAGCGCGAGCGTGCCAGACATCGCGCCGCACGCGCTCCTCCCACGAGCCCGCAGCCGCCTCGCGGCGAGTCCAGTCCAGCGAAGGCAGCCTCGCCGCGCTCTGCGTGAACCACGCCTCGGCATCGAAGGGAGCGCCGGGCATGAGCAGCCGCTCACACAGCCCCCACGGCACGGCGCGCAGTTCCATGCGCTCACCCGGCTTGAACCCACCACAGACGATCAACGGCCTCTGCGCATTGGCGAGCAGCATCGCCTGCAGCCGAAACGCATCACCCTCAGTGGGATGCCACCGGGTGCCCGCAGGAATCACGAGCTCCGGGTTCGTGCGTCGAAGCCGCGCGGTGTACCAGTCGTAGCTGAGCAACTGCTGGTCGATCACCCGCAACCCCGGCTTGACCTGCTCGCATGCCTGCAACGCGCGCATCGAGTTGCCGATGAGGTCGCCCTGAATGAGCACCACCGCGTCATCGGGTTGCTCGAGCAGCGCCAGGCCGTAGTTCCTCACCGAGCGCGCGTCGTGCACGGGCCGCTGCACGAACCCCAGAGTGAGCAGCACCGCGGCTAGACCCAACGAAAGCCGAACGTCTCTCCGACTCAGCGCCAGACCCGCCGCGGCACACAGCATCAAGTGCGGCATCAAGAAGAAGCGTAAGACCACGTCGCGGAACAACGGGTTGTCGAGCGGCAGGTTGGTCAGCGCACCGAACACGCCGACGCTCAGGGCGAGGCAGGCCAGCCCCGTGACCTGCCACCTCCGCGGCGCGAGGAAGAGGCCGAAGAGCGAAAGACCCGCGACGATCGCGAACGACTGCGTGCTCTCGAACTCCGCAAAGGCAGCCAGAAAACGGCCGAGGCCCGTGCCGCTGTGCTCACCTGAAGCGAGCTGAAAGGTCCCGTACTCGCGTCGAAGCAGGTGCGTGAAGAAGCCGCTGAGCGAACGTTGTTCACCCCACGAGAAGAGCGTGTCGGTGCCACTCCACAGCGGTACCAGCAGCAGCGGGGTGCAGCCGACCGCGAGTCCCGCGAACATGACCGACCACGCAGCGCGCTGATTGATGCGAGCGAGCAACAGCGGCGCCACCACGAAGAGCGCGGTCTGATGATGCGTCAGCGCAAGGCCACTGACCACGCCGAGCAGGAGCGCCGTCTGCTTCGTGCCCTTCTTCAAATCGAGCGTCACCGCCCACGCGACCGCGGTGACCAGCAGCGCATGGAGCGCGAACACCTCGAGGCTGGTCGAGTACAGCCACGCCAGCGGTGAGGCAAACCACGCGGCGCCCGCCAGCAACCCCGACGCGAGCCGCTTCGTCCACTGGGCGACCAGGTCGACGAGCAGCGCCACGGTGAGCGCACTGCAGACGGCCGACACCAGATGAAACGCAGTCAGCTTCGGGCCGAACAGCCCGAAAACGCGCAACAACAGCCCGTGGAGCGGATAGCCCGGTGGATGCGCGACCCCACCTGCGCACGCCGCTGCCGCCAGCTCACCTGCGTCACCACCGGGGATGCCGGGATGCAGCGTGGCCGCGTACGCGATGAACGCGAAGAGACCCGCGGCAGCTGCCCATCTCGAAGCGGTCGGCACCGCACCGGTTCCTACAACGATCAGCGCTTCTTCATGCCCACGAAGAGGCTCGCAGCGCCGGCGACGATCATCGCGATGCCCACGCCCATCAGCCACATCGCGCGGTCGGTCGGATTGCCGGTGAAGACCTTGCTCACCTCCGAGCCGAACGAGTTCGACGCGTTGACGCCGTAGACGGTGAGCGCAATGCCCCCTGCAAGAACTCCCAGTGAGATGGCGCGCGTCATGAAAGCCCTCTTACTCCTCGCTGAAAATTCGGCACGAGGCACTTCGCTGCGCCGCGGGCGGTAACGCGTTAAAGCCACCCGCGTGGACGCTCTGGTGGAGTTGCTGCGAGGCAAGCGGGTCTGTGTGCTCACCGGTGCAGGCATCAGCACCGAGTCGGGCATCCCCGACTACCGCGGGCCCACCGCGCCCCCTCGAAGACGCCCGCCCATTCAACACCGCGACTTCCTCGAGCAGCCCCACACCCGCGCCCGCTACTGGGCCCGCTCGATGCTCGGTTGGCCCCGCTTCCGAAACTTCGAGCCCAACGCCGCCCACCTCGCGCTGGCGAAGTGGCGCGCGGCGAGCGGCCTCATCACCCAGAACGTCGACCGGCTCCACCAGAAGGCGGGGCACGGCGACGTGGTGGAACTGCACGGCGCGCTGGCTGAGGTGCTGTGTCTTTCATGCCCCACCCGCATCGATCGCGACACGCTCCAGGAGACGCTGGAGGCCGACAATCCCAGCGCGCTGGCCTGGAGCTACACCCTCTTCGCCGACGGCGACGCGGATCTCCCCGATGAAGTGGTGAAGGACTTCGTGGTGCGCCCCTGCGCGTGCGGCGGCGTGCTCAAACCCGACGTGGTCTTCTTCGGTGACTCGGTGCCCAGGCCGCGCGTGGAGACCGCCTTCGCGTTGCTCGATGACGCCGAGGCGTTGTTCGTGGTGGGCAGCTCGTTGACGGTGTTTTCGGGCTACCGCTTCGTCTTGCGCGCAAAAGAGCGCGGCCAACCCATCGCGGTGCTGAACTTGGGCCCCACCCGCGCCGACGCAGACGCGACCGTGAAGCTCGAAGCCCGGGCAGGTGAGCTGCTGCCTTTGCTCATCGAGCAGCTCGCGCGCGCAGGCTGATCATCACCGGCCTGTCGGAGCTGCTCAGCTGGTTCGCATCACCCGCTGTTCCTGAGCCCGGCAGCCACGCCGTTGATGCTGATGTGAATCGCCCGTTTGACCCGGTCGCTCACCGGCTGCTTCGAGCCCTTGCGTAACCTTCGCAGCAGCTCGACCTGCAGGTAGTTGAGCGGGTCGATGTACGGGAAGCGGTACTTCAAAGACAGCGCGAGTGCGGGGTTGGTCGCCAGCCGGGTGGTCTGCCCGGTGATGGCCGCCAGCGCCTCGGTGGTGCGCTGCCACTCTTCGTGAATGCGCCCGAATATTTCGCGGCTGGCTTTCTTGTCGTTGACGAGCGTGGCGTAGCGGGCCGCGATTCCCAGGTCGCTCTTGGCCATCACCATGTCGAGGTTCGACAACAGCGCACCGAAGAAGCGCCACCCGGTGGCCATGCGCCGCAGCAGCTCGAGCCTCTTCTTCTTGTTGCCGCCGCCCAGATACGAGCTGACCGCCGAACCGAAGCCGTACCACCCCGGCAGGCTGACGCGGCACTGGCCCCAGCTGAACGACCACGGAATGGCGCGCAGGTCTTCGATGGCCCGGGTCTTCTTTCGCGCTGCGGGGCGCGAGCCGATGTTCAGCTCGGCGATCTCGGCGATGGGCGTCGCTTCGTAGAAGGTGTCGACGAAGCCGGGCGTCTCGTAGACCAACGAGCGATAGGCCTTCATGCCTGCCTTCGAGAGCGCTTCGGCGGCCTCCAGGAACTCTTTGGGGGCTTCGGGGCCGTGGGCGCCCAGCGTCGCCTCGAGGACGCCGGCCACGATGAGCTCCAGGTTGTGCCGGCCGTTCTCTGCGTGCGCGTACTTCGAGGCGATCACCTCGCCCTGTTCGGTGAGACGAAACTGGCCACCCACGGTGCCGGTGGGCTGCGCGAGGATCGCCTCGTGGCTCGGCCCTCCGCCGCGGCCCACCGTGCCTCCGCGGCCATGAAAGAGGCGCATGCGCAGCGGCGTCTTCATCGCGCCGAACAGCGCTCGCAAGGCGAGCTCTGCGCGGTACAGCTCCCAGTTGCTGGTGAACACGCCGCCGTCTTTGTTGCTGTCGGAGTAGCCGAGCATGATCTCCTGCTCGCCTGCGGACCGCTCCAACAGCGCGCTGATGCCCGGCAGCGCGAAGTACTCCTTCATCACCTGCGCGGCTTTCCTCAAGTCGCCGATGGTCTCGAAGAGCGGCACCACGATCATCTCGACGTGCGCGGCGCCGTCGAGCGTGCCGGTCATCAAGCCCGTCTCTTTCTGGAGCAGCAGCACCTCGAGCAGGTCACTGACCTCTTCGGTGTGCGAGATGATGCAGTGTTCGAGCGCGCGGGGACCCAGTTGCCTTGCGTGCACGGCGGCCGTCTCGAAGATGCGCAGCTCTTCGCGCGTCAGCTCTGAATACTCAGCGCCCCGCACCCGAATGGAGCGCGTCTCTGACAGCAGCCGCAGCAGCAGCTTGCGGCGGCGCTTCTCGTCGAGTGAGGAATAGTCGGCTTCCACGCGCGCGACGGCGAGCAGCTCGGCCACCACGGCTTCGTGTTTGTCGCTGCTCTGACGCAAGTCGAGCGTCGCGAGGTGGAAGCCGAAGACCTCCACGGCCCGGCGCAGTGACGCCAGCCGCACCTGCACCAGCGCGCGCCCGTGATGTTCGAGCAGCGAGTGCTCTACCGTGGAGAGATCCGCCAGCAGCTCAGAGGGCAGGGTGTAGGGCTCTGCGCCTGTCAGCTCGCGGCGCAGCGGCTGCGCTCCGGTCAAGGCGCGCAAGGTGCCCGAAAGGCGCGTGTAGATGAGCGAGAGCGCGCGGCGATACGGCTCGTCGGTGCGGTGGTCCGAATGATCCGGCGAGTCTTTCGCGAGCTTCGAGAGGCCCGGCGAGACGCGGGTCAGGGTGAGCGACATCGAGAGCTCGGCCCCGAGCTGGTGGAGCTGATCGAGGTAATGCTGAATCGCCACCTCGGTCTGCCGCGAGAAGGCACGGTTCAGGGTGTCGGCGTTGACGTTGGGGTTGCCGTCGCGATCGCCGCCGATCCAGCTGCCCATGCGCAGAAACGGCGCGAGCTGCCTGCCGGGAAGCAACGCCTCGAGCTCGGCGTACAGCTTCGGCACCTGGGTCAGGAAGGTCGATTGGTAATACGAGAGCGCGTTCTCGATCTCGTCGGCCACCGAGAGCCGCGAGGTGCGGATCATTCGGGTCTGCCAGAGCTGCACGATACGGCCAGCGAGCGCGGCTTCGTTCTGGGCCAGTTGGCGTGGGGTGAGGGGCAGGTCGCGCTGCGCCACCAGCTCAGCGATCGCGCGCGCGGCGTCGAGGATACTGCGGCGCTGCACTTCGGTGGGGTGCGCCGTCAGCACGGGCGAGATGATCGCATGTTGGAGCAGCTCTTCGATGCGCTCCGGCGTCACCCCGTTGCGCGCGAGCCGGGCCACGGTGGGGGCCAGCGTGTTCTCATCGGCTTGACCCGAGAGTTCACGCGCCTCGCGCCGCCGCGCGGTGTGCCGGTCTTCGGCGATGTTCGCCAGGAACGAGAAGTAGCTGAAGGCGCGAATCACGCTGGCCGCGGTGTCGTCGCTCAACTTGCTGAGCAAGGCGTCGAGCTTCTTGCCGGCCCGGGTGTCTTTCTCGAGGCGAACGGCGACGGAGAGCTGACGGATCTCTTCGACCGTGTCGAACACCTTTTGCCCCTCGTTCTCACGCACCACCGAGCCCAGCAGGCGGCCGAGCAGGCGGATGTCTTCGATCAGCGGCCGGTTCTCGGTGGATCCTTCGACGTCACTGCGCTGCAGGGGCCTCATCCCCTTCGAGTAACCGACGAAGGTGGAGAACGTCATGTGGCGCGTGACCTCCCAAGTCGAGTGACCACCGTTCGCATCGAGAGGGTTTACCGAAATAGAAATGACTCCAATCACCGGTCTCCCCGAGCGCAGTCGAGGGGGCACTGACCGCCCGAAGGCGAGGTAATCCCTCGACTCCGCTCGGGATG
>JAYVFP010000037.1:0-19009 GCA_043773025.1 Archangium sp.
CAGCTCACCGGTACCGGCGAGTCGTGGTCTGACGACCGCAGCTCGCTTTCACTCGAAGGCGATGACGACGGCGACGTGATTCAGGGCATGGTCCTCGAGGAAGAGGATCCCGTGCCTGCACCAGACCCCGCCGACTCCTGGGGCGTGGCCGTCTCGCTGCCCGCGCCCGTACCAATCGCTCCCGCGCCGCCGCCGGTGGCCGTGCGTCCCCCGCCCCCGCCTGCACCTGCTCCGCCCCCGGCGCGCGCGGTGCCTCCGCTGCGTGAAGACACGCGCGTGGCGGTGCCCATCTCTGCGCCGTCCACCCCGGTCTTTCAGTCGCCTGTGCCCGTCGCCGCTCCGAGAACCTCGGTCACGCAGTCAGCCGTGCCGGTCGCAGGCCCAGGCACCTCGGGAGGAGCGTCAGGTGCCGGCGCGAGCGCCGACGTGCAGCCGGTGTTCGTGCCCGGTGAACATCGGGTGATTCTTCACACGGTCGAAGGCCAGGTGAAACGCGGCGCGATCAAAGACGCCAGGCTTGGTGAGCCGCAGCTGCTGCTCCACCTCGCCACCAGCGGCACCGAGACGTTGCCCCGCGAGCGCGTGAAGGCGCTGTTCTTCATGCTCGCCCCTGGGGCGCGTGCGCCCTCGACCGAAGGCAACAAGGTGCGGGTCACCTTCAAGGATGGCCGGCAGGTCGCGGGCTTCTCGAAGGATCACAAGGGAGCCACCTCGGGCTTCTTCGTGGTGCCCGCCGACAACCGCACCAATACCGAGCGGATCTTCATCTTCCGCCACGCGGTCCAAAGCATTTCGATCGACAGCTGAGGGCTTCGCCGCACCGCGTTGACACTTCAAAGCGTTACCTGAGCGACAACCTTCGGCCGGTGGATTGACAAGAGGTAGTCATATCGCGCACCTTTCCTCCCGCAAGCGCCGATTGTGGCCGGAGGTCGCATGCCGAGTGGGAATCAGGGTCGAGACAAACGTACGTTTCCGCGAATCGAAGTCGCGCTCACCGCGCACTGCCGCATTGGCAATCGCTTCGTGCGCGACGCCATCGCTGATCTCTCGGAAGGCGGGCTGTATCTGAAGACCAAGGAGCCAGCGCGCGCGGGCACTCCGGTGCGGGTGGCCCTGGCGCTCCCCTTCCCCGATGGGCCTCGCTACTGCACCCTGGTCGGCAGCGTCGCGCGCATCGATCGGGATCAGAGAGGCCACTCGAAGGGCCTGGGCGTCAGCTTCGAAGGCATCGACACGAACCTTCGCGATCGCGCAGCGCTCAAGGTCTTCCTCTCGAAAGACGCGGCTTAGCTCCAGGAGCGAAGCGGAGACCTGGGCCAAGGCGCAGCGACCAGAGACTTCAGGCTTCGCGCGCTTCGAGGATCTGCACACCCAGCATCGCCGCGAGGAACGCTTTGACCTGGTGCTCGGGTTTGCCGGCCATCGCCAAAAGTTCAGCGTTGGTGCGGGTGCCGTCGACGCGGGCCAGCAGCTGCGCTTCCCACTTCTCCAGCTCGAGCTCGTGCAGCTGATACGCGGGCTGTTGGCTGGGAATGAGGCGATCTTCGGGCCGCACGATGCGCGCGAGGCGATCGGGCTTGTAGAGCTTCTTCACGCCGCGAATCGTGAGGTTGCCGGGGAAGAGATCGAGCTTGATGCTCTCGGAGCGGGCCTTCTCGCGGAACGCGACGGTGAACTGACCCTCTTCCCAACCGAAGAGGCTGTAGATGATCGCCTTGACCTGCTGGCCGACGTAATACAGCCGCTCGGTGTCCTTGAGCAGGCCGCGCTCCACCAGCACGTCGCCGGTGCGGCGTTTGCTCGAGGCGGCCACCACGGCAGCGTCCTGCAGCTGATCAGGTTTGATCTTCCCGACGCGCACGAGGAACTGGCCGAACCGATCTGCGGCGAGGTTGCTCAGGGCGAAGACGGGTTGACCGCCTTCGAAATAGACGACCTTCTTCACCTTGCCCTTCTGCACGTACAGCTCGCCTGTTTCGCGCGAGAGATAGAAGGCGCCGATGAGGCCCGGGAGATTGTCGCGCAGCTCACCCTGACGGGAGAGCCGCTTGGGATCGAGCTCCTGGCTGGGTGCGCTGGTCGGCGGGGGGCGCGTGCCTGAGACGGGCCCGGCGATGTGTTTCTGCGCGGTGAGCTTCTCGCCCTGGAGCTCGGCGGTGATGTTGCCGCCACCGGTGACGCGGATCTTCCCGGTCAGCTCCATCGCTTCACCTTCGTCGTCGACGTCGATGTCGAGCTCGACGTCGAACGGCTCATCGACGGCCTGGCTCGACACTGCCGGGCGCGTGACGGGAGCGAGCTCCTTGACCACCTCGAGCAGCTGCTTGGCGTCGAAAGGTTTCTCGAAGTACCTGGCGCCGGGGAAGCGGGTGAGCGCCTCGTTGGAGTGTTTGCTGCCCTTGAAGACGCCGCTCATGAACAGCAGCGGGAGCCCGGGCTTGCTGGCGCGCAGCCCTTCACCGACGTGGTAACCCATCATGTCGGGAAGCAGCACGTCGATGAGGGCGACCGCGATGGGCTCGGTTTTGATGAGCTCGACCGCCGGTTTCCCCTTACTGGCCCCGACGACGACGTAGCCCGCCTCCTCGAAGAGCGACGTGAGCAACGCCACCAGTTCCTTGTTGTCGTCGACGACGAGAATGGTGGGCGACATACCGTCGTTCACGTTAGCCTCTGAGAGCACTGCTCCAAAGCAAACGTGTCATGCGAACCTGCCTCTTCGTACTTCTGCTGGGAGTGTCTTCGCCGGGGTGGGCGCAGGATCTGCCTGACTCCGGACTGCCCGACGGCTCGGTGGGCGAAGGCAGCGCGGAAGGCATGACCGAGGAGAACGACCCTCAAGGCGGCCCTTGCCTGGAGTCGAAGGACTGCTCCCAGGGTTTTGCGTGCGCGGGCCGCCGGTGCGTGCCGGTCAAGCCGAAGAACCTGGGCTGCACCTCGTCGCCCGGCGTGTTGGTGGCAGCCGGTGCGTTGCTCCTCGCCCTGCGACGCCGTCGCGGCTGATGGGCCGGGTTCTGGCCGTCAGCGCCGTGCTGGTCTGCGGGATCATCGTGGTGGGCATGCTCGCGACCACCAAGCCGCCCCCTCCTCGCCCGGTGGCCGCCGCCAAGCCCCGCCTGAGCCGAGAAGAGGTCTTGCGGGCCGAGGCGCTGCCTGAAGGGCTCGCGTCGCTCACGCAGGTGGCCCAGCCCAAGCTGCCCTCGCAAGCAGGCGACTGGCTCAGCGAACACCCCGAGAACGGCCAGTCGCTCGCGGGGCATCGCGCCGATTGCCAGCCGGTGGCGGGGCGCACCATCTATCTCGTGCCCACCAGTGAGCTGCAGTCGAACGAAGCGGGGCTCGAGGTGATGGCGCTGTTGGAGCCGTTGCTCGCGGCGCATTTTCAACTGCGGGTGAAGCGGTTGCCTGCGCTCGACCGCGCGGTGGCCGGGAAGTCGGAGCGTGAAAACGACTTCGGGCCGCAGTGGTTGACCCAGGACATTCTCGCGGCGCTGCTCGCGCTCAAGCCCGACGATGCCGCGGCGGTGATGGCGATCACCACGGTCGATCTGTACCCAGACCCCACGTGGAACTTCGTGTTCGGTGAAGCTTCGTACGACCAGCGGGTGGGCGTGATGAGCCTCGCGCGCACGGGCGAGCTGGCGCTCGAAAACGAGCTGGTGCTCAAACGTTCGTACGGCACGGCGATGCATGAGATCGGGCACATGTTTCAGCTGCAGCACTGCGTGGCGTGGGAGTGCCCGATGAATGGCTGCAACCACCAGGAAGAATCAGATTCGCGGCCGCTCGAGCCGTGCCCGCATTGTCTGGCGAAGTTGATGCGGGCCACGGGGCTTAAGCCCACGAAGCGGTGGACGGAGCTGCGCGCGGCGTTCGAGGCGGCGGGGTTGACGCAGGGCGTGAAGGAGATCGATCGCGAGCTCACCGTTCTCCCCGCGCGAAGTCGAGGGGGCACGCAAGACGCCAAGGAGAAGTAGTCCCTTCACCGTTCGCATCGAGAGGGTCCAATCGGGTTCCATCACCGGTCTCCCCGAGCCCAGTCGAGGGGGCACTTGCATTGCGAAGGAGAGGCAATCCCTCGACTCCGCTCCTGAGGAACAGCGCCACCGTTCACCCCGAGAGCAGTCGAGGGGCCACTTGCTGCGCGAGGCAGAGGTACTCGCTCGACTGCTCTCGGGAGGCCCGGTGTGCGTTGTCTCCAGTGTTCAGCGGCCCGTACGTTTGCGAGCCTTGTCGCGAGCAGCCGACAACGCATCCTGCATCGAGGGAGCCTTCTCACCCGGAGGCGCCGAGACCACCGGAGACGAAACACCGCGCGAAGGAACCACGAGCGCAGGGGCCGCCACCGCCACCACTGCTGCTGGACGAGCGCGCCTCCGCAACCGAGGCCCCGAAAGAAACCGGCGCACGAACACCTCACAGACCAGCAGCAACACACACAACGCGAGGATCGCCGGAGCGAGCGGAATGGCCGCCTCCGATTCCACGGCGTCTTTGAACAAGCCGACCATCGCGATGCGAATGATTCCTCCGCCCGCCTTCGCGACCGCCGAGAGCAGCTCTTTTCCCTCACTGACGGGCGCGGGCTCGAATTCCGGAGCCCACGGCAGCGTCACCGGCGGCGCGCGGAAGAGCCGATCACCCAGGCGCACCACCGGATGCCAGGTGCCGCTGCCCGGCAGCACGAAGTGTGCGCCCACCCGATCTTCATCTTCCCAGCGCATGGGCAGCTCGAGCGGCTTCTGTCTCGCGTCACCCGACAACAGCACCAACGTGGGCGTGCCCGAAGGCGGTGGCGCGAGGGGATCGAAGTCGAGCGTGACGTGGAGATCGCTGCCGGTGAGCTGCGCCCGCGCCACCGCGTCGAGCTGCAGCGCCAGGGGAGGCATGGTCCACCGCACCAACTGCGTGATGAGCGCGCGTTGCCCACTCCACTGGCGAAACTCGCCGGTGAACGGCCCGTCGACCTCGGCCATCAACGCCCCCACCCGGCCCGCACCGCGCGGCCACATGCTGAGCAGCGGCGCGTCGTTGTCGTCGATGGTGCGCAGCCCCACGCTCGCCAGCGGCTTCACGTACGTCAGGTTGTAGCCACCCAGGGTCGGCGCATCGGCGGTGGGAAGCTTGCCCAGCTGCGCGAGATCCGGACCGACTTTGCAGGCTGTCTTCTCCTCGACGAAGGTGGAGCGCGCGACCGCGATGGTCTCCTGGCTGAAGATGCGCGGTAGGCTCAGCACGTCTTCCGCGAAGTAGATTCGGCCGTTGCCGCGGCGCGCGACCTCCTCGAGCAGCTTGGCGTCGGGGTCGGCCCGCGTGCCCATGCCGATCACCGACACGGTCACGTTCTCTCGCACCAGGTCTGCGATGGTCTTCTCGTAGTCGTCGGGCTCTTCGGAGTCGGCCGCATCCGAGAAGAGCAGCACGTGCCGCGTCTCCTTGTTCGACGCGAGGATCTGCTTCTTCGCCGCGCGCAGGCCTTCGCCCACGTAGATGCCGCCACCACCCGAGAAGCCCTTGGCGATCTTGTCGAGCGGCAGCCCCCCCGCGACGGGGCTCATGGGGAAGATTTGGTGAGTTTCGGTGTCGACCATCGCGACCGACGCTTCGTCGCGCGGGTTGAGCAGCTGCAGGGCGCCGACCACGCCTTCGGCCGCGAGCTCCATCTTGGTGCGGCCATCGAGCACGCGGGCGCCCATCGAGCAGCTGCAGTCCATGATGATGGCCATCGCGATGGCGGCCTTGCGCTGCTCTTCACGCACCTCGAGCGAGACGGGGAGCAGCTCTTCGACGGGCGACTTGCGGTACCCGCCCTCGCCGAAGCTGTGTTTGCCGCCGGTCATCACCAGGCCGCCGCCCGCTTCCTTGACGAACTGGGAGAGCACGTGAAGACCGTTCTCACTGAGCCGGCCGGCCTCGACGTCCTCGAGCACCACGGCGCCGACGCCTTCGAGTTGATCCATGGTCACCGGCCCCGGCGCGCGGACCTCGAGCGCGAAGTTCGCGTCGGAGAGCGCCTTGACCAGCGTGCCCTTCGGTTTGTCGGTGAAGAGCAACACGCGGGGCGGGCCTTCGACGCGCACCACGGCGCGGCCGAGGTCGTTCTCCACCACCCCGTCGTCGGCGGTGTCGGCGCGCAGCTCGTAAGAGGCAAGACCCGGAGCGTCGACGAGATCGCGGAAGGTGAGCACCGTCGCGCCCACGGGCAAGTCACGCTCGGTCTTCACCAGGGGACGGCCGTTGCGCAGCAGCGTGAGGCGGGTCTTCGCGGGCGAGGTGGCCTTCAGGGTGGCCGTGAGCAGAAAAGGTTCTTTCGCGGCGACGGTGGGCGGCACCACCAGAGAGGTGACCGCGACGTCCATCGACACCTCTTCGCGGCCGATGAAGCGCACGTCGACGGGCACGCCGCGGGAGGTGAGCCTTCGGGCTGCAGCACGCGCATCGAGCCCAGTCGCGCGGCCGTCGGAGAGCACCAGCACGCGCCCGCTTCGTTCGGAAGGGATGAGGTCGCCGGCCGCGTCGAGGGCGGCGGAGAGGTTGCTCGCTTCTCCGTCGATGGCTGCGTTGAAGCCGGGGAAGCGGCCGTCGGTCGAGAGGGCCATCTCGATGCGGGCATCACGCCCGAAGGAGATCACCCCGAGGCGATCGCCCTGGCGGCGCTGCGGCTCGAGCAGGCGGATGAGCTCTTCTGCGCTCGCTTCACCTCGCGGCGGCATCGAACGTGAACGATCGACGATCACCACCACGTCGCTGCCTGCGCTGCGCAGCCGGAATTCGGGCCGGGCCAGCGCGAGCACCAGCAACGACACCAGCGCCACGCGCAGCCACATCGGCGGGCCGTGAATGCGCGCGGTGAAATAGAGGAAGAGGCCCAGCGGCAAGAGCAGCAGCAGCGCCTGAGGAGCCACCAGGTTCATGACCCGGCCCCAGAGGTCGCGAGGAACCCCACCGGCACCGTTCGCATCGAGCGCAGTCGAGATGCCACTTGCCGGAAGGACTCCCTCGACTTCGCTCTTAAGGAACAGCCCACACCGTTCGCATCGAGCGAAGTCGAGATGCCACTTGCTGCGCGAGGCGGAAGTGCTCCTTCGACTTTGCTCAGGAAGACCGGCTGTTCTTCGGAAAGAAATCGCCGGCGAAGCCGGTTCCCTGCTCGGGAGAAACGGATCACGGGGTCGCCTCTTTCCTGCGCGGTGCGGCGGTGAGCCAGAAGTCGAGCAGCACCAGCGCGAGCACCACCAAAATCGGCCACCACGGTCGCGGGTGCGCGGTCGCGAACGACGCGAAGGCCTGGGGCTTCTTTGGAATCACTTCCCACGCGCCGCGCGTGCGCAGGTCAGACTCACGTGGGTCGAGCGGCAGCACCACCAGCGCATCGAACGGCTCTGCGTCCCTCTTGAGCCTCCACTGCCCTGACGCGTTGAGCGGCGGCAAGGTCAGCACGCCACTGCCCATCACGTGACGCGACTGACCGTCGGGCGCGACGAGCTCCCACGTCGACCCGGGGCTGGCCACCAACGGCGTGTCTTCACCCAGCATGAGGTGCTTGCGCGGAAACCCAGGCGTGGACAGCCGGCTCTGCCGCACCAGGTTGCTCAGCAAGACCGGCCAGGCGACCGTGCGCTGAACGTTGCTGCGGCCGATATCGAGGTTCAAGTGGACTACGCCGTCGTCTTCTTCGCTGATCAACACGACCTCACCCGCACTCATCAGGACCCGCCCGGGGGGATTCGCACCGGCAGTCCACACCACGCCGCCGAGCTGCACGTCGTCGAGGAGCGGGTTGCCCTTCTGCGCGAAGAACGGCCCCACGAAGGACTTGAGCGGCGCCTTCGCTCCGAGCGTCACGCCTGCCGTGCTGCCGGGTGGACCGAAGGTGAGCAACGACGGCACGGTCACCTTCACGCCGGGCGCGACCGAGAGAAACCGCCGCAACGCCTGCTGACCGGCGGCGTCGATGCCCTCGACCAGGCTCACCGTCACGTCGGCCAGCGGCGAAGGCAGCAGCGTGAGCTTGCCGTCTTCACGCAGCGCATCGTCAGGCAACGTCGCGGTGACGGGCTGCGCGGTCTTGAAGCCCACCCGCAGCACCGCGGTGCCGGAGGGCTGGAGCTTCACCTGTTGCTTCTGCGGCGCGTCGTCGGTCGCGGTGAAGCGCACCTCGACGGTCTGGGGCACATCGCTGAAATTGCCCACCCGCACGGTGACCTGCGCCTTGCCGTCTTCATCGCGGCGCTGCGCGGAGAGGAAGGCGATGTTGCCCGCCTGCTTGCCGACCGAGCGCCCTTCGACCTGCGCAGGAATGGCGACGGAGTCTCCTACCGGCCCGTCGGTAAAAAAGAAGATGCGGTGTTCGCCTGCGCCTGACAGCTCGCGCGCCAGCGTCAACGCGGGCGTGATGTCGTGTGCGGGCTGAGCGGGGCTCCAGCGTTCGAGGGCAGTCAGGGCGCGGTCGCGCTCTTGCTGCGGGCCGGCGATCAGGGTGGGCTTCACGCCGGTCTCGATGAGCGTGAGCACGCCGGCGTTCTCCTGCCTCGCGATGCGGGCGATCTCGGTCTTGGCGCGTTCGGTCGCAGTGCTGCCGTCGACGCGCGCGTTCATGGAGAGGCTGCCGTCGAGGATGATCACCACGTGCTGCTGATTGGCGGCCTGACCGCAGCGCACGTCGGAGAGGAAGAGCGCGGCGAAGAGCACCGCGAGGATCTCGAGCGCCAATGAGCTTTCTCGGGAGAAGCGGTTGAGGCGCGGACCGGCTTCGGCGCGTTGATCGGGCGTTCGCCAAAGGAAGAGGGCTGAGACCGTGCGTGGGGGCTGGCGGCGGCGCAGGAAATAGGCTGCGACGAGTGCGGGCACGGCGGCCAGCGCGAGCAGGCCGAGGGGGAAGCCGAGCGTCACGGACAACCCTCTCCCCGACCCTCTCCCCCGCGGGGGAGAGGGAGACAGTTGAGAGAATTGAGCGTCGTCAAGCGACCTCCACGAGGTCGCTCAGCTCTCGCCTTGCCAACGCGTCGAGAGTGAACTCGGCCGAGACCTGACTCCAGCTCGCTCTGACCCTTCGGGCAGCGCCCTGCCAGAGAGAGACGTGTGCGCTCAACCTCGAGAGGTACTGGTCGACCACGCCGGGCGTGAGGATGCGCTCGAGCACTTCACCGGATTCCGAATCGGTGAGTCGCGCGCCGGCACCACTTGATGGATCGAGGTCTTCGGCGTCGAGCACCTGCACCAGGGCCAGGCCCGAGGCACCGCGGGCGAGGCGCGCAGCAAACGGCTCTGGCGGCGACTCGAAGAGGAAGTCACTGACCACCACGCGCAAACCACACGGGCGCAGCGACGGTGCACGGCGAAGCGCGGCGTCGAAGGGCTCACGTCCATCGAACTCCAGCGCCTCGAGCATCGCGCGCGTGGCAGGCCCACCCGCTTTGCGTACGGTGCTGCCGGTGGCGATGACGACGGGGTCCAGCCCGCCGCGCCGCGCGAGCGTGCAAACCCAGGCGGCCACTTCTCTGACCCGCGCCGCCTTCTCCTCGGTGATGGCGATGGAAGCCGAGCCGTCGACCAGCACCTCGACCCGCGGGCTCACTTCATCCTGGCGCACGCGCAGGTACAGCTCGCCCGTGCGCGCCACCGCGTTCCAGTCGATCTGCCTCAGATCGTCACCCGGGGAGTACTGCCGGAAGTCGTGCAGCTCGAGGCTGCTGCCCACTGACGACGCGCGCACCTCGCCCAGCTTGCCGCGATGAGGGCCGCGGGGAAGCCGCAGCGAACAGCCCGCCGCCGCGCGCTCCACCAGGCCTTGATCGAGGCGCACCGTCATGAAGAGCGCACCGCGTCGCGCGAATGCAGCACCACCGCGGCCAGGAAGACGGCGATCAAGGTGACCGCGCCCAGCAGCACCAGGCTCGAAGTCTCGGGACGCACGATGAAGTTGATCAGCCCCACGAGCGGGTTGAGCGCGTTCATCTCGGCGCCATTCGGCTTGCCCTCGAACACGAGCGAGAGCGCCATCGAACCGACGATGCCCACCACGACCGAGGCGATGAAGCCGACGCGGGTGGCCACCGGCTCTGCCAGTTGTCGCAGCGGCGTGAGCCGGCCCAACAACACGCCGAGCGAAAGGTAGAGCGTGGGATAGGCGAAGGCAGCCAGCGTGCCGAGAAAGGCGCGCTCGTTGGAGCTACTTTGAAAGCGGTCACCGATGAGCAGGCCCCACATGAACGCCGACAGAAAGAGCATCACCAGCGCCAGCCAGAAGCTGCGTGCCGCGCCCGGCGTGAACCAGTACCCCGCAGCGGCCTGGCGCGGCCAACCATCTGCCTCGGAGATGCAGAAGGCGCCCGCGATGGTGAAGAAGAAGCTGGTGATCACCTGCCCTGCGACCGCTTCTTTGGGCACGCCCTTCTCGAGCACGAAGACGATCAGCCCGAACGCCAGCGCGAGCAACCCCAGGATGGCGTAGGCGAGCCGAGGTCCACGCGAGGCCGCCTCAGAAGGCAGGGCCAGACCTGCCGCAGCGCTCTCGAGCATCAGCCAGGTCAGGCCCCAACTGAAGACGCCCGTGCCGATGGCAAAGTTGCGGAAGGCGTCGCTGGTGAGCAGCCGATTGCCCTCTTCGGCGAGCACCCACGAGAAAGCGATGCCCCCCATGGTGCCCAGGCCCAGCAGCCCCAGGACGACGAAGTGCGCGATGGTTCGGCCGAGCCTGGTCTGGGCCTGCGTGGCGACGGCCACTCCGACCGAGGTGAGCAACGCGCTCCAGCCGGTGGCGAGGAGCAAGGCGGTCACCACCTGCACGAGGTCGATGCCGTTGAGGAAATAGCTGAACAACACGAACGGCGCGCACGCCGAGCCGAACAGCAGCGCCTGAGACATCGCGCTGATCCACTTACCGCGAATGATGCTGGCAGCGCCGAGGCCGGTCAGCGTGAGCAGCACCCAGGTCTCGTCTTCGAGCTCGCGCACCATCGAGCGGAAGGCCACGAAGGGGATGACGAAGAACGTCACGGCGCCGAGCGCGGTGAGGTAGCCGCCGAAGAACTCCTTACCGAAAGCGGTGCCAGCGGCCTCGGTTGCTTGCGCGACGGCGACCAGCGCCATCGAGAGACACACCACCAGCAACGAGCCGAAGAAAATGGCGAAGACCTTCGCGCGCAGGCCCTGGCGGACCTCCTTGACCACGATGGGCCCCACCGTCTCGACCAGTCGTTCACTGACGGAACAAATGGTCACGCCAGCCACTCCGTGTCGCGCGCGCGCAACGAGAAGAACGCGGAAAACCCGAGGCCCACGGCGATGCCCCACACCAGCAGCACCAGCGGCACCGCGTCGTGCGACTGGCGCTCGATGTTGATGAGGCCGACCACCGGGTTGAGCGCGTTGAGGAAGAGATCGTCAGCGTCAGAGACGATCTCCCCGATGAGCGGGGGCACACCCGTCATCAAGACGATGAGCCCCAGAAAGACGAGCCGGATCATCGCGGGCGTCTGCCACGGCGGGTGCGGAATCCACCTCGCAACCACCACCGGCAACGAGAGCATCAACAACGCGAAGGCGGGTGCGGCCACCAGCACCAGCATCGCGCCCATGGGCAGCTTGCCTTCACCCAGCGCGAGGCCCGTGAAGGCCACGGTCATCACCATGAGCAGGAAGATGACCAGCACGAAGCCGCGCAACCCACCGGGCTTGAGCAGCGAGAAGCGCCCGCCGGTGACCCAGTGCACCTTCGCCATGCCGTCGCGATCGCTCGCGACGAAGAGGCCGACGAGCGTCGCGTAGACCGAGAGCGTCACGCTGCCGGCAGTGAGCACTTCGGCCTCGCCGCTGATGAACCAGCCCCAGAGGAAGAGCAGGCCCGCACCGATGAACTGGATCGCGTAGACGAAGCGAGCACCCCGCGCGTAATCTTCCGTCGCCAGTGACAGGCGCGCCGCGGCCGACTCGAACAAGAGCAGCCCGGTGGTGACCATGCCGAACAACACCGCCACCGAGGTGAGCCAGAACGCCGCGCTCGAGGTCATCTTCTGCGCGAACTCGCCGATCAACACCGCGCCCGTGATGCCGAAGCCCAGGCCCTGCAGCAGCACGCCGAGCAGCACGAAGTGAAGCAGCGAGCGCACCAGCCGCGACTCGGCGAGCGTGGCGAGGCTGACGGACACCGAGACCAGGAAGATCTGGTACCCCATCGAGATGATCACCCCCACGATGATGGTGGGCAGGTCGATGCCGTTGAGGAAGTACGAGAAGAGCAGGAAGGGCGTCGCTGCCGAGGCGTACAGAATGCCCTGCAGCACCGAGCTGCCGAGCTTGCCCGCGAGAATGCGGCGCGGCCCGATGCCCGTGAGCGTGAGCAGCACCCAGGTCTCGTCCTCTGCTTCGCGCGCCATCGAACGGTACGCGGCGTAGGGAATGACGAAGAACTGCACGAAGCTCAGGCACACGAAGTACGCGATGAAGGTCGCCTGGCCCGTCTGGTTGCCGATGCCGTCGCTCGCCGCGAACGCGAACAGCGAGATGAAGAGACAGGCCACCAACATCAGCGTGAAGAAGATCCAGAAGACCCGGGTGCGCAGGCCCTGGCGAACCTCTTTCACCACGATGGGGTTGATGCGATCGGCGAGCTGCTCACCGAACCTATCGAAGGCATCGGGTTCGCGCGGCTGCGCTGCGGTGACGACCTGAGCGCTCACTGAACCCTGCCCTTCGTGACCGACATGAACGCGTCTTCGAGATCGTGTTCACGGGTGCGGAAGCTGGTGACGGGGATCTCTGCGTTCACCAGCACCTTGAGCACGCGCACGCTCGCCTCTTCCACCCAGCCCGAAGCAGGCGTCGCGCCCACCGCGAGCTCGAGGCGAAAACGCACGGCGTTGTTGAGCACCCAGACGTTGGTGACCTGGGGCTGCTCGAGCAGGAGCCGTTCGGTCTTCTTGCCGATCTCGTCCAGCGGCATGCCCGCGCCGGCCCACAAGGTGAGCTCGACCTCGCTGAAGGCGGCGGCGTTCGAGGTGCGCGACAGCACCTCTTGCACGGTGCCGGTGGCGAGCAGGTGACCCTGTTCGATGATCGCGCAGGTGTCACAAATCTCGGAGAGCTCGGTGAGAATGTGGCTCGAGATCAACACCGCCTTGCCCTGCGAGGCGAGCGCACGCAGCAGCTCACGCAGCTCGATGCGCGCGCGGGGATCGAGCCCGTCGGCAGGTTCGTCGAGGATGAGCAGCTTCGGGTCGTGGAGCAACGTGCGGCCCAGCGCCACGCGCTGCTTCATGCCCTTCGACAGCTCAGAGGTGAGCTTGTCCTTGAGCGGCAGGAGACCCGTGAAGTCCATCACAGAGTCGACGCGTTCCTTCCGCTCGTTGCCCCGCAGCCGGTACGCGCGCGCGAAGAAGTCGAGGAACTCGAAGACGGTCATGTCGTCGTAGGTGCCGTAGCGATCCGGCATGTAGCCGAGCAAGGGGCGCGCTTGATCGGGCCTTGCGACGAGCGACTTTCCGTCGAGCAGCACCTCGCCGCTGGTGGGCACGTCGAGCGTGGCGATGATGCGCATCGTGGTCGACTTGCCCGCGCCGTTCGGGCCGATGAAGCCCAGGATGGTGCCGGCCGGCAGCGAAAAGGTGACGTCGTCGACGGCCTTGAGCGAGCCGTAGTAGCGGGTCAGGCCCTTCACTTCGAGGAGCGCGCTCATTCTTCGAACTCCCCGCGCACCCAGTGCTCGGCGTCGTTCAAGGTGGCGGAGATGCCGCCGGTGGGCACGAGTGAGGCGCCGGTGATTCTCGCGAGGAACTCGTGGTGCTGCAGCTTGCCGCTGCCCACCGTTTCCGTCACGTCACTGCTGAAGCGGCTGGCGGCGATGCTGCCGGCGTAGGTCAGCGTGTTGCCGGCGACCAACTCGACTTCGCCGCCGTCGCGAACCGAGCCCCCAGTGAAGAAGCGGCCATCGACGTTGACCAGCACGCGATCGACGCGCACGCCCAGCGCGTTCTGCACGACCCAGGTCTCGCCCTTTTGTTTCACCACCACGCGGGCCCGCGTCGGCTCGACCGAGATGAAGCCCCACTCGCGGTAGGTGCGTGACGGCACGAAGTCACCTCCGAGGCTCAGGCCATCTTTCCAGGTGAGATCGGCCACGTACTTGTCGCGGCCATCGTCGAAGGGCGCGACCAACATGGTGCCAGGCCCCAGCGTCGCTTTCGAGGGCGCGAGGTTGGCGTAGTACGCGGTGACACCGTGGGTGATGGCGCGGTGCTGCTGGCTGTCGAGCAGCGTGAAGCCGTACGACGAGGTGTGCACGGTGAAGCCGTCAGCGATGACGGAGTAGGCGATGATCAACGCGCAGGTGATCACCGCGGTACCGGGGATGGTGACCAGCAACGCCGCGGGGCCACGACGTCGGGCGACCCACACGCTGCCGGGGCCGATCGCCAGCGTGAAGAGCGTGATGATGAGCAGGAAGCGGCCCAGCGGCGCGGTGGCCTGCGGGAGCAGCAGGTCTTTCTTCGCGTCGGAGTTGTTGCGCCGCTCGTATTCGGGCAACGCCCCGTGCGGGCTGACCGGGAGCGTGTCGCGGAAGACGTCGAGGTCTCCGGTGGGAGGCCCCGTGGTGACCAGCAGCTTGCCGAAGCCGTACCGCGAAGTGCCGGGACGAATCGCCTCGAGCAACGGGAAGACCGCTGCGCTGCGCACCACCCCGCCGACCAGCAGGTGACCACCGGTCGCGACGTAGGCCTCGAGCGCGCGGCGTTGTGCTTCGTCGAGCGTGTCGAGGATGGCGCTGTCGGGCACCACGATCGCGTCGTAGCCCAGGTACGACGCGAGCTCGCCCGGTGCTTCCGCGGGGGGAATGGCATGCACCTGCACGTTGGCGCCGGAGTACCGCGGGGCCTTGCCGACGTACTTCTCGAACTGCTCGGGCCTCGAGATGGTGAGCACCACCCGCTGCGGATCGTAGGTGGCCTGGAAGTACATCGACGCGTTGGCGTCTTCAGAGATGCCCGGGCCATCGGCGCGCACCGTGCCGTAACGCATCTCGGCGGGCACCGGCACGTTGACCGTGCGGCGTTCGCCAGCGTTGACCTCGACGCTGCGCACCACCGAGTGCATGCCGCCAGAGACGGTGCTGCGAATGGACAGCGTCAGCACCTGCGTGGGGCCTGAGGTGTTGTCGACGAAGAAGCGCACCGGAAAGCTGCCGGAGCGGGGAGAAGGCGCGTTCGACTCGACCGACACCTTGGTGCGGCCGCTGGCGACGTCGATGCGGTTGACCTGGGCTACTTGATAATCGAGCAGAGAGACCACGCTGCTGGGGGGATTCTCGTCACGCTCCGCAGCAATGGGCGCCGGGGCCACGTCGGCGGCGAGCTCATCGGTCTGGGCGTCGGCTGTCACGTCCTGCGTCACCGAGAGCAGCGCGGCGAGGAAAAAACTCTCAACCACGTGGCACCTCGGGCACGGCGGCGAGCAGTTGATCAGCCACGTTCTCTGCGCTCACCCGCTCGAGGCCGGCTTCGTAGGAGAGCACCAGGCGGTGGTTCAGCACGGCGCTGGCCAGGTCTTTGACCTCGTCGAAGCCCACGTTGGGTTTGCCCTTCGCGAGGGCCCACGCGCGGGCGGAAGCAGCGAGGGCGAGCGCAGCGCGGGGTGAAGCGCCGTAGCGCACGAAGCGCTTGACCGAATCGGGCGCGCTCGCGCTGCTGGGGTGCGTGGCCTCGACGAGTCGTCCGATGAACTCGGCGACCGGCATGGGGAGATGCACACGATCGACCAACGCGAACAAGGTGGCGAGGCCGGGCCCATCGACGACCGGCGAGAGCTGCGGCGGCTGCCCTCTGAAGCGGGAGGTGAGGATGGTGGCCATCGTCTTCGCGCCGACCGGCGGCACGATCAGCCGGAACATGAAGCGGTCGAGCTGCGCTTCGGGCAGCGGGTAGGTGCCTTCGAGCTCGATGGGGTTCTGCGTGGCGAGCACGAAGAACGGCGCGGGCAGTTGATGGGTGGTGCCGAGCACGGTGACGCTGCGCTCCTGCATCGCCTCGAGCAGGGCAGATTGTGTCTTGGGCGAGCTGCGGTTGATCTCGTCGGCGAGCACCACCGAGGCGAAGAGGGGGCCTGCGCGGAAGGTGAAGGCGCGCGTTTCTCCGTCGATGACGTAGGTGCCGGTGATGTCGCCGGGCAGCAGGTCGGGCGTGAACTGAATGCGCTTGAAAGGCAGATCCATCAAGCGCGCGAGCCCCTTGCAGAGCTCGGTCTTGCCCAGACCCGGCAGACCTTCGAGGAGCAGGTGGCCGCGCGCGAGGATCGCCGTGGTGACGCGATCGACCACCGAGGTCTGATCGATCATGACCTGGTTGAGCCCGGCCTTGAGCCTGGCGATCGACTCGCCTGCGGCCTGGACTTCCTGCGGCGTGAGCAGCTGATCCGACACGTGGACTCCCCTCGAATTACTTTGAATCGAAGTACCGCTGAACGAGCGCGCGGTTGCGGGGCCTCATCGCCCCTTCGTCGTAACCGGCGGCCTGGTCGCCTGTGGCACTCTGGCCGGTACCGGTGCTGATGGTGCCGTCTGGGTTGGTCTTCGGGTTGGTGCCACGCAGGCCGAAGAGTTCTTCGCCTTCGCCGCCGTTTCCTTCAGGCAACGCTTCGTACTTGAGGCGATCGGGATCCATCTCGGCGCGGCCTCCGAAGACGAGCTCCTGCGCGTCACCGCCGCGACCGACGCCGCCTTCTTGCGCGCCGCGGGAAGCGTGCTCACCGTCGTTGGTGCCGGTCTGGCTCTGGCCTTTTCCTTCGCCTTCACCCTCCCCCTTCCCCTCGCCTTGTCCCTCGCTCTTGCCGGAAGACGGCTTCTTCGCCTGCGGCGAGTTGCCCTTGCTGAACTGCTTCGAGAGCTGGTCCTGGCGCTGCGCGAGGGCCTTGCGGAGATCGTTCACCTGCTTGCTGGTGGGTCCGCTTTTGCTCGGGCTCTGGCCGTCTTTGCCCTGCTGGCCTTCCTTGCCTTGCTGCCCTTCGCCTTCTTTCCCCTCGCCCTGTTCGCCGTTCTGCCCCTCGCCCATCGCCTGCTTCATCGCCTGCTCACCGGAGTCGGCCTGGCCATCGGAGAGCTCCATCAGCGCCTGTTCGAGCTCATCGCGTTCACGCTTCTCCGATTCTCCGGACTGCGCGTTGGCCATGGCGGTCTCGAGATTCTTGGCGGCGTTCTCAGCGCGTTCGAGCTCGCGGGACGCTTCGGCCGCCTGCTTGTCGACCTGCAGTTCGAGCGCGTCAGCAGCCTCCCAATCGGCGGCGTCGAAGGCATTGTCAGCGAGCTCTTCCTGAAGACGCTGCAGCTCAGCGAGCGCGGCCTGCTCGGCGGGCTCCTCCTTCGAGATCGCCTCCATCTTCTCGGTGAGTTCTTCCACGCGCGTGGCCGCTGCTGCGTTCGGAGGAACCAGCACACTCTGCGCCTGCGGCACGAGCATGCCGACCAGCAGAAAGCAGAACGCGAGGCCGATCAACGAAGCGGGCCTGCGCAGCTGAAGCTCGGGGAGCGGAATCGACTTGAGCTGTTGGTTGAGGCCGAGCTCCCAATCACCGACAGGCATCTCGAGGCGGGTGAGGAGCAGACCGCCCGCTTCGGCCTGGCGATCTGCGATCACCGCGGCGCGCGCCTGGCTGACGCCCTGGTTGCGCATCAGCAGCCAGGTCACGAACGCGCCGAGGGCCACCGCAAGCGGGCCGACGATGAAGAGGCCCTTCTGCACGAAGATGCGCCAGACGACGAAGGCGGTGATGGCGACCCAGACCGGCCCGACCGCAGCCTTGAGCAGCACCTCGAGGTTCAAGTGCCGACGCACGCGGAAAATGCGTGCTTCGACCGCTTGTCTACGTCGTCCTTCGCCGGCCGCCATGCGCTGAGCAGCCTAACTCGCGAGGGCCAGCAGACCTTCCCCTTTCTAGCGAGACGCCCTGCGCGGAACCGAACCGTCGGGCCCGGCGTCTGAGCGGTCGCGGAAGCGGGTGCATCGTGCCGCGGTGAAGAGCTCTCCCCTCAAGATCCTCGCGCGAGCAAGTGGCGATCGAATACGGCAAGAAGAACATCCGCGCGAACTCGATTCACCCCGACGCTCATGAAAGCGATCCGCGTCCACCAGTACGGCAGAGCCGAGGCCCTGCGCTTTCGAAGACGCGGCGCGCCCCTGAACCTGTCCCCGAAGAATTGCTGGTGCGGGTGATCGCGGCGGGCGTAAACCCGGTCGACTGGCATGGGCCACCCCTCTGAGGTGCAAGCGAAGAATCGCGGCCCGCGCACCTTCGCGCCAATACGCAGCAACTCGCCGAGCTCGCGAAGCTCATCGCCGGAGAGAAAGTGAAGGTGGTGGTGATGAAGACGCTCCCGCTTGCTTCGGCGAAGGAAGCGCATGAGCTGCTGGAAAATGGTCACGTCTCGGGGAAGGTCGTGCTTGCGGTCGGAAGGCCGCTCTGAAGCGCCGGTCGAAACGAGTAATCGCCGAGGTCGTCGTCGCGAGCAGGCCTCTCAGCCACGGGCCAAAATGCTCATGTGACGAGGTCCGCCCGGGGCGACTTTTCTGGCTGTAACAACCCTGTTGTTATGCGTAACAACAGGGTTGTCACGATTCGGAGAGGAGCACCGGCCCCTCACCTGCTTCCGTGAGCATCTTTGCCCGCGGTCGAGAGGCCAGCCCGGCGTGAGCGCGGAGCGACACGTTCCACACGGCGTCCTTCAAGGCGATGCAGCGACCAGAGACAGCGGGGCTTTGCTCCACTTCGGGCCGAGCCAGATGTGCAGACCTTTCGCGAGCACGCCGTTGATCAACAACGCCTCCTGAATGCCGAGCTACTGCGAGGTCGGCCCCGTCGACACGCTGCCCAGCGACACGCCTGCGCGCACTGAGAAGATCATCAAGCTCGCGGTCTGCCCCTCACCCAGTACGTGCCGAAGCGGCGCGTGCGCACCAGGGCGACGGCCTGGAGCAACGTGCTCACCTGTGTCTCTCTACCTGCATCGCGCGGCCCACTGGGC
>JAYVFP010000038.1:0-55402 GCA_043773025.1 Archangium sp.
GGCGGGCGGTTGGGCGGGGGCTGCTGACCACCCTGCTGCTGCGCCATCAACTGCGTGTACTGCGTGCGGAACATGTTGCTGCCAAACTTATCCGCGTAGCCGATGGCGTGCTGTGGGTTCACCACGCGCGGGGCGCCCTGCTGTGCGACCTGCAGCTTGTACATTTCCGACTGGAACAGGTCGAGCACGAGGCCGAACTGCACGGCGGTCACGGAGTTCGTGTTGAACATCGTCTGCACCGTCTGGCCGCGCATCATCTCGCTGGTGTTCGACTGCAGCGAACGCATGAAGCCCTGAAAGGTGACTGCATCCATCGCGGAGCGGCCATCGCGCACCATGCTGCAACCCACGTCAGGGCCGGTGCCGCAGTCACGAACCTGCATGGGCGGCTGCTGCATGGGGGGCGGCGGCAGCTGAGGCAGGCGGTTGGCCGTGAAGCTCACCTCACGGAAGGTCAGCTCGCGGCCACTGGCGTCGAACACCGATACGCGCGCCACGAAGCGGCCGTTGCTGAAGTCATCTTCGGCGAGCGTCGAGTAGCGAAAGAAGTGGCTGAAGGGGTTCTTCCAGATGAACGGGTCGGCCGGCACGCTCCACTGCTGGGTGGTGACCCACTCGCTCCAGTGGCCGCCGAAGCTGCGGTACCGCGCGCCCAGGTAGAAGCGCTGACCGCGCAGGTTGCGCAGCGTCAGCTCAGGCAGAATCACCTTCACCGCGGGCTCGCCGTCGAAGTTCGAGCCGGGCTGCACCTGCAGCGGGCCCATCTGCGCGAGCTGAAAGCGGTTGTCGTCATCGTCGTCGTCATCGTCACGGCGGTCATCTCTGCGATCGTCGAACATCGAGGTGCGCGCCTCATCGAGGAAGTCTTCCGCGCGATGAATGCTCTGAATGACACCGTCAGGGCAGCCGCTCCAAGACGCGGTGGAGCCGATGTTGGCGACCTCGAACTTGAGGCGCGCTGCGTCGCGGGGTCGGCCATTCTTCTTGAGGTCTTCGACCTGGTCGGCGAGCTCATCGAGCTGTTCGTAGACGGCCTGCTTGCACTGCGGGCCCCCGCGACGGGACTGCTTGGCGGCGTCTTGCAGGGCCTCGGCGGCCTTCTTCACCGGCCGCTTGTACTGCTGCGCTGCGGCGACTGAAGCGAGGGTGAGGATGATGAGCGCAATGAGGGGGTGGCGCATGGGGCTCCTTCGGGGGGCTCGAAAGTGACGCCCGTGGGACGACCGCCACGGGGCGGGATTCAAGGCACCCAGCTTCGCAGACCCTCAGAATTTCGAGGATTGCTTTCTGTCAGGCAGCACCAACTGGAACAGCAAGGTGAACAGCGCCACCCCGGTGCAGCCGATGACGTTGAACCAGAGGAACCCAATGTCAGAGGTGAAGAAGGTGACCAGCACCGTGGCCTGGGCCAGCAAGGTCGCCCAGAACACTGGCGTGCCGCGTGCGCGCTTGAAGAAGAAGCCGACCAGAAAGACGCCCAGCATCGGCCCGTAGAAGATCGACCCGAGGATGTTCACGGCCTGAATGAGGTTGTCGAGCTGCGAGGCGAAGAGGGCGAAGGAAACGGCCAGCGCTCCCCACATCACGGTGAAGAGCTTGCCGGCGCGCACCCCTTCCGCGTCGGTGGCCGTGGGTTTGAAGCTGCGCTTGTAGAAGTCGACCACCGTGGTCGTGCCCAGCGCGTTGAGCGCACTGGCCGTGGCCGACATCGCGGCACACAGCACCACCGCGAGCAGCAGGCCCACCAGGCCTGGGGGGAAACGCGTCATCACGAAGGTGAGGAACACGTAGTCGGCGTCTTTCACGTTGGCGCGTGGGCTGACCGACTTCACCAGCTTGCGCGTCTCTTCACGCACCGCCTTCGACCGTTTCTCCAGGCTGCGCAGCTCGTCTTCCATCGGAGCGCGATCGGCGGGCCTCTCCAGCCAGCTGCCGATGAGCACGCGTTTCTGCGCGAAGAGCGACTGGTGCTCGCCCTCGAGCAGTGCAAGCGCGGGCGCCTTCTCGGACAGCCGAACGCGCTCGAGCTCAGGCTTGTTGAAGAACACCGGCGGCGCCTCAAACTGGAAGAAGACGAAGACCAGAACGCCGACGAGCAGAATCATCAACTGCATCGGCACCTTCACCAGGCCGTTGAACAACATGCCCAGCCGGCTCTGCGTCAACGACTCGCCCGAGAGGTAGCGCTGCACCTGCGATTGGTCAGTGCCGAAGTACGCCAGCGCCACGAAGGTGCCACCGGTGATGCCCGACCAGAAGGTGTAGCGCGTCTCGAGGCGCGGCTGAAAGTCGACCGCCTTCATCTTGCCGAAGACACCCGCGAGATCGAACGCGTCGTTGGCCGAGATGCCGCTGGGCAGGTTCATCAGAATGAACACGAACGCGAGTGCCATGCCGCTGAGCATCACGGTCATCTGCAGTTGCTGCGTCTGGTTCACGGCGCGCGTGCCGCCCGAGACGGTGTACGCGATCACCACGATGCCGAGGATGACGTTGGTCCACATCAACGACCAGCCGAGCACCGTGCTGAGGATGATCGCCGGGGCGTAGATCGACAGGCCTGCTCCGAGCCCCCGCTGCAGCAAGAAGATGAGCGCGGTGAGCTGGCGGGTCTTCAGGTCGAAGCGTTGCTCCAGGTACTCGTACGCGGTGAGCACGCGCGTGCGGTAGTAGATGGGCACGATGGTCGCAGAGAGGATGACCATCGCCAGCGGCACGCCGAAGTAGAACTGCACGAAGCCCAGGCCGTCTTCGAAGCCCTGGCCCGGCGTGGAGAGAAAGGTGATCGCGCTGGCCTGCGTGGCCATGATCGACAGTCCAATCGTCCACCACTTCGCATCAGAGCCGCCGCGCAGGTAGTTGCCCGCGTTCTGCGGCCCGCGCGTCTTCCACACGCCATACGCGACGATGAGGGTGAGCGTGCCGATGAGCACCGCCCAGTCGAGCGCGCTCAAGAGTAGCTCCAGCTCATCCACGCGAGCAGCACCACCTCGACCACCAACGCGCCGATGACCACGAGGTAGGCGCCCCGCCAGTTGCGTTCGGGTTCAGCTTCCATGGTCGATGAGGTTGGCAAACAAACGGTACGCACCCGGCACGCCCGCGGGCAGCTGCCGGAAGAAGGAAAGGCCCGTGTACACGAAGCGGCCCTTGCCATGCTTCGCGATGAGCAGGCTGCCCTTCGAGGGGTTCTCGTTTGCGTCGTTCATCGCGAACGGCGTCTCGTACCGGGGATCCCACTTCGCGCCGAAGTAGAGGCCGCGCTCCTGCACCCAGCCGGTGAAGTCGGCGTCGGTGAGCGCGTTGGGCCCCGTGACCACGCGGTGCTTCTCGAAGGTGACCTTCGCGTCTTCGTCGGTGACGCGGTCCTGGCTGATCTCGAAGGGGAAAGGCCCGAGCTGCGCAGGCACGCTGCTGAGCCAGTTCCTGGTGTTGTATTGCGCGAGCACCGTGCCGCCGTCTTTCACGTACTGCATCAGGCGCTCGGTGACCGCGGGAAGTCGGGGGTTCACGTTGTACGCGCGGATGCCCAGCACGATGGCGTCGTAGCGGTTGAGCGACTCACTGCGCAGTGCCTCGTCGCTGAGGGACGTCACGTCGTAGCCCACCTGGCGCAGCGCAGCGGCCACGTCGTCGCCTGCTCCAGCGATGTAGCCGACCTTCGAGGTCTTGCCGCGGCGCAGGTCGACCTTGAGCAACTTCACCTGCGCGGGCGCGAGCACTGTCTGAATCGGAATGTGCGCGTACTCGAGGCGGGTGAGGGTTCGGGCGTAGGTCGCGGTGCCGATGGTGGCGACGACCGTGAGCGAGGAACTCGCAGCGGCTCTCGCGCCCGGCTTGATCTTGAAGAGCAGCTTCGACTCCTGGCCCTTCATCTCGAGCGTGAACGGCGCGACCAGGGGTGAGCTGGTGAAGCCCTCAGGCAGCTCGAGCTTGACCGTTCCGCTCTGCGCATCGGCGTTCGCGGTGATGGTCACTTCGAGGGGCTTCGCGTTGAGGTCGGTGAAGGCGACGAGCTCGGCGTTCGGCTTCACCACCACGGGCGGCAACACCTCGATGGGGCGATGGCGTTCACCGGCGGTCGGGTCAGTCCACTTGTACGAAGCAGCACGCTTGAGCGTGAAGCTCTGCGTGCCTGCGGTGAATCGGTACTCGACCAGAAAGGGTGAACTCAGCTCCGGGGGGCCAATGGGGAACTCGTCGGCGATCGTCCACGTGCCTTTCGAAGGCGCCTGCTCGAGCCAGTACGGGTTGGATGCGCTGAGCTCCACAGGCACGTCGAGGGTGAGCTCGAGCTTCTTCGCCTTGCCGCGTTCGAGCGCGCTGCCGGGGGCTGAAACGCCCAGCACCTTCACCTCGTCGAGCTTGAGCGCTGCGCTCGAGCGGTTGAGCACCATCACGCTGAGCTTGAGCTTTCCACCGGGCACCACGCTGGTCGCATCTGCGCTCGCTTCGACGAAGAGGCCCGCACAGCTCGCGATGACCTCGATGAGCTCGGTGGTCTTCTGCTCCTTCCAGGGATTTGCGGGAAGGCGGCGCAGCTCTTCCAGCGCGAGCAGCAGCGCGGGCACTGAGCTCGCGGGCGCTTCGACCTTGTATTCGGCGATCGCCTTGTTCAGCAGCCCCGAGAACTTCTCGGAGCCCGCGACCCGTTTCCAGCTCGAGTCGATGCCGTCGAAGATCGTCCTGGTCGCCTGCTCTCCTGCGAGCGGCACGAAGTTCTCGCCGCTGCCGTCGTGCACGGGTGCAGCGCCGAAGCCCTGGCTCTTGTGCATGCTGCGGCTGAGCGCAGCGAGCTCGCCATACGAATACCCGAGCAGCGGGCTGAACAGACTCGAGTCCCACTCAATGGTGCCGGGCGGCAGCACCAGGTTCGGGTCTCTCGACCACGCGTTCCACACGATGCGGCGCGCCTGCCAGACAGAGACGCGGTCGAGTTGCTCGGGATGAAACTTCGGATCAGCCGCGGCCGTGAAGGCCTCGAGCGCGAGACGTGCGGAAGCGGTGTGGTGACCGTGCGTGTCTTTCTGATCAGGAGAGAAGCGGGTGACGATGACGTCGGGCCGCAGCGAGCGAATGAGCCACACCGCGTCGGCCAGCACGCGATCGTGGTTCCAGATCGCCAGGGTCTCTTCGACGCTCTTGGAATAGCCGAAGTCGCGCGCGCGGGTGAAGTACTGCTCAGCCCCGTCGACCTTGCGAGCCGCGAGCAGTTCCTGCGTGCGGATGACCCCGAGCAACGGGCCGAGCTCGGCGCCAATCAGGTTTTGACCGCCTTCTCCACGCGTGAAGGAAAGATACGCCGCGCGCACCTTCGATTCTTTCGCGAGGGTGGCGAGCAGCCGGGTGTTCTCGTCGTCGGGGTGCGCTGCGACGTACAGCACGGTGGCCAGTACGGACACGCGCCGAAGGTCATTCAGAAGCTCGGCGCCATCGGGACCCGGCGCAGTGGCCGAGAGCAGCAGGCTCATCATCATCATTCCTGTCATTTCTGTTTCCTCAGCAACCGGGCGTAGAGCGTTTCCCACGCGTCGACGATCGGGCCCACCTGCCAACGGGAAAGACACGCTTCGCGCGCGGCGACCGACATGGTGCGGTGAAGCGCAGAATCCTGGAGCAGCTTCAGCGTGCTCTGCGCCATCGCGTCGGTGTCACCCACCGGGTGCAGAAACCCCGTCTTGCCGTGCTCGACGACCTCGGGAATTCCACCTGCGTTCGAGGCCACCACCGGCACGCCACAGCTCATCGCTTCGAGCGCCGCCAGGCCGAAGCTTTCCACTTCGCTGGGCAGCAGGAAGACGGTGCTCTGTTGCAGCAGGGGAGCGACCTCTTTCGACTCACCCCACATGCGCACGAACGGGGTCAGCTTCAGCTCTGCCACGAACGCTTCGACCGCGGGCCGTTCGGGCCCGTCTCCCAGCAGCATCAGCTCGCAGGGCACCTGCGCGTGCACCTTTGCGAAGATGCGCACGACGTCTTTCATGCGCTTGACTGAGCGGAAGTTCGAGTTGTGCGTGAGCACGGGAGCGCCGGGCAGACCGGGAACAAAGCGCGTGGTGTCGACGAAGTTGGAGATGACCTCGACGTCGTCGCTGAGCTGCAGATCGCGCCTGGCTGCATCCGCCAGAAATCGTGAAGGTGCGGTGACCGCATCGCTGTGCAGCAACGCCTGCCGCACGAGCGGCTTGAAGGCGGGGTCGAGGCCCAGCGTGAGGACGTCGGTGCCGTGCACAGTCGTGACCAGCTTCGGCGCGGTCGCTCCACACAGCTCACGGGCAAGGAACGCGCTCGTCGCGAGGGGGATGGCGTAGTGCACATGCAGCACGTCGAGCTGATGCGCCTGGCTCACCTCAGCCAGCCGCGAAGCGAGCGCGAGGGTGAAGTCTCCATGCGGCAGCAGCGGGTGGGTCGGTGACTTCACCTCGTGCAACGTCACGTTCGGCTGCTGAATCAAGCGGGGCGGGGCGCTCGCGCAGATGAAGTGCACGTCATGCCCACGCTTCGCCAACCCAAGCCCGAGCTCGGTGGCGATGACGCCGCTGCCGCCGAAGTTCGAGTGACAGGTCACGCCAATCCGCACCGTCGTCAACGAGCTCCCTTTCTCCTGAGGGGGAGAGGGCTTACCATTCATGGTGCAAGCTCCTTCACGGGCACGGAGAACGGCTCGAGCCCAGCCATCACCATCGAAGAAAACCCCGCCAACCCAAACCGAGCCGCGAAGCCAGGCAGGCCCAACACCCGCTCCTGAGGCTCGCCATGCGGATAGAGCGCCCGCTGCAACCGTTCGAGCCGGCTGATTAAAGTCTGATCACCGCGCTGCAGTTCCCGCGCATACCGCCCACTGAGCCGCGACACCGCGCGCTCGATGGTCTTCCGAGTTCGCCGCACGGCGTCCTCCACATCTGAACCCGCCTTCGCCGGCACCGCCTCGAGAATGGGCTCGATGGCCTCGACCAGCCGCCGTTCCAATAACTCCGGAGTGAACTCTGCCGCCGCGGGCCGCAAGCGATTGAGTACCTGTTCAGCAGGCGCCTCGACTTCCGAAGCCGTCAGCCCCAGCGTCTCGAGCAGAGAGCGCGTGCGAGCCTCGATCACCCGAAACCGCGCGCGAGGCACGAGCATGGGCATCGGCAACCCAAAGTGCGAATACAGCGGGGGCAGCTGCGCGAAGTAGTTCAGCTCTCCCGGGCCACCCACGATGGCCGCGGTCGGCAGCAGCGTGTCTTGAACGATCGGCCGCAGCAGCGCCGAGGTGCTGAAGCAGAGCGCATCACACGCCAACAACTGCGCCGCAGTGCGAGTGTCTTCCCGGCCGACGAGGCCAAACGCGCCGCCGCGAGTCTCCAATCGAAAACGCGGACCGTCTTTGCCTTCCGGATGAAAGAACGACAGCGGCGCACCCGGCCGAACATGAACCTGCGCGGCAAACCCAGCGGCCTCGAGTTGCTGCGTGCGCTCGAGCAGCACGCTGGCGATGCGATTACATTCCCGCACCGCGCGCTCATGCACGGGCCTCAGTTCCGCCGCGAGCGCTTCATCGCGCGGGTCGAGCAGCACGAGCTCCTCGAACAGCTCCGCCATCACGCCTGCAAACGAAGTCACCCACGTGCGCTCAGGCCGATAGTGCCTTCCGAACAGCTCGATGACCTCGTTCGCGTGCGGCAGACCATCGAGGGCGTTCGAAAGGTCCTGCAACGCCGCACCGACCTTCTCGCCGAGCGGCAGGCTCGACAACGAAGAGCGCAGCACCCGGCCCGGCGCGTCGAGCCGAAGCCGCACCAGCTCACCCGCGCCGTTCTGCAGGTCACAGTGAGCGATCTCTTCGAAGTCGTGATCTTCGCTCTGCAGCCAGAACACCGGCACGCAGCGAACGCCCGTCTCCTGCTGCAGCGTGCGCGCAACGACCACCGCGGTCGCCGCCTTGTAGAAAGAATACAGCGGCCCCAGGAAGAGCCCGACCTGCTGCCCGGTGACCACCACGGTCGTTCCCGGGAGCGCGAGCGCCTCGAGGTTTTCTTGCCGTGCAGCGGCCGCGGGCAGTCGTGCTGACTGCGCCCGCAGCGCTGCGATCGTCGAAGGCGAAACGGAGCGCGTCGCTGCCCTTCGAACGCTCTCGGCACGACGTGAAGCGTGTCGAAAGTCGTCGGGCAGAAACGCGTGAGCCCGCGCCTCACCGCGGAGAAATGCCGGCGAGAATGCGGACGACATCGGCCTTACTTACCCTTCCACTCCGTGAGCGCCTTCTTCACGTCAGCGGCGTAGAAGAACCCGTCGGGCTTCTGCTCACCCAGGGTCTGCGCCTTCTGCGCGAGCACGAGCGCGTCGGCCTTCTTGCCGGACCCCGCGAGGATCTGCGCCTTCACCCAGGTGTTGAACCAGGTCTCCTGCGCGGCGATCGACTTGTCGACGTAGATGAGCGCGTTCGCGTAGTCCTTGTTCTCGAGCGCGTAGCGAGCGGCGGAGTTCATCGGCTGCCAGGCGCCGTCGATGGCGGCCTTGATGTTCGTTGCCGCCTGATCCGCCGTCTTGAGCTTCACGGGCAGCGTCACACGAACCTTCTCCCACTCGAGGTCGATGTTGGCCGTCTCGTTGGTGAAGTTGGTGACGAGGTACACGAGGCGCTCGCGGTTGGGGATGGCCGTCGGCTTCACGGTCACGCGCACGATGTCGTTCTCGGGCTTGTAGTCGTCGCTGCCCCACAGCTCGTTGGCCTTGCTGACGATGAGCGTCCACGAAGCGGCGCCGGGGATCGTGAAGAAGCCGTAGGTGCCGGCGGCGACTTCCTTGTCACCGATGACCACCGGCTGCGTGAAGTTGATGGTGGTGGATTGGTTGGCGCCCGCGCGCCACACCTTGTCCATCGGCACCAGCCCGCCCCAGATCTTGCGGCCCTTCACCGCGGGGCTGCTGTAGTCGATGGTGATGGTGGTGAGGCCCACGTTCTGAACGACCTTCGCTTCAGGGCTCAGCGGAGGAAGCTTGAGCTGCGCGAAAGCGGGGGAGGCGAGGAGCGTAAGAAGACCAACGAGGAGAAGTTTCATGAGACCTCGAGACGAGAAAGAGATGACGCGGCTGTGTGACTAGCGCAGGCCATCGGTTTCAGCCGTGCTGATTATTTCCGTAGGAATATTTCGAGGCGGAGCAGCCTCTGCGCGCGTTCGGCGGGCGTGAAGTCGACGGGCTCGGAGAGGGGCAGGGCGTAGACGCGAACGCCGTTGTCTTTGCGCGCGATGCGGAGAAGGCCGCGGTAGTGCATCAGGTCGAACCGAGTCCTCTTCGAGGTCGAGGTCGGCGCAGCGGCGCTCGAGATCTCCGGTGCGGTAGTGGGTGACGGGGTGGCGGAGAAGAAGGTCCTGCGCGCGATGGCGTCGCGGATGAGCTGCTCGCGCGTGAAGGACTTCATGGGCCGGACGTTGACCAAAAGGCCTTGAAGGGCGTGGTGAACGATCGGGTCTCTGGGGTGCTCGTCGCGTTCGGGCCTCTCAGCGCGCGCGGTTCGTGACGCAATTCAGCCGAGCGATGAGCTGGTCAACGTTGGGTGCGACCCTCGCGACCCACGTACAGGGGGCTGTACGCCTGCGCCTTGCGTCGGTCGGTAAGCTGAGAGTCGACCCGGGGCGCCATCGTACGGGCCGCTGTACGCCTGCGCCCGAGGTGCACTTTGCCCAGGAGCAAGAGCCCCCGGTCGGCTCGCGCAGGGCTGCTTTCTCCTCAAACACCACCCTCATGCAGGCCGCTTTTCACTGCACGTCGTACCTCGCCACCACCCGATTTCCCTTCACGCATCGCGCGCCTGAACCGCCAAAACCCAGACCGTCTTCCCAGACCTGCGAACCATGGGTCACCCGGAGCAGTTTCGCTGCGACCTGCCTGCGTACACCCCGGTGAATGCGGGCGCGCATGAGGGGTCCGCCGCGCATGCGTGAAGGGAGGATGGACCGGGCCATCTGCTTCACTTTTTCGTCCCCGTGAATCATTCGCCCGCGACCGACGAGTGCACCCGCTTTGACTGACCTGAGAAGCCGACCTGATGCCCGCGCTGATCCATGTTGCAGGGCCTGCACCCCGGTGGTACGCGCCGCCCCGCTATGAGCGCTTCCGTCAACTCCACTGGTCGCATCACGCAGATCCTCGGACCCGTCGTCGACGTCGAGTTCCCCCCCGGTGGTCTGCCCGAGGTGTACTCCGCGTTGAAGATCACCAACGCCGCCATCAACGGCGAGGCCGACAACCTCACGGTCGAAGTCGCCGCTCACCTCGGTGAGAACACGGTGCGCTGCATCGCGATGGACACCACCGACGGTCTGGCACGTGGCGCCGCGGTGAAGAACACCGGCGCGCCCATCTGCGTGCCCGTGGGCCCCGGCACGCTCGGCCGCATCTTGAACGTCACCGGCCAGCCGGTCGACGAGCTCGGCCCCGTCGTCGCCACCAAGTACTACCCGATTCACCGCTCGGTCCCCTCCTTCACGGAGCAGAGCAAGAAGATCGAAGTCTTCGAGACCGGCATCAAGGTCATCGACCTCCTCTGCCCCTTCACCCGCGGCGGCAAAATCGGTCTGTTTGGCGGCGCAGGCGTCGGTAAGACGGTTCTCCTCCAGGAGCTCATCCGCAACGCGGCCATCGAAAAGGGCGGCTTCTCGGTGTTCGCCGGCGTCGGCGAGCGCACCCGTGAAGGCAACGACCTCTGGGTCGAGTTCCAGGAAGCGAACGTCATCGCTTGCGAGATGGACGGCAAGCACATCAAGAAGGACGCGCAGGGTCGCATCACGCTCATCCCCGGCAAGTCGCAGTGCGTGCTGGTGTTCGGCCAGATGAACGAGCCGCCCGGAGCCCGCGCCCGCGTCGCGCTGTCGGGTCTGTCCATCGCCGAGTACTTCCGCGACGAAGAGAACCGCGACGTTCTCTTGTTCGTCGACAACGTGTTCCGCTTCACGCAGGCAGGCTCAGAAGTGTCCGCGCTCCTCGGCCGCATTCCTTCGGCCGTCGGTTACCAGCCGACGCTGTCGACCGAGATGGGCGCGCTCCAGGAGCGCATCACCTCGACCACCAAGGGCTCCATCACCTCGGTGCAGGCCGTGTACGTGCCCGCCGACGACTTGACCGACCCGGCGCCCGCCACCACGTTCGCCCACCTCGACGGCACGATCGTTCTCTCTCGCGCGCTGACCGAGATCGGCATCTACCCGGCCGTCGACCCGCTCGACTCGACCTCGCGCATTCTCGACCCGCTCGTGGTCGGTGACGAGCACTACGGCGTCGCGCGCAAGGTGCAGTCGACCCTGCAGCGCTACAAAGAATTGCAGGACATCATCGCCATCCTCGGCATGGACGAGCTCTCGGAAGACGACAAGCTGGTCGTCGCCCGCGCGCGCAAGATTCAGCGCTTCCTGAGCCAGCCGTTCAACGTCGCGAAGATCTTCACCGGCGCCGACGGCAAGGTCGTCTCGATTCCCGACACCGTGCGTGGCTTCAAGGAGATCGTCGAAGGCAAGCACGACGGTCTGCCGGAGCAGGCGTTCTACATGGTCGGCAACATCGACGAGGCTGTGGAGAAGGCGAAGAAGCTGGCGCAGGGATAAGCGATGGCGAAGCTCAACGTCGAGATCGTCACACCCGAACGTCGGCTGGCTCAGCTGGCCGCCGACGAGGTCATCGCGCCCGGCGCAGATGGTCTGTTCGGCGTGCGCCCTGGTCACACCCCGTATCTCTCGGTGATGCAGCCGGGCCCGCTCACCGTTCGTGACGGCGCCAGCAGCACCATCTACTTCGTGTCCGGCGGCTTCGTGGAAGCAGGCCCGGAGGCCGTGCGTGTGCTGGCTGACTCCGCTGAGGTGGCGTCAGCCATCGACGTGGGCGCGGCGCAGAAGCGCATCACGGAGGCTGAAACCCTGTTGAAGGGTTTCGAAGTGACCGATGCGCGCGCCCAGGAACAGCGCGCGGTCATCGTTCGTGAGCAGAAGCGCATCGCCGTCAGCGCCCTGAAGTAACTGAAGATGTCCCCTCTCCCCGTGGGGAGAGGGTCAGGCTGAGGGGCTCACTTCTTCTTCTTCGCAGCCGGCTTCTTCGCAGGAGCCGGCTTCTTCTTTTTCGAAGCCGTGGCCGCCTTGACCGTCTTCACCTTCTTCGCGGCAGTCGCGACGACCTTCTTGACCACCCTCTTGACGGCCCGGGCGACCACCTTCGCGACGATCTGCGCCTTCTTTGCCGTCGTCTTCGCCTTCGCGACCACCTTCGCCTTGCCGCTCTTCGCCTTCGGGGTCGCAGGCGCCTTGGGTCGGGGAACGACCGGCCCCTCTTTCGACTCGAGCACCTCGCGCACCTGAGCGGCCGCCTCTTGAGCCCAATCGAGCCGCAGCGCACCGCTGCGAGCGAGCGCGCCGAGCACCTGGCTGGGCGGTGGACCTTCGGCCGTAATCACCCCGCCCGTACCAATCGACAGGGTTGCGCGCACGAGCGACTCCAGCGCCGCGCGCCCGAGAATCACCCGCTCGACCTCGGCGTACCGGCGCGCCAACGCCTCGCCCGCCTTCGCACGAACATCCATCACCGACTCGCGCGTGAACGACCCGTCATCGGCCGCGATGTCGTCGATGTCTTCTGGCCGCGGCCCGTCCCACACGGTCAACGAGTTGTCGTCGACGGTCAGCGCGATGCGGTTGAGCGCAAGCTGCAGGGTGGTGATGGCTTCGATCTCGGCGCGCAGGGCTTGAAGTGTCTGGCTGTGCATTGAAATCCTTCCGGAATGGGGGTCGAACTCTACGCCCACCCCATTGGGAGCGATGCGCGGAAATCGAATGGGGCGCTAGGGTGACGACCTATGTTGGAGCTGTTTCACGCGATCGCGGATTTCTCCAGCGCCCGGGTGCGCAAGTACGTGGTCGACCACGAGCTGACCGCCGACATCCGTTTCCGTAACGTGACCTACGAAGAGGTGCAGAAAGATCTTCTGGCCCGGGGTGGCAGCACCACGCCCGCCTTGTGGGATGGCGAGAAGCTCATTCAGGGCGCAGACGCGATCATCGCGCGGCTGGTGGCGCACGCTGATGTGGGGCGCAGTTGAGGTTGCTGCACCTGCGCGCGGTCGCCGAAGCGCTCTTCCCAGAGCTCATCGGTGATTTCTTCGATTGAGCCTGTTCATTCAGCTCGGCCCTCATCCTGACTCTCTGCCGGATCAAGAGGGGAAATGTCGGCCCAGTTCTTTCCGGCTTCCACTCCGACTCGCAGTGGCACTTCGAGTTTCACCGCGTCTCGCATGGTTTGGGCGCAGAGCTTTGCGGCTCGATCGAGTTCATCCTCCGGCACTTCGAACAAGACCTCGTCGAGGATCTGTACGAGCGGCACCGTCTTCATTCCTTCCTTGCGGAGGGCTCGGTCGACCTCGAGCAATGCTCTGCGAGAGACGTCGCTGACCGAGGCTTCATGGGTTGCACGCCTCGCGAGTCGCTCTGCGTAGGAACGAAGCTGCGAGTCGAGCGAGTCGAGACCACCGATTGGCCACTTCCTGCCGATGATCGTCGTGATGTACCCGCGCTCGCGCACCAGCCGCAGTTGCTCGTCTTGAAACTTACGCACCTTCGCGTAGTGACGATCGAAGCGCGCGATGTACTCCTTGGATTCAGCGGGCGTGATGCCCAGCTGCATGCCCAGGGAACTCGCTCCTTGCCCAGCGAAGGTGGCGAAGTTCACGACCTTGCCGACCTGCCGCTCTTCCAGCGTGATCGTCTCAGTTGGTTTCTCGAGCACGGCTGCCGCCGTCAGTCGGTGCAGGTCGTCTTTGCGACGCAGCGGCTCGGTCAACGCGGGATCCTTCGTCAGGTGCGCGAGCACGAACAGGCCCAGCTGACTGAAGTCGACCGACATCAACACCTTCCCCGGACCTGCGACGAACGCGCGGCGAATGCGCGCCATCTCTGGAGTGCGCCCCGGCACGCGGCCGAGGTCCGGGTTCGTGTTGATCAGATGTCCGCTGAACGAACGCGCGAGATGAAAACGTGAATGCACCCGGCCATCGGTGTCGATGCACTTGCGCAGCGAGTTGACCCAACTGTCGCGCAGTCGCCGCAGCCCACGCCAACGCATCACCAGCGCCACGATCGGGTGCGCGTGTTCGATGCGTTGGAGCGCTTCGTTGGCCGTGCTCCAACCCGTGGGCGTGTGCAGCACGACGGGCAACTTCAGCTCTTCGAAGAGCACCGTGCCGAGCTGCTTGGATGAGTTGATGTTGAACTCGTGGCCGGCGAGCGCGGTGATCTCTTTCTCCAGCTCGGCCTCGATGGTGACGAACGCGGTCTCGGCACGATCGAGCTCGGCCGGGTCGACCTGGATGCCGGTCAGCTCCATGCGCACCAGCGTGTGCAGCAGCTCGAGGTACTCGTCGAGGATCGCGCGATCGACGGAGGGGCCAAGCTTCGTGCAGATGGCCGCCGACGCATCGGCGCGTTGACCTGCGACTTCGGCGGCTCGTTCTCGCGTGAGCCCGGCCCAGGTCTTGCGCGCACGCCCCACGCCGCGCACCGCGTCGTCATCGGGCAACGCGCGCCCCAGCACGTGACGCGCGACGATGGGAAGTTCGTGCGGCGCCCAGTTGCTCGGCTCGGTCAGATGCGAGACGCACTCGGAGTCGCAGGTGAGCCCCGCCAGCTCCACGCCCATTCGTTTGAGCGCGACCACGGCTCCGATCAACGCGTGGCCCTGCTTGGGTGCTTTGGGATTTTCCAGCCACTTCACCAGCACCGGCCACGCGGCTGCCGCGGTGGGTACGTAGAAGGCGAGGCCGGTCCCTGCGGAGAGTCCAACGCCCGTCAGCGCTTCTGCAGAGGGATTCGGATCTTCGAGCAAGGCGTGGAGCGCGATGGGTCCCGTGCCGAGGCGCTGAAGTGCCGAGCTCACGTCGGCGGGGTGTTCGCAGACTTCCACTGCGCGCGCGGCCCCTTTGGCGGCGAGCAGCTCGGCGAAGCCCAGCGCGTCGTAGACCGCGTTGAGCGCGTCTATTTCGGGCGCGCGGTACGTGAGCTCGGCGAGCGGGCGGGGCAGGGGGCGCGTGAGGTCGAACGTTCCCTGCGTGAGCTTCGCGGGGAGTTCTTCACGTGCCGCACGCAGCGCGTTGCCCACGCGGCCTTTCACTTCGTCGAGCGACTCGAGCGCCTTCTCGAGGGTGCCGTACTTTTCCAGCAGTCCACTGGCTCCCTTGGCGCCCACGCCTTCGATGCCGGGCAGCTCGTCGTCGTCGCCCACCAACGCGAGCCACTGTGCGACCTGCGAAGGAGGGACGTTGAAGCGCTTCTCGACGATCTCGGTCGTGTAGCGGACGTCTTTGTTCGCGTCGAACCACCAGCTGCGTTCGCCCACGAGCTGCGCGAATCGTTTGTCGACGGCTGCGATGATGACGTCGTCGCCTTCGTCGAGCGCGGCTTTGGCGTAGCTCGCGACCAGGTTCATCTCGTCGGGGGCTTCGATGACTTGCAGGCCGAGCGCCTTCAGGAGTTCTGGCAAGGCGGCGAGTTGTTTCTTCACCACGTCTGGCCACGGCTTGTTCATCGCGTTTGATTCGATCACCGCGATTGCTCTCGCGGGTTCCTTCATCGCGAGCACTTTCGTGATCGCTCTGGCGACCGCGAACAGTCCGTTGACGGGGTCTCCGGCTCTCGACTTTCGATCCGTGGGGACGACTTGAAAGCCTCTCCAGAGGAGATTCGTCGCTGAGGCGATGAGTGTTCGTGCTGGCATGCATGCCCTCTCCCCGACCCTCTCCTCCTCGGGGAGAGGGGGACAGTTTTGTTTGACCTAGACCTCGACGATTCTTCCTCGCCCCAGGGGCGCATGCGGCAGCGCCGCGCGGAAGAAGTCAGGCCAGGGGCTCTTTACTTTGACGCGCTTGAGACGGGCGCTCATCGGCGCCGCGAGCAAGGGGCCAAAGAGCGGCTCGGCTTCATCACCCGCGGGTCCAAACTCCAACTCGAGCTCCTCCAGCTTCGGCCAGCTCGCCGAGACCAATGGCGCGATCGCCTCGAGAGACAAACGCGACGCGGAGAAATGGGTGAGCTCGGGTAGCACGATCTTCCCAAACGAGTGCTCGATGCCGTGCAGTTGCAGCACCCGGAGCGCCGGATACGCGCGGTAGAGCGGCTCGACCGCACCGATCACGATCGGCCCGTCGATATGCGGGTTGCCCAGGTCGAGGCCCACCTCCACCACCAGCGCCTCCAGCCGGGGAAACTTCGGGCTGTGTTCGAGACTGGCCCAGACCGGCGTGAGATCGCCGCCTCCATCCAGCCGCAGCGCGTTCAAGACGAGCCGCCGCAGCAGCCGGGCCTCAGGCCGCTCGACCAGCACCCGCAACGCCTCGAACGGCGCGTCGCCGTCGACCTCGAACTCCACGTCGGCGAGGAAGCCGTGCTCCCAGCGGCAGGCGGTCAGGGTGGGTCCGACGGCTTCGCGCAGCAAAGGTTCCAGCACCTCGCGCCGGAGCGACTCCTCCCTCGAATCCGGCTCTCGCCCAAGGTCCTCCCGGTTGAGCTGGAGCATGATGAACTCGCCGTGCACGTTGCCCTGCTCGAGAACGCGGTCGGCGTAGACCCGCAGCGCGCCTGGCTCTGGGTTCCGCGCGAGGGTTGCGAGCAGGCCGTCTTCAACCATCGAAAGCCTCCCCGAGACCCGTGAGCGCGGCGCAGCGTACACAACCCGCCAGCGGCTGGGATCGTGATCGCTTTCCAAACCCACGGTACACTCTACGCTGGCCGTCACCCTTCAGACCAAGGTCTCCCCATGAAGTCCCAGTCACGGCTTCTCCTCGCGCTGCTTGGCGCCCTGTCCCTCGTGTCGGTTGGGTGCTCACGCACTGGCCTCTTCGTCTGCGGCAACCCCGGCGACCTCCCGTGCCCCGACGGCTACTCGTGCATCGACAACCGCTGTCAGCCCGGGGCGACCGGCTGCAACCTCGGCGAGACGACCTGCTCCGGCCGCTGTTCTGAGCTGACGAGTGACGAGGCGAACTGCGGCGCATGTGGCCGGGCCTGTGCGGCGGGCGCGGTGTGCCAGAACGGCTCGTGTTCGCAGTCATGCCCCAGCGGGCAGGCGTTCTGTGGCGGCCGGTGCATCGACATCGCCTCCGACCGCCTCAACTGTGGCGCGTGCGCGACCGCCTGTGACGCGCTCGAGTTCTGCATCGCCGGCAACTGCAACTGCAGCGCGCCCCTCGAGGAGTGCAACGGCACCTGCCTCGACACCCGCGCTGACGCGAGGAACTGCGGTGGTTGCGGCGCGGCCTGCCGCGACGGTGCGCTCTGCCAGGCCGGCCAGTGCGTCAATCAGTGCACGCCCCCGCTCTCCACGTGCGGCACCGGCTGCGTCGACTTGCAGAACGATCGGTTTCACTGCGGCGGCTGCAGCACGGTCTGCGGCGGCAACGCGGCGTGCGTCGGAGGGCGCTGCGTTGCCACCTGCCCGCTGGGTCAGCTCAGCTGCGGCATGTCGTGCGTCGACCCGCGCACCGACGCGAACAACTGCGGTGGCTGCGGCAACACCTGCATGCCCGGCGCGGCGTGCACCAACGGTCGATGCGTGCAGGGCTGCACCAACCCCGGCGAGGTCTTGTGCAACGGCGCGTGCGTGAACCTCACCGTCGATCAACGCAACTGCGGCGCGTGCAACAATGTCTGCGGCCCGCTCGAGATTTGCCAGAGCGGCTTCTGCAACGAGACCTGCGGCCGCCCGCTCGTCAGCTGCAACGGCCAGTGCGTCGACCCGCAGACCGATGAAGCGAACTGCGGCCAGTGCAACCAGCGCTGCGCCGCGGGCCTGACCTGCCTCATGGGCATGTGCACCGGCTGTCCCCCGGGCGCCACCAACTGCAACGGCCGCTGCGTCGACCTGGTGAGCGACCCCACCAACTGCGGTGCGTGCAACCGCACCTGCGGCGCCAACCAGGTCTGCGCCAATCGCATCTGCACTTCGACCTGCCCGATGCCGCTCACGCAGTGCCCCGATGGTTCGTGCATCGACGTGAACACCGACCCACGCAACTGCGGAGCGTGCAACCTGGTCTGTGCGCCGGGCGCGGCGTGCGTCAATCGCAGGTGCACCTCGGTGTGCCCTCCCGGCCAGGTGAACTGCTTTGGGGTGTGCACCAACACCAGCTCCGACAACGCGAACTGCGGCGTGTGCGGGCTGACCTGCCCCATGGGAACGTCGTGCACGAGCGGCACCTGCGCGTGTCCTCCGGGCTCGTCGTTCTGCAACGGCCGCTGCGTTTCGACCGGCACCGACCCCGCCAATTGCGGCGGCTGCAGCGTGCGCTGTGGCCCCGGTCAGGCGTGCACCAACGGCCAGTGCGGTTGCCCCACCGGCACCGTCTCCTGCAACGGTCAGTGCGTCGATACCCGCACCAACCCCTCGAACTGCGGCGCGTGCGGCGTGAGCTGCGCGCTCGGCCAGTCCTGCACCAACGGCGCGTGTGCCTGCCCCGCGGGCACCTCGTCGTGCAACGGCCGCTGCGTCGCGACTCAGACCGATCCAACCAACTGTGGCAGTTGTGGAAACGCGTGCGCCACGGGCGCGGCCTGCACCATGGGCCTGTGCAGGTGCGCCCCGGGTCAGCAGGTCTGCAACGGCGTTTGCACCGACACCAACTCGAACAACACCAACTGCGGCGGGTGCGGAACCATCTGCACCGGCGGTCAAAGCTGCTCGGGCGGAACGTGCCAGTGCGCGGCGGGCCAGACGAGCTGCAACGGCCAGTGCATCAGCACGGGGAATGACCCTGCGAACTGCGGCGGCTGCGGCGTCACCTGTGCTGCCGGCCAGGCGTGTTCGAACGGCATGTGCCAGCAGGGCTGCCCGACGGGCTTCGTCACCTGCAACGGGTTGTGCACCAACACCGTGAGCGATCCCGCGAACTGCAGCGCGTGTGGCAACTCGTGTGGAACAGGCACCTGCTCCAACTCGGTCTGCCAATGCAGCCTGGGTTTCATTCGCTGCGGCAACCGCTGCGTGCCCCGCACCGATCCGTCGAACTGCGGCAGCTGCGGCACCCTGTGCCAGGCAGGCCAGGTCTGCACCGGCTTCAACTGCCAGCCTTCTTGTTTTTCAGGCCAGACGGTCTGCAGTGGCTCGTGCACCTTCACGCAGAACGACAACAACAACTGCGGCGCGTGCGGCAACTCGTGTGGCCCCGGAGGCCAGTGCATCAACAGCCAGTGCCGGTGCCCCATGGGCAGCACGAGCTGCAACAACAAGTGCGTGCAGACCACCACCGATCCCAACAACTGCGGCGCGTGCAATCGCGTCTGCGGCGCGGGCCAGGTCTGCGACAACAGCACCTGCGTCACCATGTGCTCCACCGGCGAGACCTCGTGCGGCGGCGCTTGTCAGAACCTGCAGAGCGACTCAGCCAACTGCGGCGCGTGCGCGAGGCGATGCGGAACCAGCGAGCAGTGCATCGGAGGCATCTGTTACTGCAGCGGAGGCTTCGGGCAGTGCAACGGCGTCTGCCGTGACCTGCAGAGCGATCGCCTCAACTGTGGCGCGTGTGGCCGCACCTGCAACGCCAGCCAGTTCTGCGTGGCGGGGAACTGTCAGTGCCAGGTGGGCCAGAGCCTCTGCGGCACCGTCTGCCGGGACTTGCAGAGCGACCGCCTCAACTGCGGCTCGTGCGGCACCGTCTGCCAGGGGCCGCTTGGTTCGGTGGGGTGCTCCAACGGCGCGTGCGTCTGCGCGATCGGGCTCACGCTGTGCAACAACGCCTGCACCAACACAGCGTTCGATCGAAACAACTGTGGTGGCTGCGGCGTGATGTGCGCTGCGAATTTGACCTGCCGCAACAGCGTCTGCACCACGCCATGATCCAAGTCGTTCCGCCTCGGCCAGATGTCCGCTTCGCTTCCCTCTGTCTCGCGCAGCGTTCCGCTGCTGGCGGCTCCACGCCATGAAAACAGTGCTCGGGGTGCTGACGTTGCTCTGGCTGGGTTCTGCCGAGCTGCTCACCGGTGACTACCGCGCGGTGACCATGGAGGTCGGCCAGCACCGCCAGTTCCGCGTGCCGAAGCTGGAGACCATCACCGGCTCTTCCGGGCGCTGCCTGGAAGAGGGCCTGGACAGCGAAGAGCCCGACGCCATCTGGATCGAGGCGAGCTGCGCGGGCGTACGCACGTCGTTGGTGTGGAAGAAAGACGGCTCGCGGGTGCACGTGATGGCCTGCGCCGAAGACCCCGAGACGCGACCACCTGCGCTCCTGAAGCTGCGCAAGCAGATCGAACGTGACTTGAAAGGTTCGAAGACCGTGGCCGCCTGCGTGCGCAATGGCCGGGTCGAGCTGTGGGGCTGGGTGAAGACCGACGCCGAAGCCACGCTCATTGCCTCGTTGGAAAAAAAGTACGGCCTCGAGTCCCTGCGCAGCTTCGCCGAGAAGCTCCAGTCGGAGGAATGATGCCGAAGTGGCGCGATGCCTTCGATGCAGTGGTCGACGTTCTGCTCCCGCCTTCCTGCGCTGCGTGCGACGTGGTGCTACCGGGGCCGGTGGGCTTCTGCGAAGACTGCGCGCACGAGGTGCTCGAGCTGCCCACGGTGCATTGCCTCCGCTGCGCAGAGCCCGGTGCTTTCCCCCAGCAGCTCTGCGCGACGTGTACGAAGGGCGGGGTGCCCTGGGCGCGCGCGTGGGCTCCGTTCGAACACGAAGGGGCGCTGGCCAGGGCCATTGAGCGCTTCAAGTACGAAGACCGGTCGGATCTCTCTCGCCCGCTGGGCCTGCTGCTGGCCGCCACCGCGAAACACAAGCTGGCCTCGATGCCGGGTGTGTTGGTGCCCCTGCCGCTCCACGAAGCGCGTTTCAAGGACCGCAAGTTCGACCAGGCCGCGCTGCTCACTGCCGTCCTGGCGCAGCGGCTCGAGCGCGAGGTGAACGCCGAGTGGCTGGTGCGTACCCGCGATACCCGGCGGCAGGTCGGCCTGAACGAAGGTGAACGCGAGGAGAACGTGCGGGGTGCTTTCGCGGCGTCAGCGAACGTGAAGGGCCGCGACCTGGTGCTGGTCGACGACGTGCTCACCAGCGGGGCGACGGCCCGGGAAGCGGTGCGGGCACTTGCTGCAGCCGGCGCCGAGCGGGTCTTCGTGCTCACGCTCGCCCGCGCACGCAGCGAGCTCAAGAGCGGCGACTGACGCGCACAGTGGCGCACAACGTTGTGGAAACCAGACTGAACTTCCCCGCGTAGAGGGCGCGTGGCTCTGGACCTCCCCGCAGCTGATTCGTTGACCATCGAGGGTTCCCGCGAGAGAAGTGACGACGTCATGTCGTCCACGATGCGTCGCTTGCTGGGGGTTGTGCTGGCGATGGTCACGCTGGGGGCCGGAACGGCCATTTTTTCCTCCCAGCGCGCCACCCACCTCGGCACGGCACGGTCGCAGGCCCAGGCCGAGGTCGACGCCGAGCTGCCGAAGGTCGCCGCCAGCCTCGATGGCCTGGTGCAAGAGCTGTCGAAGACCGCCGAGCGCGGGGCCAATCTCGAGCCCGTCGGGCGCATGCTCCCGCAGATCACCAGCCAGTCTGACCTGGCCGAGCTGGGCCGCACGCTCGCCGAGTTCGAAGGAGAGCCCTTCTTCGAGCCGTACCTGCAGATGGGCGCGCACGCGTTCTTCATCGGGTCGACGCCGTTGCAAAATGTCGATGCGGCGCTGCTCCCCACGTTGCAGGAGCTCGCGGGCAAGGCGACCACCTCGGGCCGAGCCACTGCGCTGCTCGCGGAAGGCGGGCGGGTCTGGCTGATGGGCGCCGGCCGCTCGCAGCTGACCAACCCGCAGCAGCAGCCGATCGTGATGAGCCTCGCCCAGCAACTGAACGCCGCGCAGCTCGAGGCGATCGCCGCTCACCACGCCGCGGCCGTGTTGGTGGTGCCCGCAGGAAAGACGAGCGATGCCGTCGCTGGCGGCAAGAAAGAGTTCGTCGAGGTGCTGCGCCGCCACCTCACCACGATGAAGCAGGAGCCCGAGTCGTGTTGTTCGCAGAAGCAGATTGCGCCGGGGGTGCAGTTGCTGGTGCACCGTGACAGCGCGCCTCGCCTGGCCAGTGCCACTGAGGCCGCCACCGCCAACGCCCCGCCCATCTTCGGCCTCGCGGGCCTGCTCGCCGTGGGTGCGCTCGCGTTCGGCTTCTGGCCGCAGCGCAAGAATGACGAACACGTCGAGCTGCTCCGGCAGACCTCGGCGCAGCTCAAGCAATCGCAAGAAGAGCTGCAGCGCCTCTCGTTGCGCATCAGCACCACCAGCGACCGGTTCGCTCTGGGCCTGGATCAACCACAGGCGCCCGATGATGGTCTGAGTTCGACGCAGGCCCGCCCGCAGCAGTCTCGCTACGAAGAGATCGCCCCGCTGGGTGAAGGCGGCATGGCCAAGGTGTCCGTGGCGATGGTGCGAGGGGCCGAGGGCTTCCGCCGCACCTTCGTGGTGAAGCGGCTGCGCCCTGAGCTTTCGAACAACGCAGAGATCGTCAGCCAGTTCATCGACGAAGCGCGGCTCGGTGCCTCGTTGGTGCACTCCAACATCATTCCGGTGTTCGACTTCGGCCGCGACACCGAGGGCTACTACCTCGCGCAGGAGTACATCCTCGGGCGTGACGTCGATGCGCTGATCACCGCGAGCAAGGAAAAACGGGGCAGGCCGCTCGAGCCGGGCATCGTGGTCTACCTCGCGCAGGAAGCGCTCAAGGCGCTGGGTTACGCGCACACCCGCGCGAACGACGCGGGCAAGCCGATGGGCCTGGTGCACCGCGACGTCTCGCCCAACAACCTGATGGTCTCTGCGCGCGGTGAGGTGAAGCTGCTCGACTTCGGCATCGTGAAGAGTGACGAGCGCACCACGCGCACGCAGGCGGGCGTGGTGAAGGGCAACCTCTTCTTCATGAGCCCAGAGCAAGCCCGCGCGCTGCCGGTCGACCCCCGCAGCGATCTCTTCTCGATGGGCATGGTGCTGGTCACCGCGCTCACCGGCGAGCCCCTCTACAACGGCAACAACGTCTACGACCTGATGACGCGCGCCGCGGCGGGCCCCACCGAAGAAGACCGGGAACGCCTGCGCACCCAGTGCGGTGCGTTGGCCGGCGTGGTGTTGCAGGCGCTCAGCGTCGACCCCGCGCTTCGTTTTCCCGATGCAGAGGCGTTCGGCAAAGCGCTCGCAGCCGCCCATCCTCCCGCGACCTCAGCTGAGCTGCAGGCGCTGATCGAAGGTTTGTTCTCGACCGAGTTCGCCTCGGAGCGGCAGAAATTCAGGGTGCAAGCTTGAACGGTCTTCGTACGGGTGCCCTCGCGTTGTTGTTGGCTGCGTGCAATCCAGGTCCGGCAGCACCGCTGGCGAAGACGTGGAGCACGCGTGACTTCTCGAAACCCGCCGGCACCTTCGGCGGCTTCCTCCCCAGCGAGCTGATGGCGCTGGAGGGCGCCTCGTTGCGCTTTCAGCCCGGGAACCAGGCGAGCGGCAACGGGTTGATCCTCTTTCCCGCCGTGGCCGATCGTGCGGTGGCTTCGTTCATCATCACCGACATCTGGCAGGACCACCCCGAGCCGTGGGTGCAGCCGGTGTGGGCGCCGCTCGATGAAAACGGGGCGCCGGTGGAGGGCGTCTCGAACGTCTTCCCTGTCGACGTCGACTCGACCTTCTACTCGCCGTTCTGGCGCGCTGAGCTGCTGCTGACCCCGGGCCTGACCCCGACGACCTTTCGCAGTGGCCGTGAGGTGCTCAACGCAAAGGTGGAGCGCCGCACGGGTGCGATCATCTTGTGCCCCATCGTGCCGGAGGGCACGGGCATCGCCTCCGATGGTTCAGGTGCGAAGGAGCCGCTCACCTTGAGGCCGGTGATGGTGCCCACGAAGACCACCCGGGCCTGGGTCGATGGCCGTGCGGTGGCCTACCTCGCCGTCGGGGCCGACCGGGTGCAGGCCGACGGGCAGAACCTGCGCGAGGTGAACGGGTATTTCTTCGTGAGCGCAGCTGGAGAGCGGCCTTTGCCGTTGGCCACGGTGCTTCCTTCGGAGCCGACGCGGAACAGCCTGGTGCGCCGGGTCGACGTGGTGATTCCCCCCGGGGCCGCGCCCTTCGTGCCTTCCAACCGGCCCGAGTTGAAGGCGCTGCTCGAGGCGCGTGAAGTGACGGTGCCGGTGGTGAAAGTGGCGCTCGATGCCTTCCCCGAGTTGGCGCTGCGCGTGGCCACCAACCCTTCGTGTTTCGAAGACCCCTCGTTCCCCACCACATGCGATTGGCTCGATACGCCGGCGCGCCTCGACTCCCTGCGGTTGGACCAACGCATCGTGCAAGACGTGCAGTTGGCGATTGGTGTGGTGTTGCCGTGAAACGACTGTTGGCGATTTTCCTCCTCACCTCGAGTGCCGCGTTCGCCGAAGAAGTGGTCGACGTCGCCGAAGACGAGAGCGGTGACGGCTTCACGCCCGACGAAGCGAAAGAAGAGTCGCTCCGGCTGACGGGCTACATCGACGTGGGCCTCGTCAAAGCCACCGGCAACGGCACCAGCTTCAGCGCAGACGACACCCGCACCCCGCTCGACTACGGCGTCGACGCGTTCGCGCCCGCGGTCAACTCACGAGGTGAAGTCGCGAGCACCGACACGGGCGGCCGCTTCACCAACGCGTTCCTTCCCCGCTCGGTGGGCATCGGCAGCGCGCCGTCATTCCTCATCAACACCGCGAGCGCTGACGTGCGCTTCCAGCCGCGCGGGCTGCCCATCTACCTCTTCGCGCGCATGCAGTTGATGCCGCGGCTCTCGTCGACCGGTGACTCGACGCGCGTGGAGCTTCAGCAGGCCTTCGGCCGGCTCTCCCCTTTCAAGAACCACGAGCTGGCGATCTTCCTGGGCCGCTTCGATTCGGTGTTCGGCATCGAGTACCTGGAGAACGAGGCGAACTTGCGGCCCGGCGTGACGCCTTCGCTCATCGCCCGCTACACCACCGGCCACGGCCTGGGCGCGAAGGTGTTCTACCGGTTTCAACTGCCCACCATCTGGTCGGCGGTGAGCTTCAACTTCGCGGCGACCAACAACGGCACGCGCATCGAGGCGTTGGTGCCCGTCGACGCCAGCCTCACCGGCAACTTCGTGGGCTCGGGGCGCATCGGCTACGAGCTCAACCTGCAGCGCCTGCAGGTGAAGCTGGGCGCCAGTGGCCTGCTCGGGCCGCGCAATGATCAACGTTCGCCCACCGCCGCGCAGATGGCGCTCGCCGGTGACCTGCGCGTGTCGGCCTATGGCTTCTCGTTGGCCGGTGAGTTTCTGCGGCTGATCGACGCGCACGCACCCGCGGGTGGCAAGGTGACGGGGCTGGGCACGGGCGAGCTGGCGTCGGGCTTCAAGGTCTGGGGCGGCTGGGGCCGGCTCTCGTATTCGCTGCCCTGGAAGACCGAGGTGCTCACGGGCATCACGCTGCTCGGGCGCTACGATCGGCGCGCAGCTCAGTTCGAGGGTTTCACCGAGGTGCAGACCGATCGGTTCACCGTCGGGGCGCGCATCGATCTGTGGGACGTGCTGGCCATCAAGCTCGAGGCGCTCTTCAACCGCGAGCTCTCTGGCGCTCCCAACGTCGAGAACGACGTGTTCACTTCATCGGCCGTCTTCACCTGGTGAGAACCCCATGTTGCTTGCGCTGACCCTGCTGTTGTCTGCCGCACCCAAAGCCGACGCCGGCGTGCCGTGGTTGTCCGAGACGATGCCGCTGCAGCTCTCGGTTCGTTCACCTGAAGATCTCGCCTTCAAGGCCGCGGCCGAGCGCGAGTACCTCATCTTCAACCTCCTGGCCGGTGGCAAGGTCGCGTGGGATCGCGGCGACTACCAGGGCGCGGCCACGCGGTGGGAGTCTCTCCTGCGGACGCCCGGTCTTGGCGCCGACCTCGATGCGCTGGTGCGCCCGCTGGCGAAGCAGGCCCGCGCGAAGCTCGGAGGAGAAGCCGCCCCCCTTCCCGAGCCCTCCATCACCATGACGCCGATGGATCCGGAGCCGCCCACCGCGAAGGCAGCGCCCACGCTCATCGCCGTGTCAGGCGTCATCACGGGCGGCGGCACGCATGGCCCCGGTGGCGCGGTGGTGGTGCTGCGCCGCACCGATGGCCCCACGCCGAAACCGAGGGCTACGCGCGTGAAGGCGGTGGTGCAGAAGGACAAGCGGTTCATGCCGCACGTGCTCGCGGTGCCGCAAGGCGCGACGGTCGAGTTCCGCAACGACGACGAGCTGTTTCACAACGTCTTCTCGCTCAGCAAGCCCAACGACTTCGATCTCGGGCTCTACAAGAGCGGCGCGCAGCGTGAGCAGGTCTTCCCCACCGCGGGCCCGGTGCAGCTGCTGTGCAACATCCACGCGTCGATGAATGGCTGGCTCTACGTGTCTGACTCGCCGTGGTTCGCGCAGGCCGATGGCAATGGGCGCTTCACGGTGAAGAACGTGCCGCCGGGTCAGTACGAGCTGGAGACCTGGCACGAGTGGTCCCTGCAGCAGGTCAAACAAACGCTGAAAGTGACCGCGGGCATGGCTGAGCTGGTGCTCAACGTCGACGGCGACCGCCGCGCACCGGCCTTCGTTCCCGACAAGGCCGGCAAGCAGCGGCAACCGCAGCTCGGTTACTGAGTGGCGCTCACGCCTTGGGCCTGAACCGCGCGCGCGGGCGGGCGGGTGTGGCCCTTGTCGCAGACCAGGCTGCCGTCAGCGTCGTTGCGGCGCATGCCCCGGCCGCACATGCGGCAGGAAGGCAACATCTTGTCGGCCGAAGCGGAAGCGACGCGGATCGCCGGCGTGGGCGGCGTCAGCGTGGGGGTCTTCGGAGCCGCCTGCACCGCATTGGGCTTGAGGCGCGCGAGCTCTTCGCTGACCTTCGAGAGGAGCTCGCCCCGCACGCCCTTGTATTTGGACTTGAGCTGGGCCAACTGCTGCATCATTTCCTGAAACTGGGCCTCGCGGCCTTCGTCGAAAGTCGACTTCATGGTGGTGCTCCTCGTTCGAGAATTGCGCTGTGAGGTGCAGAGTGATCACCCGCGATCTTCCGCGCAACCCCTCCGGAGGCGGCAGATCCACTCCGAAGCAGAAGTCGAGCGCGAGTCGCAGGTTCCGCGATCGTTCTGATCCGGAATTCGTACGAACTTCCTCTCCCCTCTGGGCGAGGCTACTCGGCACGAGCGGGTGCAAGGGCGTGCGTCGCCCACTCGAGCGCTTCGGAGAGTTGTTTGAACGTCTCGACCCGCATATCGACGCCGCGTGCGGTGTTCGCGAGCGCGAAACCTCGGGCGGCGACTCGAACCGCCATGGACTGCGTGACGATGACCACGCCCCGAATTCGCAGCTCAGGGCGGCCCGTGATGCCGAGCCAGAATGTGGGAACGTCAAGGGGGATTGAGCGCACGTCAGGCCCGACGTGAAAGAGCAGCACCGCACCGCCATGCTGCTGTTCCAGGCGGGCGATCAGGTCGGCTTGGCGGTCGACGGCAAGGTCTGCCCCTTCTTGATAGGTCACCACCAGAAGACCAGGGGTATTCTCCGTGAACGGCATGTCGGGGAACATCACCACGAGCGGGCTCGTGGAGCGAGCGACCATGCCCGGCCTTCCGTGGGTCGCCTCGACTACCGCGTCGCGCGCCAGCTATGGCCCCAGCGGCACTGGCGCGATGACCCAGATGTGCAGGATGCCAAGCGTGAACCAGATCGCCACTGCGATGGCGCGCACCGCTGACAACGGCACTGCGAGCCGAGCGCGCTGCTCGGCCATGGTCGCTTCGAAGGCGCGCCCGAGGTCGGTCTTCACAAAGTCCACTGCACGTCGAGAACGTCGCCGCCCACGATGGGCACCACGCCGAACAGGATGGTCGAGCACGACTTCATGGCGGCATCTTCGGCCTATCGGCACCGCGCGCCAAAGCCTTGCGTGAGGGGTCAACCGCATGGTGAAGGGCCCCCCATGCAGCGAAAGTACGTCTGGCTCGCGATCGTGGCCCTCGTGGTGGTCGTGCTCGACCACTGGACCAAGTTCATCGTGCTCGACAAGCTGACGACGGCCTTCGATGACGCGCCCAGCAAGCTGGGGGTGTACTTCAGCAAGGCGCCCGAGGCCGGCTTCGACGGCTACCACTTTCGCCCGAAAGAGCAGATCGTGCTCTCGGATGACTTCTTCCGCTTTCGGTACGCGGAGAACCCGGGTGCAGCGTTCGGCCTGTTCCGCACCGTGCCTGATCACCTGCGCGGCCCTCTCTTTCACCTCGTGTCGTTCGCCGCGGTGTTCATGATTGCGTTCTATTTCTCCAAGCTGCGAGGCGCGAAGAACGAGGTGTGGGCGAAGTGGGGCTTGCCGCTCGTGCTGGGCGGCGCCATCGGCAACTACATCGATCGCCTCGCGCGTGGCTTCGTCGTCGACTTCCTCGAGGCGCACTGGTTCGAGCAGGCGTACTGGCCCGCGTTCAACATCGCAGACACCGCGATCGTGATCGGCGTGGGCCTGCTGGTGATCGACAGCTTCGTGCGGAAGGAAGAGCCGAAGGCGAAGCCCGCGTGATGCACCCGTGCTGACTGCAAAACAAGTGACAGCCTGACTCCGCTCGCCCTGCGAAACGTGTGAGGGGCCGACCTCGCCAGCCCCACCATGCCCGTTGCTGAGACTGACGCGGCGTGACCGGGGGCCTGCCGGCGACCAGGCGATCGTCAGACCAGATCACCTGAAAGCCCATCGGCAAGGAGACCGCCATCGGGCTCGTCGCGTTGTTGCGGCGACGGCGAGGGGCTGCGCTTTCGTTTCAGGGGGGCGAGAGCGTACGCGCCTGCGCGCGCTTCTGGACTCTCGGCGCGTGAGAACGGCACTGATTTCGCGGGTAGGAGATGTGCGCGCAAAGTGCATCAGGTGCGCTCCTCACGCTGTCTCACCCGGAGCCACGCCCCATGACCGTTCGATCGCTGCAGACCCTCAATCAACTCTTCACCCGTGACGATGGCCGCCTCGAGACCACGGAAGCCGAACGCCTGCTCGATGCGAGCGGCGATCACGGCGCCGTTGCCGACGATGAGCGCGACGCGCTGCGCTCCATCGCGAGCTCGCCGCGCACGACCTCGGCTGCACGCAATGTCATCGAAACGTTCCTCACACGGCCTGCGCCCGCGCCAGGTCTCTTGAACGCAGTCACCGGCAGCGATGCAGGCCGCTTCACCGACGATCGCCTCGTGCTCGGCCCCGATGGCATGGAGCGCGGCACCTCGAGCGTGACGCCGTACACCCGCAGCTACGACTCGGTGCGTGAAGGCCCGATGCGCAAAGCTCACGGCAGCCCCGCGCCGCGCTCGAACATTCTGACTGTCGACGAAGAGCACAAGCTGCGAACGCAGACCCCGGCGCAAGCCCTCGACGCGATGGCGCACGCCCGGGGCATCACTCTTGGCCAGGGCTTCGTCGCGTTGGCGAACTCGAAAGACACGTACGATGCCACCGCACCGGTTTGGTGGGGCAAGTGCCATGCGTGGGCCTGGTCGGCTCTTTCCAACGAGCTGGCCGCGCGCGTTGACGTGGGTGGTCCCGAAGAGCAACGGGGCCTCTGGCTCTCAGGTCAGTGGATCAGCCGCGCTGACCTGGGGAACTTCTTGATGGGCGTGAGCGACACCATCGCGCTCAGTGACGGCCGCCAGATGTTCCACGCACCCGTCACTGCGCTCGATCTACTGCACGCGAGTGCCCAATTTCTGATGCGCGGAGGAGGCGGCGTGGTCGCTGATCGCCACAACGACGCGGCGCACGGCGGTGAACGCGAGGTGTGGAACCAGCCCTTCGTCGCGGCCGACGTCGACACGCGAACGCTCAGCGGTGAAGGGGCCGCCGCCCTGCTCGCGCTCGCTGCGAATGAAGGCACGCCGGGTGTGGCGGTCAAACACGTGCACCTGCTTGGCCGCTACGGCAACGAGCGCGCTGATGGTTGGGAAGGCCCGTGGGTTTCCGAGACCCGCAGCTGGAACATCTACGCGGTGACCGATGCGAGCGGCGCCGTCGTCGCTGCGTACTCCGCAGATGATCCGCAGCTCGAAGGCCTGCGAGGTCTCCCCACGCGGGCCAGTCATGAGCTGCCCGAATACCTGTGGAAGCCGACGCTGCGCGCGGTCGAGTCGGGCCTTGCGGGCACGCCGGATCGCACCATCGACGCCGACCCGCTCGCACGCGAGTACCGCTTCTTCGTGGGCACGCTGCTGACGCAAGGCGTGCCCGCACCGACCCGCACCGCCTTCGAAGCCGCGGTGAAGGCGTTGCCCGCGGGGCCCGTGAGCTCGAGCTCGATTTCGGCGCTGCTGGCGGCGTATTCAGGCGTCGCTGCCGCTTACTCCGCTGAACAATGGGAACACGCCTTCGCAAGCCGCGGTCTTTCCGCCACGCTCTTTGGTGCAAGCGAAAAATGACGGTGGTGCGTACCTCATTGCAGAACACGGTCAACCCGCGCTTCTGAAGGTGGGATGACGTCGTGCTTCATGTCGAGCAGCGGTGAGCGCAGCACCCCGAGCAACGACTGCTGCTCGGGCGTGTCGAAACCCTCGAGCCCCGTCTTCCCGGCCGGCTGCGCGTCGGCCGGCGTAAAAGTGCCGAGCAGGCGATCCCACCAGGTGAACACGGTGCCGAAGTTCGAATCGGTGAAGAGCACGTTGCGCGAGTGGTGCATGCGATGCGTGCGCGGCGTGGGCGTCACCAGGCTGATGGCTTTATCGAGCGCCAGGGGCAGCTTGAAGTCGGCGTGGTGCCAGGCCACCGCCACCGCGCTCACCAGCGAGCGCAGCGCCAACGAGAGCGGGTCGATGCCCAGCACCAGCACCAGCCCGCAGTAATAGCTGTACGCGATGAGGCTCTCCACCGGGTGGCCGCGCAGCGCGGTGGTCGAGTCGACGTGCGGGTCGGTGTGATGCACGCGATGAAACCGCCACAAGAACTTCACCCGGTGGTGCAGGCGGTGACGCAGCCACTCGAAGAAATCCAGCGCTGTGAGCGCGAAGAGAAGCCGCAGCACCCACGGCGTGTCGAAGAGGTTGAGCAGGCCCCATTGCTGGCTGGTTCCCCAGGCGGCGACGGCGACGGCCGCCACGTTGCCGAACGCGGCCACCACGGCGATGAAGAACGCGATGCTCAAGTTCCGTAAGGCGTGGTGCACCCGCACCTTTCCGGGCAGCAGCGGCACCAACGGAGAGAGCGTCTCGAGTGCGAGCATCAGGCTCACGCCCCCCGCGAGAGCGAAGGGAAGCAGGTCGGCAACGGTCTGGGCGGTCGGCACGCATCAGATCTAAGAACCTGCAACCGCGCAGGCGTCGACTCACCATTGGCCGTTTCACTTCTCCTCGAACCTCGGGAGAACAAGCTCGAGGCACCTACAAGCGCGCGTGCTCCAGGTTCTCCTGGCCCCTCAAGACGCACTCGGCAGACTCGCTGGGCCGGCCGTGCTTTGTAGATGGAGCCCCAGATTTCGAGGACCTCGAACGATTGCCCTTTGTTCGTAGGATTAAGGCCGTCTTCATCAGTTGAGCCAGAGCAGGTAGCGGAGCTTGCGCTCCAGGGTGTCTTCGCCCCGGTCGATCTCGTTGCTCATGCGCTCCAGCCGGCTGATGAGCGGGGAGGGTGGAAGCGAGGTCTTGTACGCGGGTCCCAGCACGCGGCCGAGCAGCTCAGAGAGGGCGCCTGGCTCGCTCTGCTTGAGCTCGTTGCGGCCGATGATGAGATCGCGCGGCTGCGTCAGAAATGCGTCGACGTCGATGAAGCCGCCCGGCGGTCTCTCCAGGGGGTGATCATCGAGCCGCGCAAGCTCCGCGACGCTCACGCCCTCTTGACCCTTCAGCAGCCGTTCGACGTCTCCGAGCACACCCGCCCAGGTCTCGAACAACGCGTCGTCGACCTCGAGGGGCATGGCGTGACTCTTCTGGCGTGGATTGGGTACCCACTCGCGTTCGTCGTCGGCCTCTGCGAGCACGAGCTGCCGGCAGTTCGTGGCATGGGTGAGGCCGCTGCGCGCGAGGTCGCGGGCGGCGAGCAACTTCGAGGGGTCGCGCAGCTTGAGCACCAGCTTTTCCTTGTTGCGAGAGGCGAAGGTGAGGTTCGGGTCGTACGCGCCACCGAACGCGAGCGCGGCGCGCTGAAAGTGCACCATCGCGCGCAGCCAGGCGACGTCGGCCACGTCGAAGCGGAAGGTGGGCCTTCGCCTGGGGTCGTCTTCTGGGAGTTTTTTCCCGGCGGCGTCGAGCTCGATCTCGAGCAGGCGGCGATCGAGGTCGTCGAGCTCTCCGCTGCGGTTCCAGTCGATGTTCCAGCAGGCGAGGCACAGGTCGAGTGAAAAGCCGGGGTCTTTCTCGGCCACGGCCAACGCGGCGTCGACGTTCTGCAGGCGCTTGTCGGCGCGCTCGAGCATGAAGGCGAGGAAGTCGTCGTTGACGATGTTGCCGCGCAGCAGCATCGAGGCGGCGAAGCTGGACGCAACGGTCATCGCGTCGGCCACGAAGTCGTGCACGGCCTGGCGGTAGAAGGCCACGGCGGCGATGCCGGCAGCGCGCGCGTTGTCGGGGTTTCGTTGCAGCGCTTGAGCGGCCAGGGTCTTCGCGTCGTCGAACTGCGCACCCTGCAGCGCGAGCAGCGCGGGTCGAGCGTCGGCGTCGAGCTCGGCCCTTCGCGCAGCAGACAGTCCGGTCGCGCAGCCAGAGAAGAGAAACAGCAAGATCCAGATCCGCATCCCCGAATCATAGACCCCCTCTCCCTTCGGGCGAGGGTCGGGCTCGTACATCACCGTTCGCCCCGAGAGCAGTCGAGGGGCCACTTGCCGCACGAAGCAGAGGTGGCATCTCGACTGCGCTCGATGCGAACGGTGTGGGTCTGTTCCTTCGAAGGAAATCGCTGGCTAGGCCTTGTCCTTCGCGTAGCGATCCGCCAGCCACCCCGACGCCATCAGGAAGGTGCTCTTCTGCAGGTCGGCGAACCGCGCGAGGCGGTGTTTGCCGTCGCTCCGACCCGGGTTCTGCATCATCTTGGTGCGACTGCCCCGCTGCTCGACGAGCGTGAGCGCGCGCGTGCTCAGGTAGTAGCCGAGGTTCAGGTCCCGGTAGAGGGTCTCGGTCAGCTTCGACCACAAGGTCTGCTCGAAGAACATGGCGCGCAGCTCATCGCCCTGGGGTGACTCCATGTCCTGGGCCACCGCCTTCTTGCCCCAGCCGAAGGCCTCGCGGGGCACGCCGCGCTCCTCGAGGATGCGGCGGCAGATGGGCCGGTCGTAGCCGTTGCTCAAGCGCCAGGGCGCCATCTCGTCAGACAGCGTCACCCGGTGCACCGAGGCCACGCTGCGGCTGAAGAGGAAGCCGGGGCTGCACTCGACGACGCCGAAGCGGGCGCGGGCCTCGTTGAGCGAGCAGCCGCTGGGTGCGCCACGCCAGAGCTGACCTGTCAGATTCATCGGCGAGAGGTCGACGGCCCAGAGGCCGTCACCCATGTGACCGCCGAACCACACGGTCGGCACGTCGTGCACGTCGGCCTCGCGCAGCAGCGAATGAAACACCAACTCGGGCGAGGTCTGAGCGCTGGCCCAGAACCAGGCCTCGGTCTCCGCGGGCAACTTGCGCTCGTCGAGGTCGAGGTGTTTGGGCTGCGCACCGAGCAGCCGCGCGATGTCCGAGCCGTCGTCGTTCGACAGCTCGGTCTTCATGAGCTTCTGCACCAGCGCGGGAATGCGGGTGTTCGAGTGCGCGGAGCTCCACGTCAGCAGCGGCGTGCCCACGATGGGCTGCATCAACGCCACCACCGTCGGGCTGTCGTAGCCGCGGCTGGCCGTGGAGACCGCGCGCATCGGGCGCACCCGGCGCGGGTCGGTCGCGTTGTTCCACAACGACCTCAGGGCGCAGGTGAGCTGCGAGAGGTAGTCCGAGAAGCCGGTGAAGGTGTGGGGGACATCGTGCGTGCGGAAAGCGGCCTCACCCTTCGAGTCGAGGTGCATCGCCTCGAACATGAGCTGGTTTGCGACCTCCAGCCGGGGGTGCGCGATGCTGAACTGGCGCATGTAGTTGTGCACGCCCAGGCAGATCGACTCGCTCCAGCGTCGATGGTCGACCTCGGGGTGCAGCCGCGCACCCGTGCGGCCCAGCAACACCGACAGCGAGTTCGAGACGTGCCACAGCTGGCCGTCGCGAATGTAGACGCAGCGCTCGATGGTGGTGTGCGCGGTGGCCACCACCACCTCGTCGTCATCGATGCGAAGGCCGCTGCCGTAGAGGTGCTCGGCGGTGTGGAAGTTGCCGGCCACGAAGTCACCGCTCCACATGCCCGAGATGATCCACCGGGGCGAGGGTGCAGGGTCGACCTCGACGAACCGCCCGACCTCCGCGTCGCAGGTGTCGGCGCGGCGATCGATGACTGCGTACCACGCGAGCTTGGGCAGCGATTCGTCACGCCGCACCGTCATTCTGGGAAGGGCATCCATGGCTGCGCAGGTGTGCACTCACCATGCCTTCACGCACGTCTGCGGCAAGTCGCGAAGACGAGGGAAAGGCATCACCTCGAAGGACGCACGGGCTGCGTGATTGCCCTGTCCCTGCGACCTCTCCCCGCAAGCAGGGAGAGGTGAACGACGTCAGTCCTTCAGGCGCAGCTTCATCTGCACGTCGGAAGACCAGTGATTGGCGAACGCCTTCACGCACGTCGACAAGTACCGGTCGTAGTTGTTCCACACCGTCTCGCCGTTGCTCATGAGACGGCCGCCCCAACCGCTGGCCATGATCTTCTCCTTGTTCAGGTGGAAGCGGCGCAGCCACTCAGCGGTGGTCTTGCCGTAATCAAGGCGGCGCGTATTGAGCTGCACGATCTCCCACGACTGACCGCACGCGGCGACGAGCTCCTCGAGGCGGGGGTTGAGCCCACCGGGGAAGATGACGTCGGCGGTGAACTTCAGGTGCGCGAGGTCTTCACGCTTGCGCGGCACGCGGTCGCGCAGAATCGCCTGGAAGCCGAAGCACGAGCCGGGCTTGACCCACTGCGCGACCTTGTTGAAGTACTCCCGGTAGATCGGCACCGCGAGGCCCTGCTGCTGCTGAGCGGGCGACACGAGGTGATCGATCATCTCGATGCTGGTCAGCGCGTCGTACTTCTCGGCAGGAACGAAGTCCTTGTAGTCGGTGCACCACATCGTCACGCCCGGCAGCTTGCGCGCGGTAATCTCATCGGCCTGGGCCCGCGACAGCGTGATGCCGTGCGCGCGCTCGACCTTGCGCTCGAGCACCAGGTACTCGAGGTTGGCGCCCCAGCCACAGCCGATGTCGAGCACCAGCGAGTTCTTCTTCACCTCGGCGAAGTCAGCCAACCAGCGGCTCTTGTTGCGCTGAGCCTGCTCGAGGGTGGTGTGCTCCTCGTCGTAGACGGCGCTCGTGTAGTGCATCCGCTCGTCGAGCCAGAGGCGGAAAAACTCGTTGCTGATGTCGTAACCGATTTCAACTTCTTCGCGGGTCGAGGTCATGTGTGTTTCCTGGTGAAGAACTTCAGGCGACGGCGTCGCCGTTCATTTCGCGGGTGAGGCGCTCGAGCTCTTCCTTGAGCACGTTCGCGGTGAGAAGGAGCTGCGCTTCGTGGTGGAGCGACGAGAGGAAGAAGCGCAGACGGGCCTGATCCTCCTCGACGGCGGGGTAGAGAATCGGCTGCACGTTGATGCCGCGCTTCTTGAGGGCGTCAGAGAGCTGCAGCGCGAGCACCGAGTTGCCGACGATGGCGGGCACCACGGCGGTGTCCTTGGTCATGCCGGTGTTCACGCCCCGCTCCTTGAGCAGCTTCACGAAGTAGGTCGCGTTGTCGCGCGCCTTCTTCGCCCGCTCGGGGTGCTTGATCATCTGCTGCGTGGCAGCCAGCGCGGCCGCCGCGTTCGGGGGCGCGATGCCCACGGAGTAGACGAAGCCCGGCGTGGTGTACTTGAGGTACTCGACCAGCGCCTTGCTGCCGGCGATGTAGCCGCCGCACGAAGCGAACGACTTGCTCAGCGTACCCATCCACATGTCCACGTCGGAGCGCACCACGTCGTAGTACTCGCCCACGCCGCGGCCGTTCTCACCGACCACGCCGGCCGAGTGCGCCTCGTCGACCAGCAGCAGCGCTTTGTGCTTCTTCTTGAGCTCGATGAACTTCGGGAGATCCGGAATGTCGCCGTCCATCGAGTAGGTGCCCTCGATGCAGATGAGCACCCGGCGGTAGTGCGGCCGCAGGTTGGTCAGCATGCGGTCGAGCGCTTCCCAGTCGTTGTGGGGGAAGGGCCTTCGTTTGGCGCCCGACAGCTTCGCGCCGCCGATGATGGAGTCGTGCGCGAGCGCGTCGTGCACGATGAGGTCGCCTGCTCCGACGACGTGACCGATGACCGTCACGTTGGTGGCGTGGCCCGACACGAGCACGATGCTGTCTTCGGTGCCGAAGAAGTCGGCCAGCGCCACCTCGAGCTCGCGGGTCAGCGGCTTCTCACCTGAAGCGACGCGGCTGGCGGACACCGAGGTGCCGTACTTGGTGATGGCGTCCTGGGCGGCCTTGCTCACCACCGGGTCACCCGAGTTGCCCACGTAGTTGTACGAAGAGAAGTTGAGCATCTCCTTGCCGTTGACCACCGTGGTGTCGCCGCAGATCGCCTCGTGCACGGAGAAGTACGGGTTCTGCAACCCGAACGCCTCGGCCATGGCGATGCGGTCCTTCAAGTCTTCGTACTCGGGGAACTTGGCCGGGTTCCAGCTCGACTCGTCGATGGTCACTGCCGCCGGGGCTGCTTCGACCGGCTCAGCCGCGACAGGCACGGCCACCGGGGCCGCCTTCACGCTGAACTGCGGGTCGCGCTTCTTGAACTCGGCGGTCATGCCGGTGAGGTACGCGACCATCGCGCCCTTCTCGTTCTGCCAGATGAGCGTGCCGGTGAAGCTGTCTTCGTTCGCAGCCTCGAACGTGACGGTGACCTTGAGCGGGCCCAGGCCGAACGGCGCGAGCTGCACGAAGCGGCCCAGCGAGAGGGGGAAGCCCGCGCGCTGGTGCTTGACCCACGCCCAGTAACCCGCGAGCTGGAACGACGCGTCGAGGATGAGCGGGTCGATGGTCCACTCGGTGCGCAGCGGCTCTTTGATCCAATCAGACGGGCGGCACCCCTTCACCCAGCCGACCACGCCGTCTTCACCCAGCGCGTCGATGGCGGTCACGCCCTGAAGACGAGGCCCGTGGAAGGTGAAGCCCGCGTAGAAGTCTTTGAGTAAGAGAGGCAGCGTGGGCGTCGGCGCGAACGTCTTCACCGAAGGCACCACCGAGCTGTCGGCGCCGATGGTGACCGTGCCCTGGTACGAGAGCGCGCGGCCCTGGCTGAGCGTCACGGCGAGCGCGTTGGTCTTGCCACCGCGTACCGCCTGCTTCACCGAGGCCTCGAGCCAGATGGTGTCGGGCACCAGCACGGCGCGCTGCAGCTTGAAGTCGGTGACGGCGAACGGCGCGAACTGGTCGGGCTTCGTTCCACCGGCCGCTTCGATGGCCGCGGCAGCGACGTGGTCGAGCGCCGAAGCGAAGGGCAACACGCGCTGACCGGCCATGGTGTGGTCGTTCAGGTAGACGTGGTTCAAACGCGAGACCGGGAAGGTCGCGGTGTGGAGCACGGTGCGCTCCGGCACGGCGCGGCCGATGAGCACCTCACCCGAGCCACCGTCGACTTCACGCAGGAACGCAGCGACCCCTTCGTCATCGGAGAGGAACGTGACGCCTTCGGCCTTCAGCTCGGCCTTCTTGAACGAAGGGATGCGGCGGGCCATCTCGGAGTCTTCCCAGGGCGGAAAGTCGATCGCCACGGTGCGCTGGGCGCCGCCGATGCGCGACATCATCTCGTTGGCCGCCGAGTAGTCAGTCTGCGCGGCGTTGCCGAAGCGGCCAGCCCACGAGCTGATCAGCACCAGCAGCGGGAGCTCCTTGCTGGCGTCGAGCAACGCGAGCGCGCCGCCGACCTTGGTCTCCAACACTGAGTCGAGCTGAGCTGCGTCTTTCTTCTCGACCAGCGCATCGGCGAGCACACCCGCGTTGTGGATGATCGCGTCGACCTTGCCGTACTGGGCGCGAATGGCGTCGAGCGCCGACTTCACGCTGGCCGCGTCACGCACGTTCATGTGGAAGTAGCTGCACGCCCTGGCGCCCGCGCTCTTCACCTGCGCGACCGACTTCGAGAGCTCTTCGTTCATCGCCGAGCGGCCCGTCAACGCGATGGTGCAGCCGTGCGCCTTCGCGAGGCCCCTGGCGAACTTGAAGCCGAGGCCCTTCGCACCCCCGGTGACCACCACCACCGAGGCGGCGTTGAGCGTCTTCTTCGAAGCAGCCGCGGCGAGCGGGCGAACAGCGACCGCGGTGCGGCCTTCTTTCGCATACCCGACTTCAGCGGTGCGATCGCCCGAGACGATCTCTTCCACGATGTGCTGAGCGATGGCTTGCGCACCCAGCGTGACGTCGACGTCGATGGCCTTGACCTGCGCATCAGACCACTCGAGCGCGAGCGCCTTGGTGAAGCCGAGCGCGCCGACCTGGCCGAGCGCCTCACGATGCGTGCCGGTCAGACCGAACTTTCCGCCCAGACCCGTGACGGTGACGAAGAGCTCGGCCTTCTCGGCGCCGACCTTCTGCGAGAGCGCCAGGAGCGACCGGGGCGCCGCGCGGTAGTCGCCCGTGGCTCCGAGGGTGGCGAGGTTGATGACGCCCGCGAACTGCCCCTCGGTCGAGAGGTCGCCGATGACTGCGGTCAGGCCGTGCGTCTTGAGCTGAGCGACCACCGCGTCGGCCACGCCGTGCGTGTCTTTCGTGACCAGCACCGGCCACTCGAACGAAGTGACCGTCTCAGACAGAGCCGCGAGGGGCGCTGCGACCACTACGGGCGCGTACCGATCGACCGGCAACGAAGCAGAGGGCGCGTCGGCCTTCGCGGTGACGCCCGACTCGAGCGTGGTGACGATGTGCTCGATGATGGTCGCGCTGGTGGTGGTCTTGCTGAACAGCTCACGAGGCAGACCGCCCAGCGAGGGGAACGCCTTGCCCACCGACTGGTCCAGCTCGACCAGCATGAGCGAGTCGAAGCCCAGCTCGTTGATGAGGGTCTGGTCGAGGCGCAGCGTCTTCACGGGAAAGGCGCTGATGCGGGCGACGGCCTCGAGCACGCTCGTCTGCACGGCGGGGCGAATGTCCTGCCTGGGCTCTTCCTTCTTCTGCACCGGAGCGGGCGCGGGCGTCTGTGCGCCGGTCACCTGGTCTGCACCCTTGCGGCTGACGAGGTTCGAGAAGTCGGGCGGCTTGGCGATCACCGGCACCACGGCAGACTGCATCGCCGTCGCCGTGCCACCACTCGCGGTCGGCATCTGCACCTGCTGCGAGACCTGCGCGAAGGCCGCCAGGTCACCGCCACCGGCCAGCGCCTGGATCGCGTTGGCCTGGGCCTTGACGATCTCAGCCTGGCTTTGGAGCAGCTGCATCTGCTGTTGAAACAGAGCGATCAGGTTGTCCATGGCGACGGGTCCCTTCGACAGCGGTTGCGATGCATTGAAGACAGTGGCGGCGCGCTGAGCGGCAGCCTTGACCAGCGGAGGACGAGGGGCGCGGGGGGTGCGCTCCATGGCCCAGTACTTCTGCGTCTCGAGGGGCGTGGGCGGCAGGATGGCGAGGCGAGCGCCGTGCAGCAGCGGCTGCGCGTTCACCGGCACACCCTTCATCCACAGTTGACCCAGCGCGCTCAACAACATCGAGCCACCGTCATTGCCTTCGTTGGGGCCCAGCGCGCACACAGTCGCGTTCTGCGCGACGCCGCGAGCGAAGGAAAGCAGCGCTCCACCGGCGCCGACCTGAATGAAGTGGGTCACGCCTTCATCGACGCAGGTCTGCAGCGCGTCGACGAAGTTCACCGGCGAGGTGGCGTGCTGCACCCAGATTTCCCGCGCCTCGGCGACCGAGCCGTACATGTTGCCGGTGATGCACGAGACGATGCCAGAGCGGGGCTCTTGCAGCGGCAGGCCCGTCACCACGCCGCGCATCTTCACGTCCATTCCCGCCATCAGCGGCGAGTGAAACGCGTGGCTCACGTCGAGGCGGGTGCTCTTGAGGCCCGCCGCGTTGAGCGCGGTCTGCACGGCTTCGATACCCTTCGTCGGGCCGGACAACACCACCTGCGTGGGGTGGTTGTGATTGGCGATCACCACGCCGGGCACGAGGTGGCCCTGCACGCGTGAACGTTCAGCCATCACGGCCAGCATCGCGCCGGGATCGGTGAGGCCCAGCTCGTTCATCAGTTGACCGCGGCGGGCGACGAGCTTCACCGCGTCGGCGCCCGGCAACATGCCCGAGGTGGCGGCGGCCGCGAACTCACCCAGCGAGTGACCCAGCGTCAGCTCAGGCAGCACGTTGCACTCACGCAGCAGCTCGCCCATCGCGATGCCGAGCGCAACCATCGCGGGCTGGCACACGTGCGTCTGGGTGAGGTGCGCCTGCGCTGCGATGGGGTCGGTGCCCGCGGGCGGGTAGAGCGCGTCGAGGAGAGAGAACCCAACATCAGCCTTCACGGCTGCGTCGTACTGCTCGAGGCGCGTACGCAGCGTGGGGAAGCGGGCGACGAGATCTTGCAGCAGGCCGACGCGCTGGGCGCCCTGGCCGGCGAAGAGGAAGGCGATCTTCCGCTGCTCTGCAGGCACCGGCGTCGACGGCACCAGCGTGCCCGCGGCGATCTGCTCGAGCGCGTCGATCAAATCTTCCTGCGTACTGGCGAGGAAGGCGACGCGCGTATCGAAAGCCTGGCGCGCAGCGAGCGTGCGGGCGACGTCAGCCACCGGCAACGCGTGACGCGCGACTTCCGTGGCCAGCTCGAGCGCGTGCGACTGCAGCAGCGCGTGCGTGGCGGCAGAGAGAAGAAACAGAGACGGGCCGACTGAAGCGGGCACCGGCGCACGCATCGGCGCCTGCTCGAGCAACACGTGCGCGTTGGTGCCGCCGAAGCCGAACGAAGAGACAGCCGCGCGGCGAACCGGCGCATCCCACGGGGTCGCGCTCGCTGCGACGCGGAACGGCGAGTTGGGCAGGTCGAGCTTGGGGTTCAACTGCTCACAGCCCGGCTGCGGGGGAATCACGCCGTGGTGCAGCATGAGGCAGGTCTTGATGAAGCCCGCAGCGCCCGCCGCCGACATGGTGTGCCCGATGTTCCCCTTGATGCTGCCGAGGTTGCAGTAGGGCGCCTCGAGCGCGTGACCTGCACGCTCGTTGAAGAAGTGTTTGAGCGCGCCGACCTCGGTCGCGTCACCCACGGTGGTCGCGGTGCCGTGGGTCTCGACGTAGGTGATGCTCTCGACCGGAAAGTCGGTGTCGGCGTGCGCCCGCCACATCGCCTCGCGCTGACCTTCGGGGCGCGGGGTCATCGGGCCTTCACCGCGGCCGTCGTTGTTGCAGCCCGAGCCCTTGAGCACCGCGTACACGCGATCGCCGTCACGGATGGCGTCGTCGAGCCGCTTGAGCACCACCAGGCCCACGCCTTCGCCCATCACGAACCCATCGGCGCGCGCGTCGAACGGCCGGCACACGCCCGAAGGCGAGATGGCGCCGATGCGCGAGAAGCCGATGAGGTTGTCGGGGTTCAGGTTCAGGTACACGCCGCCGGCGATGGCCACGTTCACCTGGCGGGCACGCAGGTTGATGGTCGCCTCGTGAATCGCCACCAGCGCCGAGCTGCACGCCGCGTCGATGGACAATGCGGGGCCATTCAAGTCGAAGGTCTGCGCCACCGAGCAGGCGATCATGTTGAGCAGCGAGCCTGCGATGGTGAACGCGCGGGCGGGCGCCACGTCGGCCACCGAGCCCTTGAGGGCTTCGGCTTCTGCACCCGAGAGCGAGTCGCCGAACTCACCGTTGATCGATTGCTGCGCGCGGTGACGCGCGGTCATCAGGTCTTTGTATTCAGAGACCGACGCGCCGATGAACACGCCGGTGCGTGAACGATCGAACGGCCTGGTCTCGTACCCCGCATCCTGCAGCGCCTGACGGGTCGCTTCGATGACGATGCGGTGCTGCGGATCCATCACCTGCACGCGGCGGGGGGCGAGGCCGTAGTGCAGCGCCGCGAACTCGTCGACGCCGTCGATGAAGGCGCCCTTGCGCACGTAGGTCTTGTCGACCGCGCGCACGTCGTTGGGGTCGAAGAACGCGGAGTGCTTCCACCGCGAGTCATCGATGTCCTTGAACGCCACTTCGCCGGTGCGGATGAGCTGCCACAACTCAGGCAAGTCTTTCGCCTGAGGAAAGCGGCAGGCCATGCCGACGACGGCGATGGCTTCACGGGGCTCGTTGTTCTTGATGGGACTCAAAAGAGAACCTCCAGCACCCGCGTGGAACTGAACTGCTTCAGTACGTGACGTCAGTGCCGGCGGGCACCAGGCGCTTCACGACGTCGCCGAGGTCGCCCAGGGTCTGCACCTTGGCGAGGTCCTCGTCGGGCATGCGAATGTTGAGCTTCTCTTCGAAGAAGCTGACGAGCTCCATGACCGCGACAGAGTCGAGGCCGAGCTTGCTGATCACAGTTTCTTTCTTGAGGCCGTCGAGCTTCTTGCCGTTCACTTCGAGGGCGGCCTGCGTGAAGAGCTGGATGATGTTGACGTTAGCCATGGTGTCCTTCGTTGTTGCGTGGGGTTGTTTTGATCAGTTTCAGCCGAGAATGCGGCTGACGCGCTTCTGGGCGTACGAGCCCACCAGCTTGAACTTCGAGACGGCATCAGAGACGGAGCGGATCTCGAGGGTGTGCTCCACCACGCGCCTGGCCCGGTGCTGCGCGCGGCCCAGCAATGACTTCGCGACGTGACGGGCGACCACCAGCTTCTCGCCGTTGCCACCCAGCGTGCGGTTGCCTTCTTTGCCGATTTCGCCCGCGAGATACTGAAGGCGAGTCTTCGCGCGCTGCAGCTTGCCGCTCGAGGTCTTGGGCAGGGAACCGACCGGCGCGATGACCACGTCCATCGGCATCAACTGAAGGTTCTCGTTGATCGACTGCTTGATGAGCTCGATCAGCTCGGCAGGCTCCTTGGTGCGCGACTCGACGACGATCACCAGCTCTTCACTCTGCAGGCCGGGGCGTGACAGCGCGACGGTCGAGCCCTTCCGCACTTCCGGAAGTTCGTCGACGATCCACTCCATGCGCTGCGGGTCGTAGTTGCGACCGTTGATGATGATGATGTCCTTCTTGCGACCCGTTATGTAGACGTTGCCGTTGACGAGGTAGCCGTAGTCACCCGTCTTGAGCCAGCCGTTGCCGAACGTGCGCTCCGTGGCTTCCGAGTCTTCGAAGTAGCCCTTGGCGATCGAAGGCCCCCGCACCCAGATTTCACCGATGCGGCGATCCGTCAGGCGCTTGCCCGCCTCATCGAAGATGCCGACCTCGTGACGGGGGAAGGCCTTGCCGCAGTTCACGAACTCTTGAGCGCTGCCGTTGGCGAGCTTCTCGATCGGCGCGGGCTCGGCCTTGCGATCCTGCTGGTAGGCGTCGGAATCGATGACGTCGGTCGACAGCTCTTCCTCGAGGCCGATGAAGCTGATGGCCAGCGTCGCCTCTGCCATGCCGTAGCAGGGGAGCAGCGACTGCGGCTTGAGGCCCGACTTGGAGAACGTCTCTACGAAGGCGCGCATCGTGACGGGGTTGATGGGCTCGGCGCCGCAGCCGAAGTGCCGCATCGATGACAAGTCGAGCGACGCGAGCTGCTCGGGCTTGGCCCGCTTCACGGCCAAGGCGTACGCGAAGTTCGGCGCGAAGCTGATGGTGCCCTTCACGCGGTGAATGGTGCGCAGCCAGATGGTGGCGTTGCGCACGAAGGTCATCGTGGGGATGAAGGTCACCGAGACGCGGTGGAACAGGGGGGAGATGACGAAGCCGATGAGCCCCATGTCGTGGTAGAGCGGCAGCCACGAGACGCCGTGGTCGACGTCGGTGTCCGACTTCAGGCCGTCACGCATGATGGCCCAGGCATTTGCGCGCAGGCTGCCGTGAGTGACGGAAACGCCCTTGGGTGTCGAGGTCGAGCCCGAGGTGAACTGCAGGAAGCACAGGTCGTCTTCGGTGACTTCGGCCTTTTCCTGGCTGGCCCCTTCGGGCGCGGGCAAGAGCAGCTCTTCGGTGGTGATGACGCCCTTGACCGAGGAGACCTTGGAGATCCCGCTCCAGAGCACGGCCTGCACCTTCTCGTTGGTCACGAGGTAGACCGGCTTGGCCTTGCCCATGATCGCCACGAGCGTCTCGATGTACGCGTCGAGCTTGCCCATCGAGAGCGGCGGGTAGAGCGGCACCGGCACGATGCCCGCCCAGACCGCGGCGAGGAACGTGGGCACGAAGTCTTCGCCATCTGGCACGACCATCGCGAGGCGGTCGCCCTTCTTCAGGCCGTAGTGGCGGAAGTGGGCTGCCCGGCGCATGGCCTCTTCGCGGAGCTTCTCGAAGGAATAAAACTGCTCCTTCTGGTCGCGGTCGAGGAAGGTGTACCCCTTCGTCGTCATGCCCTTGCCTGCGTCGAGCGCGGCGATGAGGTTCGGGTAATCGAAGATCTGCGACATGGCGGGCCCCTCTCTGAAGAGCGTGCTGAATACGTTCAGGCTCGGAGGGTGGTCAAGCGTTCGACCCCAGCCAGAGGCTCTGTGGCACCGCTGATACACACCTCCTTGAGATCTGAATGACGCAGCATTTTCATGAGGTTGAGTGACAATGAGCCCATCACAGTGAGGCGTTAAAGCCTCAAAAGTGAGCATGAAGTTGCTCGAAAATGAGAAAAACAGCCCGTCCGGAGGGCCCTGAGGCCGATTTGTGACAGTTCAGGCCGAAACTAACCACCGGAAACTCCAGTCAGTCAAACTGAGCACAGAGTTGCTCAGTTTGACGTGAAAAGGCCACCTCTCTACAAGCGGTCGCTCCCATGTCGCAGCTTCGGCCCCGCACAGCACCCTCCGTCGCGCCAAGGTTTGCGGTGCGGGCGCCTGACGTGCAGGTCGAAGAGGTGGCTGGGGGGCGGGCCAAAGACGAGTTCATCCGCTTTCAACTGGCTCACTACGCGGGCGACGAAAATTTCGTCCCTCCGATCGTCGCGGAGCGCCGAGAGTTCCTCGACCCCAAACAGAACCCCTTCTTCGCCGAAGCACGGGCCGCGTTCTTCCTGGCCCGGCGCCACGGCAAGGTGGTCGGCCGCGTCGCGGCGGTGGTCGACGATCGCTACAACCGCTTTCACGGCACCCACGACGGCTTCGTGGGCTTCTTCGAGTCTCAAAATGATCCCGGGTTGGCCGCCGCCTTGTTCGAAGCAGCCTTGGGCTGGTTGCGCAGAGAGGGCGCCAAACGCTGCGTGGGGCCGGTGAACCTGGGCTTCCAGCATGAAGCGGGCGTGCAGGTGCACGGGCACGAACGGTTCCCCGCGATGATGATGCCGTACAACCCGACCTTCTACGGCGTGCTCTTCGAGGCGAACGGGTTCACCAAGCTCAAAGACCTCTACAGCTACGAGGTGCTCGCGATTCAGGGCATGCCCGAGAAGGTGCGGCGGCTGGCAGAGCGCGTGCGGCACAACGGCGTGGTGAAGGTGCGAAGGCTCGACCTCAATCACCCCGAGGCCGACTTGAGTCGCATGCAGGCCATCTTCCACACCATGCTCAAGCCGGGCTTCGGCTTCGCGCCGATGAGCCACGCAGAGTTCATGTCGATCGTGAACCGCCTGCGGCCGCTGGTGTTGTTGCGCCCTGAACTTTCCTTGATGGCCGAGGTCGACGGTGAAGCGGTGGGCTTCGCCATCACCGTGCCCGACGTGCACCTCGCGCAGAAAGAAGCGGGCGGGTACCTGTTCCCCTTTGGGCTCGTGAAGATGTTGTGGAAGGCGCGCAGCACCGTGCGGCTGCGCGGCCTGCTCTTCGGCATCAAAGATGGCTGGCGCCGCCGCGGCATCGACGCGCTGCTCGCTGCAGAGACCTTCACCCAGGCCCTCGCGCTCGGGTACCAGGCGGGCGAGCTCGGCTGGGCGATGGAAGACGACACCCTGGTCAATCGCATGCTGCAGGCGACCGGCGCGAAGCACGTCAAGACGTTCAGGGTGTACGAACGCCCGCTGTAGTCGTGAAGCGTCACCTCACGGCAACCGGGTACTGCGTGCGGTGCTCAGCGGCCGCTGAAGACGGAGGCTGCAGTGACGAGCCCCCGTGGAACGCGCCGACGGCGAGGCGTTACTTGGTCTTGCTCAAGGGTCGGCTCGTCCTTCAGTGACCTCCCTGAAACTGGCCGTGGCCGGGAGCACTGAGCGTTGTCATGGTTGGCCCATGATGCGCACTCCGCGAATTCTCAGCGTGTGGCTCGCGGTCGTGACTCTGGGCTGCTCGGGTGGCTGCGCGCAGGCCACGGGCGTCACCAGCCCCGATTGTCTGCTCCTCGATGATGGCTTCGGCCCCACCGGCCCCACGAAGGTGAAGGCCGAGGTGGTGGTGACGGGCCTCGAGGTGCCCTGGGGCATCGCGTTCCTGCCCGGCGGCGAGCTGCTCGTCACCGAGCGGCCAGGCCGGGTCAGATTGGTGCGCGGTGGGGGCCTCGTACCCACGCCGGTCGCCACGGTGCCGCTCGCCCCGGGCGGCGAGAGTGGACTGCTGGGCATCGCGCTGCACCCGAACTTCGCCACCAACCGCTTCTTCCTGCTCTACGCGACCGTGAGCGTCGACGGCGCGAAGCAGAACCGCATCGAGCGCTGGAAGTTGTCGGATGACTCGACCAGCGCGACCTTCGACGGCGTGGTGCGCGGGGGCATCGCGGCTGCGCAGTTTCACGATGGAGGCCGCATTCGGTTCGGGCCTGACGGCATGCTCTACGTGGGCACCGGCGACGCGCGAGAACCGAATCGATCGCAAGATCAGAAAAGCCCCAACGGCAAGGTGCTGCGGCTGACGCCCGAGGGCGAAGTGCCCAGCGACAACCCCACCGCGGGCAACCCCGTCTTCGTGAGCGGCCTGCGCAACGTGCAGGGCTTCGACTGGTTCGACGCGGCGACGCTGGCGATCGCTGATCACGGGCCTTCAGGTGATCTCGGCCGCAGTGGCCACGACGAGATCAACGTCGCGCGCGCAGGTGAGAACATGGGCTGGCCCACGGTCTACGGCTGCGCGAAGCGGGAAGGCCTGGTGCCGCCCAGGCTGGTCTTTCACGACGCCGTACCGCCCGGAGGCGCTGCCTTCTACAAGGGCAACGCCATCCCTTCGTGGAAAGACAGCCTGCTGGTCGGCGTCCTGGGCTCGACGCACCTGCAGCGCGTGGTGTTCGATGCCGAGCGGCGCGTGAGCTCGCACGAGGTCTATTTCAAGGGAACGCTGGGCCGCATTCGCGAGGTCATCATGGGCCCCGACGGTCAGCTCTACCTGACCACCAGCAACTGCGATGGCCGCGGTGATTGCCCGCCCGACAAGGATCGCATCGTGAAGATCGTCCCTGAATAGAGCAGCTGCCTGGCCAACTGCGCTGGGACGGCTTGGCTCCAGGCCCCCTCAGGGAGAGGGCTCGCAGTGAGCAGTCGTGGTATGGGCGAGGGATGCAGAGCTTTGGAGAAGTCGCTGCCTTCATCCGGCAGAACGAGGTCGGTCGCCGCGCCTGGCTGGACACTCCGTATGGCCGCCGCCTGGTGACCTACGCAGACCTCACCGCGACCGGTCGCTACCTGCACTTCGTCGAGGCCTGGCTACGCCGGGTGCGGCCGTTCTACGCGAACTCGCACACCGCGATCTCCTCGACCGGCCGGGTGATGACGGAGCTGCGCGAAGAGGCCCGCCGGGTGATTCGGCGCGCCGTCAACGCAGGCCCCCAGGACGAGGTGCTCTTCGTGGGCAGCGGCGCCACGGCGGCGATCAACAAGCTGGTGGGGCTGCTGGGCTGGCGCATCTCCGAGCCGCTCGAGCGGGAATTCAACCTCTCGTCGCTCATCCCGCGGGAGAAACGGCCGGTGGTCTTCGTGGGGCCCTATGAGCATCACTCCAACGAGCTGCCGTGGCTCGAGTCGGTCGCCGAGGTGGTGGCGATCGGCCTCACCCCCCAGGGACAGATCGACCTGGGGGATCTCGAGCGCAAGCTGGCCGCCTTCCCCGACCGCACCATGAAGCTGGGCGCGTTCTCAGCGGCCTCGAACGTGACCGGGGTGCTGACCGACGTGAAGGCCGTGGCCAGGCTGCTCCACAAGCACGGCGGTGTGGTGTGCTTCGACTTCGCCGCTGGCGGCCCGTACATGCCCATCGACATGCACCAAGGTGACGAGAGCGAGCGCATCGACGCGCTGGTCCTCTCCACCCACAAGTTCATCGGCGGCCCCGAGGGCTCGGGCGTGCTGGTGGCGCATCGCGATTTCTTCAAGACGCGCAGCCCCGAGCGCCCGGGTGGCGGCACGGTGGATTACGTGGCCTCGTTCGAGCGCACCTCGGTGGACTACGTGGGCCGGCTCGACGAGCGCGAAGAGGGCGGCACCCCGGCGATCCTCGGCGACATCCGCGCCGGCATCGGCTTCCTGGTGAAGGAGATGACCGGGCCAGCGCGCATTCTCGAGCACGACGTTCACCTCGCGCAGTACGCGCTCTCACGGCTGGGCCGGCATCCGCGTATTCACATCCTCGGGCCCACCGACGTGCCGCGGCTGCCGATCGTCAGCTTCAACATCAAGCGCCTGCACCACGACTTCGTCTCGGCGCTGCTCGATCACCTGTTCGGAATTCAGAACAGGGCAGGGTGCAGCTGCGCGGGACCCTACGGGCATCGACTGCTGGGCATCGATCGCGAGCGCTCTGAGGCGTACCGCAACCAGATCGCCCGGGGCCTCGGCGGGCTCAAGCCAGGCTGGGTGCGGGTCACCCTGCCGTATTACGCGAGCGACGAAGACATCGAGTTCATGCTCTCGGCCATCGAGTTCGTCGCGGATCACGGCCAGGACTTCCTGCCTGAGTACCGGCTCGGCTGGCTCGACGGCGTGTGGCGCCACGTAGAGCGGCCCATGAACGACGTGAAGCCGATCGAGCTGACGGTCGATGCGCTGATCGAAGCGGCGCAGAGCTTCGCCGCGGGGGATCACGAGCAGCCGATGTCGATCGCGCAGATCCGCACGGAGCGCCGCCGCTACTTCGACGAGGCGAAGGCCCGGGTGAAGGAGCTCAAGGAGCTCGCGTTGCGCCAGCCGCCGCTGTGGAACCCGCCCACCGGCCGTCCCGACGTGGACGCGCTGGTGTGGTTCGACTCGGTGCACACCGACGATCCATGGAGCGGCGTGCCCGACAAGGCCCCTGAGCGACCGCTGCCCAGCCGCTGCGGCTTGTTCACCGAGGTCGCGGTGGCGATCAACTAGACAGGAACGCCCTGAGCTTGATCCAAAGCCAAGCTGTTCTCCCCGAGGGGGTTGGCTAAAATAGGAATCGGTTTCCACCACCGGTCTCCCCTCGACTCTTCTCGGGGAGACCGGTGATGGGAGTCATTTCTATTTCCGCCAACCCTCTCGGACAGAACGGAGTGATGATCCACTCGCAGTGCGAGGGTGTTCAGTTGGTTTCTGCAGGCACATGCGCGCCCCTGGGCCACGACGAGATCAACGTCGCGCGCGGGTGAGAACATGGGCTGGCCCACGGTCTACGGCTGCACGAAGCGGGAAGGCCTGGGGCCGCCGAGGCTGGTCTTTCACGACGCCGCACCGCCCGCAGGCGCCGCCTTCTACAAGGGCAACGCCATCTGGCGAGGTCTTCGGTTTGTGGCGGCACACCGCAGGCTTGGGAACAGCAGCGCCCCCACCTTCTTCACGGACAGACCGCCGCGCACTTCTCATCGCGGCAGAACCAGGGCGCGATCCCCGCATCGCCACACGCCAGCACTGAGGTCACTGCGTCGCAGTCAGCGTCGACCGTGCAGGTGCCCACGCGAGCGCACCGGAACCCCGCGTCTGCGAAGGCACGGCAGATTTGATTGAAGTAGCAGTCGTTCTGCGCCTCGCAGGTGAAGCCTTCTCCCCGGGCGCATTCACCATCGTGCATCACCGTGGTGCCCGCAGCTTCAGCGAGGCAGCGGTTGTCATAGGTGGCGAAGTTCTTCCCGCACACCGGCACGATGTTGTGCCCCGCGCAGGTCTGGCACGGAGCGCAAATGCCCGCCGCTGTGCAGCCGTTGCCATCGAGACCGCCATTGAGCAGACACGCGCCCTGGCCGCACCCTGGGTTCACCGGGGGTACGCACTGCTCGCAGCAGCCTTCTTTGCAGAAGCCTTGGTCGCCGCAGTACAGCGAGGTGGCGCAGAAGCCGAAGCCGGGGTCGCAGGTGTCGCGGCACACGTCATCGCGTGCGTCAGTGCGGCCATCGCAGTCGTCGTCTTGTCCGTTGGCGCAGCGCTCCCTGCCGCCGGGGTGCGTGGTGTGAACGCCATCGTTGCAGTCGCCGAGCTGTTTGCCGGGGCAGAGGCCTGTGAGCGCGGCCGCGTACCCATCTCCATCGAGGTCACGGCAGGGGTCGAGGTCGCAGTAGCCTGAAGGGCACGGGCAGCTCAGGCACTGCACGTCGCGGCTGCAAATCATGTTCGAGCCGCACTGCGCGTCATTTCGGCAGCCGGGCACGCAGGTCTTGAAGCCATCGCCACAGCTCTCGCAGAGCATGCCTCTGGGGCAGTCCACGTCGCCCTCGCAGCTCGAGCTCCGGGGCGGGGGGGCGTTCTCGTCGCCGGCGACGCGCTCCGGGCCTTCACCGCAGGCGAGCAGGCCGAACACCATCAAGATTCCGACGCTTCGCGACATGGGCAGGCCGCGATGAGCAGCATCCATGCCGCTGCCAAGAGCCCCGGAATCACGAACGTGCTCTCAGGATTCTGAGGCGTCCGACTCCCAGCGGGGCGGCTGCCAGGCGCCTTGAGGTGCGTCGTAGAAATCATCGACCGTCACCAGCAGCTTTTGAAACGGAGCGCGATCGAACCGCAGCCGCCCCAGCACTGGCAACGCCCCCGGCGTCGCGGCCTCGACCGCCACCATGTTGGTGTGCCCGCGAATGCAGAGCTTGCCGGTGGTGAGGTTGTCGACGCGGTAGTGAAAGTCGGCTGCCACCCGGCCGAGTTTGGTGAGCGCGCAACGAATGGAGAGCTGATCTTCGTACCCGATGAAGCTGTCGAAGCGAACGTTGAGCTGGCGCAACGCGAGGTACCAGCCACGTTTGTAGAGCTCGATCGCCGGCAGACCGGAGCGCCGAAAGAACGTCTCGCGCGCCTGCTCGAACCAGACGGCCGCGCAGCGGTGGTGCACGAAGCCCAGGCCGTCGGTCTCCGAAAAAGTGACCCGGTGTTCCAGATGAGAAGTGACTTCGTCCCAGCGCGACATGCGGTTGCGCGTAGCATTCGGCTCGATGAAGGATCCAGCCGTCATTGCATTCATCGACGCCCTCGAACCCACGCTCAAGAAGCAGGTCGAGGCGATTCGGAAGGCCATTCTCTCGGTCAGTGAAGAAATCGAGGAGGGCATCAAGTGGAAGGTGCCCAGCTTTCGCACCGTCGAGTACTTCGCGACCTTTCACCTGCGCGGTGAAGGCGTGAACCTCATTCTGCACACCGGCGCGAAGGTGAAGAAGTCGAAGGGCCTCAAGTTGGAAGACCCGCTGCTCGAGTGGCTCGGTACCGATCGCGCGATGATCACCTTCGCCGACGCAAAAGACGTGAAAGCGAAGTTGCCCGACTTGAAGCGCCTCATCGCGGAGTGGTTGAAGCGCCTGTGAGGGTGTGGAAGCGCGTCGCGCTCATGCAGCTGTCGATCTTCGGGGCGCTCTACGCAGCCTCGGTGGCCAGCTTCATCCTGGTCGCTGACGGCATCACGCAGCGCTTCGTCGACATGGCGCGCGGGCCGTATCTCTCGACGGCGGTGTTTGCGCAGCTCGGTCTCATACCGGCCTATGCCGCGTTGGCGCTGGCGGCAACCGCGCTCACCGTGCCGTTGATTCGTTCGGGGAAGAAGCTGCTGCTCAAGGTGGTGTTGCTCGACCTGGGGCTCTTCACCCTCGCGCTCGGTCCCGCGCTCCGTCAGGGCCCAGGCCTGGTCGACTTCGTCGCGCGCCGGCTTCCCGCGTTCGATCTCTATGCGCTGTACCGCTGGCACGTGCTCGATGCCCTGACGGCGGGGCTTGTCCTCGTACTCGTCGTCGCAGTGGCCAGCGTGGTGCGCAGCGTGAAGGGCAGGGTGGGCGCGTTCGCGGTCAGTTCGCTGTTGGTGCTGGGAGCACTGCATCGACCTGCTCCTTTGCGTTCGAGTGCACTCAGCAAGCCCAACGTGTTGATCATCGCGACCGATTCGTGGCGTTACGACCGCGTGGGCGTTCACGGCGCGAAACACGCCGACATCACGCCGAACATCGACGCGTTTGCCAGGCGAGCGACTGACTTCACCAATCTCCACGTCGCCACTGCGAGCACGTTGGAGTCGTGGGTCACTTTCTTCTCAGGCCAGTTGCCTTCGACGCATGGCATTCGCAGCATGTACCCGAGCCGCGAAGAAGCGCAGGCGGTGGACCAGTTGGCGGCGACCCTGCCCCGGCTGCTGAACACTGGAGGCTACGACACCTTCGTCTCTTCAGACTGGGTGGGGAACTGTTTCGATCTCGTCGACCTCGGCTTCGTGAAGCGGCGGGTGGGTCCGGTGCAGAACTTCGAGGCGCTGTTGCGCGAGGCGACGGTGCAGGCCCATCCGCTCGTGCCGCTCTTCTTTGGCAGCGTGCCGGGGAAGCTCGGTGAGTTGCTCGTGCCGGGCCGGGCGTCGCTCGCGTCGTTGGTGCGGCCGGGTGCGTTGGTGGATCAGCTCTTCATCGACGTCGACGCGAGCGTGGCTGCGCAGAGGCCGTTCTTCGGGATGTTGTTCTTGAGCCCGACGCACCTCCCGTACAACTCGCGCCATCCGTTCAACGCGAAGTACGGAGATCCTGCGTACTTGGGGCCGCATCGGCTGCGTGTCGAGGTGAACGCGCATGAGCTGATCACCACCGGCTTCTCACCCACGCTGCCGCCTGAGGCGATCGTTCATGTGCAGGATTTGTACGACGACGCGGTGAGTGACTTCGATGACAGCGTGGGGCAGGTGCTGCGCGAACTCGAGCTGCGCGGACTCGAGTCGAACACGGTGATCATCATCACGACTGATCACGGCGAGGATCTCTATGATTTCGGCTCCACGCTCGGGCACGGCACGAACTTCTTCGGCGGCGATCAGAGCACGCACATTCCGTTCTTCCTTCGGCTGCCGGGGCAGACCGCCGCCTCGACCGTGAGCTCGCTCACCAGGACGGTCGATCTCGCGCCGACCCTGCTGTCGGTCTTGAAGTTGCCCGTGCCCACTTCGATGGAAGGCGTGGATCTCGCGCCGGTACTGCGTGGTGAACGCAGCGAGCCCGACCTCATCTCGTTCGCCGAGACCTGTTACCTGTTCTTTCCCAAGGCGCAGGCGATGAGCGTGCTGACTGAGGCTGAACGCGCCGAGGTCGTGGAACTTTCGGGTGCGGCTGACACGCTCGAGGTGGATCCAGATTTCAGGCACAACCTGGTGTTGCGGCCGGCGTATCGGGAGGCCGTGATCAACGCGAAGGACCGCATGGTGCGCACGACGCGCTGGAAGTTGATCGAGATCCCCGGGAAGACGCGGCCGATTCGTCGGCTGTACGACGTGCTCGCAGATCCACAGCAAGCGCACGATCTCGCGGGCACGGGACTGGCTGTCGAGGCGGAGTTGGTCGAGTTGCTTCGGGCTCCTGATTGCCGGGTGCGGCATCCGTAACAAGTGAGGGCGTGTTGCGGATTCATCAATCGACGCCACTTCCCACGATGTGTCGTGCGGTCGGTCGCGACCTGCTTCGTCGATTGCATGTTCTGCAACAAATGAGGGCCCTCGCCCGACGCGACCGCGACGGCTGCCGGGTGATCTTCGCTGAGCTGTTCGAGACCGATCTGCCCTGAAGAGCGTGGTGTCGAAGGTCTTTGATGGTTGCGCGACGAGCAACGCCTCGAGGACCTTCGACACTACGCACTTCAGGGCAAAAGCAAGCACGCAGGCCCCTCACCCCGACCCTGCGCCGCACTGATTCTGACCGATCGAGAACCGCTCACCGCGCCAAAGGAACAAACCACCGTTCGCATCGAGCGCAGTCGAGATGCCACCTTCCGCGTCTCGAGCTGAAGGTCGCTGAGTCGCCGGTTCATGGGAACGCCTACCGAGTCTGACGCATGAGCGTGTTTTCCCGGGTCATTTCGTCAACCCCAGCTCCTGCTTGACCTGCGCGATGGACTTTCCGCCGAAGCGCGCCTTCACCTGGGCCGCGGTGCCGAAGCTGCGGGTCACCATGCGGTCGATGTAGAGCGTGCCCAGCAGGTGATCGACCTCGTGCTGAAGAATGCGGGCAGGCCACCCCTTCACCCGCCACGTCTGCGGCTGACCTTTCTCATCGAGGCCCGACACTTCGACCTCGTGATGGCGCTCCACCAGGCCCGCGAAGCCGGCGACGGAAAGGCAGCCTTCGAAGAAGGTGACCTGGTCTTCCCCGATGGGCGTGAGCGTGGGGTTGATGAACACGCGCACCGGCACGGGCAGCCGCTCGCGTTCGGCCCGTTCTTGCGGCGTGAGCGCCGTCATCAACTCTTCACGATCCTCCAGCACCAGCACGCGCCAGGGCACGCCGATCTGCGGCGCGGCGAGACCGACCCCGGGCGCCGCCCGCATCGTCTCGACCATTCGGGTGATGAGCGCGTCGAGCTCAGGCGTGCCGATGCGCTCGACGGGAACGTCTTGTGCGACCGCCCGAAGCACCGGGTCACCAGTCTGAACGATGGGGTTCGTTTCCATGCCTTTGCCTCCGGGGATCGTCTTCACGCAAGCGCTCATCAGGAGTGTCACCCCGAGCGCGGTCAGGTGCCTCATCCCGTTAGACTTATCCCCGTGTCCAAGGCCTTCACCAGCGAAGAGACGCCCGACGCGCCCGTGCTGGGCCGCCCGGTGCAACGCGCGGCCCCGGGCCAGGAACGGCCGATGACGCCGGAGGGCCATCAGGCGCTGCTGGCCGAACGCGACCGGTTGCTGGGTGGCAAGACCGACGAGCTCAAACACAAGTTGGCCCTGGTCAACGCGACCCTGGAAAGCGTGAGAGTGGTGACGCCGCCCGCTCCTGACGGCACGGTGCGGTTCGGGAGCACGGTCACCCTCGAGTGGGATGACGGCCGCTCGCAGGTGGTGCGCCTGGTCGGCGTGGATGAAGCCCAGGGCCAGAACATCAGCGTCGAGTCACCGCTGGCGCGCACGCTGCTCGAGCAGAAAGCAGGCGATGAGGTCGAGGTCATCCGGCCGCGTGGCGTGGCGAGCGCACGGCTGGTTCGGGTGGGGTAGGGTCTCGAGCCGTGTCCTCCGCGAAACGCCC
>JAYVFP010000039.1:0-18842 GCA_043773025.1 Archangium sp.
CCGCCGCACCGTGCGCGCCATCGTCACCCACCGGGCCACCGCAGAGGCCATGCTGCGCAGCATGGGGCTGGCCTGCGCGCCGACTCCGCTGCCCGCCTCTCAGCCACCACCTCAGCGCTCGTTGTCGCTGTGACGGCCAAGGCTCTCGGGTAGGCGAAGTGGCGGCGCGGCGGGAGTGGTTGAGCCGCAACGGGCCGACGCTCTTCCCCTGACCTTGACGCCGGCGCTGTGACCGGGGGAAGAGGGTTGATCCACGGTCGGGAGGGCACGCACATGGGGCGAATTGGCTTGGTGGGGTTGACGCTGGTGGGGTTGAGCGGGTGCTTCATCTTCGATCCGGGGCCCGGCTTCGACGCCGGGTTGCCCATCGACGCGGGCGAGCCGATCGCCATCCCGTCGGATCCGCTGAAGGCGACCGGCACGCTCGACACCGCGCGCGCGGTGAAGGGCACCTTCGGCTGGGACGCGGGCGGCGCGCTCACGGCCACGGCGGCCGACGGCACGGTGTTCACCCTCACGGTGCCGGGCACCGCCCTCACCGAGGCGACGGAGATCACCATGACGCCGTACGCCACCCTGAGCACGGGGCTGGGGGAGTCGAGCCACGGGGTGAAGCTCGAGCCCGCGGGCCTGCAGGCCACCACCACCTTCATGGACCTCGTCATCACCCCGCCGGCCGGCACCACGTTGCCCGTCGATCAGCAGGTGCCCTTCACCCTGCAGGGCCCAGGCGACGTCGTCTCGCTCGCCGCGTTGGCCCCCGGCACCCCGCTGAAGCTGAAGATCGGCCACTTCAGCAGCTACGGCTACGCGCTGGCGATGAAGGGCTTCTCTGCCACCCTTGCGGCCGTGCGCCACCGCCTCGGGGGTGACGCAGAGGCGCAGCTCGAGACCGAGGTGGCCGCCGAGGTCACCCGGGAGCGTCAGCAGCCCTCGGGCAAGAACCTCTACGAGCTGCTGCTGCCCTTCATCAACCGCTACGTGGAGCAGATCGTCAAACCCCGGCTGGCGGCCGCGGGGAACAGCTGCGCGAACGCGAGGCTCGCGATCCAGACGGTGGTGGGCTTCGAGCGGCAGATGCAGCTGCTGGGGGTGATGGACCACAACCTGCTCGCCTTCAACTGGATGGAGCTCTTCAAGCACAACGTGGTGTGCATGAAGGAGGAGTACGAGCTGTGCCGCGACAACCACATCGTCACGCGCATCATCCCGGCCTTCCTCGGCGTCCTCAGGCAGGAAGCGCTTCTCGGGCTGGGCGAGAGCGCGTTGATGAGCGCCGACCGCTACGAGTGCGAGAACTACGTCCGCATGTGCCTTCAGTTCACCCTCGAGCTGACCTCGCAGGCCGCCCTGACGGAGGGCACGGGCGCCGACGTGTACACGATGCACGAGTCGATGTACCTGCCCCCCAGCGCGAAGGCGTCGTACGCGATCAACACCGATGAGAACCCCTCTGGCCTGCCGCACATCGACCAGACCGGCGCGCTGATCACCGGCTCCTTCAGCCCCTTCACCGTCTCGGGGTACCAGGCGCAGTACCAGAACGTCTGCGCCTCGGTGACCTCCAGCACCCCGGGCGGGGGACAGTTCGCGATGGCCACCCTCTCCTTCAAGGCCAAGACCGCGCCAGATGGCAGCCCGGGCGACCCGGCCACGCGCGCGCAGGTGGGCGACTTCTTCATCGTGCCGGCGATCATTCCCAACACCTCTGAGCACGTGGTGAGCATGCGCAGCCGCGACGCCAACGGGGTGTGCTCGGGCACGCCCACCATCTCCACCGTGATGGACAACTGGAGCACCCGGGGTTTTGCGACGTGGCTCGGCGCGCTGCCCGGCAGCGGCGCCGACTCGTACCTCTCGGGGTGGGTCATCGTGGGCGGGACGGTGATGGCGACGAAGAGCGTGCAGTGGAGCAGCGTGGACGGTGAGACCTTCAGCGGCACCTTCACGCTGCGCCACGCGCCCGACCCCAACTGACTGATCGGCAGAGGGGCCGACGGGTTTCGTCCCGTGGGTCCCCTGCCACACCACCGGCCATGCGGGTCCGCATCCGGCGGTGCCCGCCGCGCGCATGTGAACGATCGCGTCGATGAGGCCGGTCCATCCCCATCTGCGCGGCGACGTTCTCCGCTTCGGTGACTGCAGATGAAGTAGGCCTTCCACGATGGCGACACGCAGGGCAGGTCTTCGTGCACGGTACCTTCTGAGTCAGCCGAAGCGAGCGCTGCTCCTCGGGGCGCTGGTTGCAGTGGTCGCTGGCGGCAACATCTCGTTTCGCGAGTCGACGCCCGAAGGACAGTGGTCTCGCACGGGGAGCGGTTGGTCAGGCCACGTTCTCTCGTTGTCAGTCATGCGCGACGCGAGCGAGCTGTCTGTAAGCGCCGGCGGCGCGGGTCGCCTCACGTTGGGGCCCACCGAGGTACGCCGAGGACGGCATGTGACCGCTCTGAGCGGCACGCCTTTCATTGATGCGCGTGGCGTCGTGCTCACGACTGATGGAGTCACAGAAGTGGTCGGGGTTCGGCACGGGGGCTTCGAGCAGTCCTGGCTCTTTGATTCTGCCCCCGCGGGCGAGGGCGATCTCCAGGTTCGGCTTCCCGTGCGTTCCGGCACCTTCGTCGCGTCTGGCCCGGGTGGATTGCTGTTCGACACCGCCAGTGGGCGCATTGAGTACGGCCACGCAACATGGGTCGATGCTTCGGGCCGACGCACCGGCGTGCAGGCCGAATTCTCTGACGATTCCGTTTCCATCTCCGTGCCGGAAGCAGTTCTCGCGCGCTCGCAGTTTCCCGCCGTATTGGACCCGCTGATCAGCGCCGTGTTCTCAGTTGGTTCGACTCAATACGTGCCTGCCCAGGGGGACCAGGGCAGCCCGGACATCGCCTCCAGCGCAGGCCGAGCGTACGTGGCCTGGCAGGAGAGTGGAGCACCGGCCGCTGCCGACACCAGCCTCCTCATCAGCGTGCTTCTGGAGGACGGTGGGCTCGTGAGCCCAACAGGCCGGGTGATGGCGGCTGGGCAAACCTCGATCTTCGGCCTCAACCCTCGCGTCGCTGCGAACGCTGACGCGGTGCTCGTAGTCTGGGAGACCTCCAGCGGAGTAGCCGCGACGGTCCTGAATCGCGACGGGAGCGTCCGCCGCGCCCCCTTCTACATCGGCCCCGGAACCACCTGGGAGACCGAAGCCAGCGTCGCGACCAACGGCCAGGGCTTCATGATCATCTGGCGCAGGAACACCCCGGGAGGGACGCTCATTCACACCACTCCGGTCAGCAACCAGGGGGTCGTCAGCCTGGCTGGCACCATCGCCAGCGGTTCGGCAGTCGGGCCCGCGATCGCATCGGGCGGCCTCGAGTACCTCGCCTCGTGGGTGGAGACGAGCGTCGACACCGGAGACGTCTACACGCGCCGCGTCGATTCAGCCGGCAACGCGCAAGGAATGGCGCAGCCGGTCGCCACCGGACCGGGCCGTCAATCCGGCCAGAGCATCGCCTTCAGCCAGGGGCTCTACCTCGTCGTATGGAACGGAGACTCCACCGCCCCCGGTCCCTCTTCGGCGCTCATCGATGCTGCGAACACCTCCGTAGTGCAACGGTCAGGGCCGTACGTCGCCACCCCCACTGGCCCCATCCGGGTCACCACCACCTCCTCCGGGTTTCTGATCGCATGGGCGCAGACCAGTGGACCGCAGGCCGTGCTGACTGACGGTACCGGCGCTCCGCTCGGCCCTGTCGTATCGCTCGGAGCTGCCGTCCCCTTCAGCTCTCTCTCATCGCGCGACGGGGGTTTCATGCTTGCGAGCGCCTGGATCGACCCCATGAGCAACTCCAGTAAGGATATCTATCTCCAGTCTCTGGACAGCGCTCTCTCCGAAGTCGGGGCCCCCCTCTTGTTGAGCAAGACTGTGCAATCGCAGACATCGCCTGCAGTGCTCGCGAACGGTGAGACCTTCCTCGCAGCGTGGGTCGACCGCATGAGCACGGGAGCAAACGACATCGTCCTGGACAGCCTCGACAAGGAAGGCCACTCGCTGACCGATGGGGGGATCCTGGTGGTCGCGGGTCTGCAGCCTCGATACAGCCTGAAGCTGACCCGCGGCCCGCGGCTGGCGCTCCTCACCTGGGGCGAGGACGGCGGAGTTCATGGCACGCGAATCAGTGACGGCGGCGTCCTCGACCCGGGGGGATTCGTGATCGTGGCGCGCGGAAGCCCTTCCCTCTCGGCCTGGTGCGGCGGTTCCTTTCTGGTCCTCTCCAGCGAAGGCTTCGCATCGTCGGCGCAGCTGTCGGCGACGCGTGTCGATGCCGCGGGCCTTCGCATCGACGCGCAGCCCCGGCTGCTTCTCAGCGGCAGCTTCGCCGGAGGCCTCGCCACCGACGGAACCACGTGCCTGCTTGTGTGGCGCGACTTCGTGACCGGTCACATTCGAGGCTCGCGCATCGACGGCAACGCCACCCTGCTCGACCAGCCCCCGCTGGCCATCCAGCCGGCGTCCTCGTACTCATTCCCAACGGTCGGCGTTCTCCAGTCACACTTCGTGGTCGTCTGGTCCAACGCCCTGCCGCCCTCCACGCAGCCCACCGCGCACCGTCTTCTGGCGAGGCGAATCACCAGCGCCGGCGTCTTTCTGGAAACGAACCCCATCGCCCTGGGTGATGGCCCGTACCCGTTTCCGTACGCACTCAACGGCGAATCCACCCCCTACCTGGTCTGGGGAGGTGCCAACGAGTCGAGGCTCTCGCGCCTCGATCTCACCCGCGGCTTGCTCGACCCGAGCGGCCTTCTGGTGGGCCGGAACGACGCGCTGTACCGGGCGAGTTGCGATGCGCTCTCCGACAGCACCGTCCTGTCCCTCGCGGCAGAAGCCGATGCGCGGGACGGCTATCGGGAGGTCAGAATCGTCGGTCGAACGGTGACCCTCAATCGAGCACCCATTCTCGCTGTTTCGGACGCCTCGGTGGCGGAGGACACCACCCTGACCCTGGGCCCGCTGGGCGCCGATCCAGACGGTGACGAGCTGACGCTGTCGATCACATCGCAGGGGCTTCACGGCACGGCGAGCGTGTCGCTGGCCCGGTACGTCGCCTACTCCCCGCATGCAGACTATGTCGGTCCTGATCAGATCGAAGTCTTGGTCTCGGACGGCTTTCGAACGGCGCAGGCCCGAATCGATATTCTGGTGACGCCCGTGAACGATGCGCCCGTCGCTCAGCCTCGCTTCCTCACACTCGATGCGGGCACCACCATCGCGTTCACCCTGGGCGCCACCGATATCGACTCGGCTTCGCTGACCTACAGGGTCACACGGCCACCCCTCTCTGGAACACTCGCTGGGACGCCTCCCGACCTGCGCTACACCGCGCCTGCGGAGGCTGGCTTCGATTGGATCGAGTTCGAAGCGGATGATGGAATGGCTCGCTCCGCAGCCGTACGTATCTCGTTCGATGTGCTGGGCCCTGCACGCCCTCGCGATGCAGGTGCATCCTCGGTCGGCTCACCCTCGGGTGCGGATGCGGGCGCAGCGGTGGAACCATCGCCACGGAACCCAGGTGGCTGCGGCTGTGGCGTGGCTGACGCGACGTCGCTCCTCGGTTTCGTCGTCGCAGGTCTCCTCCTGTGGCGAAGGTCCGTCGGGTGACTCGCGGGGCGCCCGCACGCCCGAAGTCCTGGAATGCGTCTCCACACGCCCTCTCCAGTCCTTCCTCCGCCGCGGCCGGCGTCAAAGGTGGAGCTTGCGGTAGTCCTCTGCCTCATAGACGCCTTGCCGGACGCTGCCGAGAATCAGATTCTTCAGCGTCAGAAGGAAGCCTCCGATCGTAATGAAGCCAGTGAAAATGCTGCCGCGCAGTTGTCTTCGCGCCCGACGCCAACCTGCGCGCCGCGGCGGGTCAGGCCTCTTCACGACCCAACAGGCAGCCGAGGCAGGGTACTCGCCCCAACTCCTCGTTCACGACGTCCACAGTCCTTTCCAGGCTGCAGGCCAGGCGATTGAGGTCCCACACCCGCCGCGGCTGCCAGGCGGCGCGCGGCGCACACCAGCGGGTGCCAGAGGGCAGACCGCACGGTCCGGGCGTGGTTCTGCTGGGCCTCGGGCAGACCGAAGGTGAGGCGGGGACGGCGGCCCGAGAGGCGCAACGTGCTGCCCAGCAGGTCCCAGATCGCGAGGGCCGAACCGTAGTTGCTGTGGTGCAGTCGTGGGTCGACGGCGTGGTGGAGTTGGTGCTGTGCCGGGCTGATCAACACGCGCTCCAGCCACGAGGGGTAGGGCAGCCACACGTGACTGTGGCGCAGGTTCGCGCCCGCGGCCGTCCAGAGGAACGAGAGCGCGTAGACGCCGCTGATCTCCCACGCGCCGACGCGGCCGGGGAACATCCAGATGAAGAGGGCGGCGACGAGGGTGAGCGAGCCAGCGGCGCCCGCGCGCATCAACACGCTTTCCAGCGGGTGCGTTCGGTACACGGTGAGCGGGGTCATTACCTCGGCCGAGTGGTGCACCTTGTGGAGCTCCCAGAGTGGTCCCACCTCGTGCGCGAGGCGGTGCACCACGTAGCGGCCCAGGTCCTCGACGCAGAAGGCGGTCACGCTGAACAGGGCCGTCACCACGCCGCGGCTCAGGCCGAGCGTGTCGGGCACCAGACCGACGTTGGCCCAGAGCAGCCTGGCGAGCGCGAGCGCCGCCGGGGTGACGGGAATCGCGAACGGCGCGACGAGCAGCCCTTGCAACACCGTGCGGAACAGCGCCAGCCGCAGGTCGAGCAGCGATGACGGGTGCAGCCAGATGTGCCGTGGAAAGAGCCATTTCCACAACGGCGCCCGGCTTCGCCAGTGGCGAAACCAGACGATCGTCGCGAGGAGCAGCGCGCCGAGCAAGAATGGGGCGAAGAGGCGCATGGTGGGGGTGAAGAAGACGTCCAGCACGCTGGCTCGCGTAGCTCACGCGCGGGGGTGACGCCGTGAGCTGGATCAAGGCGGGGATCTTTCGCTGAGCGCTCACCTCTCGAGTCGTCGACGATGATGGGTCTTGCGCGGGGCTTGCTGCGGCGGCCCCCCACCGTCAGCGGTCATCAGCACTCAGTGAGTGAGTCGTCCCTCACCCCCGCCGGGGAAAGGGAGTTCTTTCAGCCCACTGAGAAGAAGCGTGCGATGCGGCGCGCGAAACCCTCGGTCTGCGCCGCCCCGGGTTGCCGCCTCTGTTCCAGCAGCTCGCTGAGCTCGACCACGAGCCCCGGTCGCCGCGTCATCACCGGCAGGAAGTCGGAACGGGAGATCTCGACGATCACCGTCTCTGGCCCGGCCAGCACATCCGCCGAGCGCCGCTCGCCCGTCAGCAGTCCCAGCTCTCCGAACATCGCCCCCGCGCCCAGCCGAGCGAGCGCTGCGTCTTTCCGCTGCACCGTCACCGCGCCCGACTGGACGATGAAGAGCGACCGCCCTTTTTCTCCCTGACGGACAACAGCAGCGCCAGCGGTGTACCTGCGCACCGTCGCTCGGCCGGCGAGCACGGCTCGTTCACTGGCCTGCAGCGGTGCGAAGAGCGGCACCTTCCCCAAGAGCGTCTCGAGCTCAGCCACGCCCAGTTCGGCACCGCCGACTTCCTGCCCGACGAGGTGGGCGCGCATTCGTCGCGCCAGATCACTGCGCGTCTCAAACCGCAGCTCCCTCGAGGCCAGCAGCTCGCTCATTCCGTCCAGGATCTGTTCGCGCCGCCGTACCAGCGGCTCGAGCGCGTCGCTGGAGAGCTCGATCAAGGTCGCGTAGTCGAGCGCGCTCACCGTGGCCGTGCGCCGAGCGCCCGTGAGCAGCGCGATCTCGCCGAACACCTCACCCGCGTGCAGGTTCCGCGCGACCCGAGTCGTGGCACCGTCTGACACCTCGACCTTCAAGCGACCGCTCTCGACGAGGAACATCGAGGCCCCTCCATCACCCTGTTTCACCACGAGCTGCGTCGGCACCAGCTGAACGATGCGCGCGGCGTCCGCGAGCAGCTCGACCTCGGCGGCGTCGAGCCCTTCGAACAACGGCAGCGTGCGCAGCAGCTCGACCACCGTTCGTCGACCAGGCGTGTGACGCACTTCGATGGTCTGGCTCGAGGCCGACAGCGCCCCGCCATAGCCATCGCGTGCCTGGAGCGCCCTGAACCGCTCTTCGTCTTTCAGCAGCGTCGCCTCGATGAGGCTCACCTCGACGGGCACGCACTCCGGCCCCGCGTAGTCCATCAAGCCCCGCTCGCGGCACAGGCGCGCCACGTGATTCATCGACTCCCGGTACTGACGTGCGGCGGAGGGGTAGACCCCGTCCTGATCTCCGAGCGCGCTCGTGATGCTGTCGGGAAGGAACGCTCCACCGGGCAACCGGGTGAAGTCGCCCTTCTCGTGCCAGAGCGCGAAGTCGCGGTAAGCCGAGGGGACGTGGGAGAGCTCGGGGAAGGCCGCGAGCGACGAGTTGGTCACCGCGCGCTCGGCGTCGCGAAACACCCGGTGCCAGGCCTGCTGCGACGACTGCAGCTCAGGCCCCGCGAGCGCCACTGCATGAACCAGGTCCTCATGGTGGGCGTGCAGGAACTCCAGCGTACTGGCCTGCTTTCGAAGCAGGTTCATGAAGCTCACGGGCCCTGCCGACAGCCCGACGCCGCGGGGGAGGATGTCGCGGTGCGTCCACACTCCACGCCAGCGCGCGGGGTTGATGCGTGAGCGCACCTCAGCAAAGCGCGGCGATTCCGCGAAGAGCCTGCGTTCGACGGGCGTGAGGAGTTCCGGAAACTCGTCGCGCACCGCCTCGAAGATCCCCAGGCAGGTGAGCAGCTCGAGAGACAGCCCCACGTCGAGCAACCACCACGGGTTGTCCAGGTGCCTCGTCTGGCGCCGCGCGTCTTCGACCACCGCCTTCATGTAGAAGTTGGCCTTGTTCATTCCGATGCCGAGCACCGGGTACCAGGGGTGGTGGGCTGGGTAGATCTCCGGCTCCTTGAGCCGGGCTGCCTGACGCGTGGTGTCCTGCGAGAGCAGCTCCATCAGCCGGCCGTAGAGCGTGCCGAAGCGGTCGAGATCGTAGATTCGGACTTCCTGCGACGCGCGCCCCTGGAGCACCTCGTCCACGAACACGCTCAGCTCGAGGCGGACCCGCTGGTGAAAGAGACAGCCGAAGGTGTACGGATCTTCGCCGTCGGGGACGAGGGCGCGCAGGGTCGCTGGTGCGTCGGCCCAGGTCCAGCTCGCGCTGCCTCCGGAAGGAAAGAGCTGCTGCTGCGGAAGGAAGCGCGCGACGAGGCTCTGGGCCCCTCCGGGGAAGGTTGCCGCAGCCAGCTCCGCGCCAGAGGGGCCGAAGGCTGCGACCCGCTGTGGCTCGACCGGCACGTTTTGAAACCGGGGCACGGCAATGGGCGAGCCCGTCTCACCCGGGGGCGGCAGGAACCACGCAGAGGCGCGCACCGAGATGCGAGACGGCGCGACCTCAGCCAGACCGTCGAGCCGGTAGAGCAGCCAGAGCTCGTCGTCGCCGTCGCCGCGCGTTTGACCACTTCGCACGAAGGCACAGGGCTCGCTCGAGCCGGTGCCCGCTTCCTCCAGCTCGTCGATGGGGCGGCCATTCGAGACGAACGGGAGAATTCTCAGCGCGCTGCCCATGGCGCCCTGGGGGAGCGCACTGTTCTCGGGCGTAGGGCTCAGGCGTTCGTGGAGAGGTTGACCCAGCCAACGACTCGCGGTGTCGAGCGCATGCCTTGGCACCACCCCTACCAACCCGGAAGCAAGCTCGAGCCAGCGCGTGGCCGACTCGGACTCGAGGGGCCCCGCGTGAACCGTGACGCCGCCCGGCAGCCGGGTGATGTGGAACGCCTTCGAGGCCGCGTCGGGGTGCCGATCGCCCCAGGCGAGATCTCGCACCAGCGCTCTGAGCGTCGCGGCCACGGCGAGCACCAGCGCGTCGAACGATTGGGGAATGGGCAGCTGCGCGAAGAGGACTTCCCACTCACCGGCGCGTGCCCCTGTCGTCAGGGTCAGCGACGCGACATCAGCCGAATGCAGCCAGGGGGCCCAGAGCGGCGCGGCGCCGTCCACGACCGTCGCAGCGTCGACGAGGGTGGCGGGGAGCATGAGCTGCACACCGACGCGCTCACTGGTGGCGGCTGCTCCCAGCCGCTCGACGGTGTCCGCGCGAAGCCGGTGGAAGAGCGAAAGCGCTGCTTCAGCTTGATCGCCGCGAGCGTCCACCGGCCCGACCTCGACGCTCAGCGCGTTGCCAAGCCCTTCGATGCGAAAGGGCACGCTGGCGGCGTCGGCATCGACAGGGTGTTCCCCCTTCAAGCCAAGCGGAACGGTGATGGACGGTTGGGCGAGCTGCCAACGGGCGAAAAGCGTGAGCTGCATCAGCCATCGTACGCTCGGAAGCCCTGACGCCCGATCGAATTAGTCGGCCTGAGGACGACGCGCGTGACGTCGACTCGCCGGGTTATTTTTCCTCTCTCTCTCTCTTTCGCGAGTGCGCATCACCTCTCACCCGGGTCGTCGCCGAGGAGAGCACCGACGTGCACTTCCATGGCCTCGAACGGCTCGGCCCGCACGCGCTGGTGGCGATCGGCCACGAGGACGCTCATGTACCCCTCGCGCCCGTGCCGAAAGACCGTGAGCGTGCCGGTGTCAGGGTCGAGCAGCCAATAATGAGGAACGCCGGCCTCGTGGTAGCGGCGCAGCTTGCGAATGGTGTCGTTGGCGCGGTTCGAGTCAGAGAGCACCTCGCAGATCCAATCAGGACGCACGAGCACAGGACGGCCGACCGGAAGGTGAGGTGAGCGCTCCCGACGCCAGCCGGCGACGTCGGGCCTGTAGCCGTTGGCGCCCAGCTGAATGTCGACCTCGGTGAGGATCCACCAACCGCCGTCGGGTCCAGACCCGCCGGGCTTCCCAAAGCGGGGATGGAGCGTGGTGACGACGCCGACCTGAGAGACGGCATGGATCGGATCCGGGAGCGCCTTCTCGATGAACTCACCGTCGATCAGCTCGAGCCGCCGGTCAGCAGGCTGCGACAGCCAATCGGCGATGGTGTGGTTCTTCCCGCGCTCAGTCATGCACCCTGAGGCTACCACCGCTGTCCGCAGCGACTCACCCGCCGCCCTGTTTGCCATGAACCCCTCGTACCTCCGGGGCCTGACATCTCGCCGACGCGGGCTGCAGGTTCAGATTGAGGAAGGGCAGTGACTTCGAGGGGATCGACATCGTCTCGGACGACATGAAGGCGCTTCGTCAACCCCGCGCGCGCTGCCGGAGATCGAGCGTCACGCCGGAGTCGAGATCCCGCTCGAGGGCTTCGAAGAGCTGAATCACCTCGGGCCGGGAGACCTTGGCGCCTGCACCATCGGCCTCGAGGCGCTCGAGCGCCGCGAACGCCAACACGAGCGACAAGCCGGTGAACGCGAGGAAGCCGCGGGGCGCACCAGCACGCTGCAGCGTCTGCACATACTGGTTGGCCTCGTCGAGATCGGCCCGCGCCAACGCGAAGAGCTCAGCGCGCGGCACCGCGGCAGGCAGGTAGACGCGCCCATCGACCGCGTCGTCGCCGACGTCTTTGAGGATGTTGACCAGCTGCAGCCCTTCACCGAACGAGCGCGTGAGGCGTTCGAGTTCCGTGCGCTGCGCATCGAGGCAAGGCGCGTCGTGCAGGAAGAGGTCGGTCAGCAGCTCTCCGACGATGCCCGCGACGATGTAGCAATAGTCTTTGAGCTCACGCACGGTGCCGAGCCGCAGGTTGCCCCGCTCATCGGCGCGCGCCACCACCGAGGCCATGCCGTCGGTCGTGCGCACGGTGTGACGCACCACGAGCTCACTGACCTTCGGCGCGAGCGTATCGAGCTCGGCCAACACGCCCGGCAATTCACCCAGCAGCTCGAGGTAGCCCTCGTGCTCCACCGGTGGCCGCTTGAGCCACTGAACGGCGCGTCGCTTTGCTTCATGAAGCCGCTGCGCAGACGGCAGCTCGAGCAGCTCGACGAAACTCTCCAACGCCTCGAGGCGCTCCTCGCGCGGCCAGGTCGTCGCGTCTTCGAACGTGTCCGCTACCCGGAAGAGCAGGTACGCCACACCCACAGCGCGGCGCGTGGGCTCAGGCAGCAGCGGAATCGCCAACGCAAAGGTGCGGCTCGTCTTGCGGAGCAGGTCGTCGAGGTCCACGCGCGCCCGATAGTCGATGTCACGAAGCAGCGCACCGCTGACATGCGTCACCAGGCTGGTGACGCTCCTCAGTTGCGATAAAGCTTCCCACCCCACTAGAGGGGATTCCGCTGCTCCTCTGGAGGGGTCATGTCGTTCGAAGCCATCATCGTGGGCGGTGGATACACCGGAATGATCGCCGCGGCGGCGCTCTCCCGGGTTGGCGCGCAGGTCAAAGTCTTCGAAGCCGCACAGGGCACTGACCCGCGCTTTCGGGGCGAGCTCATTCACCCCCGCGGCGTGCGTGGGCTCGAGCAGCTCGGGCTCAAGGGCCCGCTCTTCGAGCAAGGCGGTGTGGCGATTTGCGGCTTCGCAGTGACGGCGGGCCCCGGCGCGGCTGCGGCGATTCTTCCCTACGGTGCAGAGCAGGGTCCGGGCCTGGGCATCGATCACCACCTGATGGTGCGTACGATGCGCGATCAGGTCGGCGCTCGCCGCAACGTGTCGATCAGCACGGGCCACCGCATCACCGACTTCGTGCGCGACGGTTCGCGCATCGCGGGCGTACGCGCCGAGACGGGCGAGACGTACCGGGCGGATCTCGTGGTGGTCGCCGATGGCAGGCAGTCGAAGTTGCGCGGGGTGCTGGGCATGGAGCCCCACATCACGCTGCTCTCGTACACGGTGGCCTTCGGCGTCAAAGGCGAGCTGCCTCACGGCCACAAGGGTCACGTGTTCCTCGGCGCACCGGGGCCCATCCTCGCGTACCCGTACGGCGACGGGCTCATCCGCTTCTGTGTCGACGTGCCGCTGAACGCCGCGAAGGGCCGCCAGGCGATGGTCGATCTGCTCACCCGCGAGTACGCGCCGGTGGTGCCTGAAGGGCTGCGCGAGGCGATGATCGCCTCGTTGCGTGATGAGCCGTTCGAAGGGTGCGCGAATCACTCCATCACCACGCCGAATTGTGCGGCCCAGGGTGTGGTGCTGGTCGGCGATGCGGGCGGTTGCAGTCACCCGCTCACCGCGTCGGGCATGACCAACGCGATGAACGACGTCATCACCTTGAGCGAAGAGGTCGCGGCTGACGGACCTACCGATGAAGCGCTCTTGGAGTACCAGCGCCGCCGCTACGACTTCGTGCGCATGCGTGAGCTCTTCACCGATGCGCTCTACGAGGTCTTCCGCGGCCAGGACTCAGGTTCGCGCGCGCTGCAGGAAGGCGTGTTTCGGTACTGGGCGCAGTCGGTGCGTTCGCGTGAGGCGTCGATGAACATCTTGTCGGGCGAAGAGGTGCGCATCTCGCGCTTCGTCAGCGAGTACACGCGCGTGTTCCGCGGTTCGGCGATCGACGTCTTCGCGAAGCTGGTGAAGAACCCCCGACACGGCACGAAGACGCTCTCGTCACTGGTGAAGACGACCTTCGGCCGGCTCGAAGTGGCCGCAGAGCGCGCGACCCGGCGCTGGGTCGATCATCACCGGCTGGAACTGCACGAGCTGCCTTGAAGCCTCTGGTCGAGCGGGGGAAACCGTTCGAATCGAGTGCACCGAAAGCGGGCTTCCTTCCAGAACGGGAAGTGCTACCTCGAAGGCCATGAGCTCACTGGCAGGAAGAACCCTCTTCATCTCCGGCGCGAGCCGGGGCATCGGTCTGGCCATTGCCCTGCGCGCGGCGCGTGACGGCGCGAACATCGCCATCGCGGCGAAGACCACCGACCCGCACCCCAAGCTCGAAGGCACCATCTTCTCGGCAGCCAAGGCGATCGAAGCGGCCGGTGGCAAGGCGCTGCCGTTGATGTGCGACATCCGCGAAGAGGGCCAGGTCGAAGAGGCCGTGCGCAAGACGGTCGAGCAGTTCGGCGCCATCGACATCTGCGTGAACAACGCGAGCGCGATCAGCCTCACCGGCACGCTCGAGACCACCATGAAGCGGTACGACCTGATGCACCACGTGAACACGCGCGGCACGTTCCTGGTGAGCAAGACGTGCCTGCCTCACCTGCTGAACTCGAAGTTCCCGCCGCACATCTTGAACCTCTCGCCGCCGCTCTCGATGCAGGCGAGGTGGTTCGAGAACCACGTCGCGTACAGCATGGCGAAGTTCGGCATGTCGATGTGTGTGCTCGGCATGGCCGCCGAGTTCCAGGGCAAGGTCGCGGTCAACGCGCTGTGGCCCCGCACCACCATCGCCACGGCCGCGGTGAACATGCTGGGCGGCGATGAGCTCATGCGCGCCAGCCGCAAGCCCGACATCATGGCTGACGCCGCGCACGCCATCTTCCTCAAGGGCAAGGACTTCACCGGCAACTTCCTCATCGACGACGACGTGATGCGCGCCGCGGGCGTGACCGACTTCAAGTCGTATCAGGTCGATCCGAACGTCGAGCCCACGCCGGACTTCTTCGTCGACTGATGCCGGTAGAGGACATGCGTGCGCAGCGCGTGGCCTTCGGGCAGTCCGGGGTGTTCGAACTCGCCTGCGACGACGAGGCCCAGCTTCTCCATCACGCGAAGTGACGGCAGATTCTGGGGCACGGTGAAGGACACCAGCGGCTCTCGGGGGAGCCGCTCCAGCGCAAAAGCGAGCACCGCCCGCGCTGCTTCGGTGGCGAGCCCGCGGCCCGAAGCGTGCTGCGCGAGCCGCCAACCCAGCTCGATGCACGGCGTGAAGTGCGTCTGAAAGCGCGGGCGCGACAGGCCCACGAAGCCGATGAACGCCCCTGCTGATTCCGCGGCCCAGAGCCCCCAGCCGTTCTCAGACAACGACGCCCGAATGCGCGCCGCGACGGCATCACTCTCTTCGCGCGTCAGAACGCTGGGGAAGTGCTGCATCACCCGTGCATCCGCGTTGAGCGCTGCGAAAGGCGCGAGATCCGCGTCACGCCAATCGCGCAGGAGCACCCGTTCGGTCTTCAACTCCACCACCGGCTTCATGAGCCTGAAGTGTGCTTCAAATTCGAGCCCCTGTTCAGCGGACTCGCAGTGACCCTCGTCTTGTTGGGAGCTCCCGTGGAGGCACCTGAAGTGACGAGCGCAGCGACGGTCAAGCAGTTCATGGGCGGTCAGGTCTCGCGGCAACGTCAGCGTCCACTGCCGTTACCCCACTCGCGGCTCGGGCTGTCGGGCGAGGCTGACTGAGCGGCGCACCCGCGCTTCGCCGTGCCCATCGACACGCTCTGAGTAAAGTGAAGGCGTGCGCCGACCCCTCTTCGCCGTCATCAAGGTGCTCGCAGGCCTGAGCCTGGGCCTTGGCCTCGCAGAGCTCGCCTTCTCATGGCGTGATGACGGCGCCTTTCCGCACGTTAACTTCTACGAGCCCGATGACGCGCTGGCGACCCGCCTTCGGCCCAACGCCTCGGAGCGCATCTCGTTCTCAGGCAACCCCGTCACGTCGGTGCGCACCAACGCGCTGGGGTTTCGGGGGGCAGACTGGCCGGCTCACGCCGACGTGTTGGTGGTGGGCGACTCGCAGGTCTTCGGCCTGGGCGTCGAAGAGCACGAGACGTTCTCGGCCCGGCTCGCGGAGCAGACCCAGCGCACCGTGCTCAACGCGGGCGTGCCGACGTATGGGCCGGGCGAATACACGACCCTGGTCGAGCGCGTGCTCTCGACCCACAAGGTCGGCACCGTCATCTACGTGATGAACCTCTCGAACGACCTGTTCGAGGTCGACCGCCCCAACACCACCCGCCACGCCGTGTGGGACGGGTGGGCCGTGCGCAAGGAGACCGCGCCCACTTCCGTCACCGCGTTCCCGTTCCGAAGCTGGCTCATGAGCCAGAGCCACCTCGTGTTCGCGGCGCGCAAGCTGTTGGCAGGGCCCATCGGCGCCGACGCCGCGCCCTCAGAGGGCACCTGGCGCGACCTCGCGAAGGCGGGCGCCGCGGTGGTCATCCCTCCCGACGCCGACGTGGAGACCCGGAAGGCGCTCGAGGCGCGCGCGGAGGCCAGCGAGGCGCTCGACCAGCTCGACCTCGAACTGTGGGACCACTTCGAGACGAACGTGTTCCGCAGCGAGAAGTTCCGCACCGAAGCAGCGGTGCTCACCAAAGGCGACGACCCGCGCGACATCCTCGAGCGCGGCAACGGGGAAGGCGCGCAGCCGATTCACTACGTGGCCGTCAAGCTGCTCCGCGCGGCACTGGCGATGACCCGCACTGAAGCGGCGCTGGAGAAGATCAGCCAGCGGGCCGGCGACAAAGAGCTGCTCGCCATGCTCAACCAACGCCGTGAGCTGCGCGCGGCGCTGCAGGCCGCGCCCCCCCAGGGAGAGCCCACCGCGCCCCGGGACCCGCTCTCGCAGGTGCTCGCCCGCACCAAGGCCGTTTGCGACGCGCACGGCGCGAAGCTCTTCGTCATCGCGCTGCCGCTCGACGTGATGGTCTCGAGTGACGAGTGGAAGAAGTACGGCGGCACGCCCATCGACATGAGCGCCTCGAAGGTGTTGATCGACGACCTGCTCAAGAAGGCCGAGTTGGTGGGCGCGCGCGGGTTCGACCTCACCCCATCGCTCGTGGCCGCGGAGCCCGACGCGTTTCTCCACGGCGACCTCCACCTGACACCCAAGGGGCACGCCGCGGTGGCGATGGCGTTGGCTGAAGAGCTGAGCCGACCTGATCAGCCGAAGGGCACGCTGCAGTTGCCTCCAGGGCGGTCGTGGCCACCGACCGAGGACGAGTGGCGGCGACAAGAAGAGTGCACGGTCAAGGGGTCTACCGCCGCGCACTGTCAGACTCGGCTCATTGCCGAGTACCTGCGGGTGGACTGCGGCGACTGGGTCCCTGAGCGGGAAGAAGAGCCGCGGGCCTACGACCGCGTCACCGTGCTCGAGGGCGGCCATGGCGACGCGGCGACGCTCGAAGGCTCCGTGGTGATTCCGCTGCTGGAAGGTGACGAGGCGAAGGTGGCCTTCTCGAGTGATGAGGCGACCCAGGTCTTGAACTTGAGCTGGCCTCGAGGTGGCGCCCGCGTCATGGCGTTCGGCCCGCGCACGAAGAACGAGGCTCCCGCGCTGCGCGGAGATTTCGTGCAAGCGAACTCCGAAGCGTTTCACGGCATGGGTGACCCGCTGCGCGTGGTGGGCTGCGAGCCACCGCCTGTGCCGGACACCGAGACCCCGCGCGAGCGCGCGATGCGCATGGTGAACCTTCGCAAGGGTGACTGGCTCGACGGCGGCGTTCCCGCAGGCGCCATGCGGCGCTGTCACCTGCCCTGCAACGCCGATGGCGGGTGCGAGGTCGGGCACTGCGAGCCGTGGCCCACCGGCGGGTTCTGCGCCACGCCGTGAACCTGAAGGACGACCGTGCGTGTGCGCGCATCGGGCTTACCTTCCGCCTGTCCGAGACGATGTTGAGCAGGCCGAAGCCTGTCAGCGCGGGCTGACCACGCCGCGAGTCATGAAGCGGTGCGCTTGATGGCCGTGCGGACCATCGGGTCGTCGGTGAGATCAACGATGACAGGCTCAAGCGAAGGTGGGGGCGAGCTGGTGCCCGCAGTGAAGGTCACCTTGAGACCGCCCCCCCACTTCAAGACGCCGAGCGCGAGCAGGGCCACCTGCTCGCCGGTGCTCGTCGCATTTTCCCAGGTACGAGCGACCCACGTGCGTACGCGACGGCCACCTGAGCCCCGGAGTGCCAGCCGGATCTCGACCTCCATGCTCCCCGAAGAAATGGCGATGGGGAACTCGGCGCGAACGACCGCCAGGGGACCTGCCTTCAGCTTCGATTGTCGGGCGCCAGCCGGGCTGGCGAGGGTCACCTCGAGCTCGCGGGGGGCGTCGAAGCAGTTCTGAAGAACGAGGGTGATCGCTCCCCCGAAGTCAGTGGCCGCCGAGCTCACGACGAACTGCACGCCGTCGAGTTCGCTGATGGACTCCTTCGCGAACAGGTCGGCCAGCGGGTTGCCCGCGACATTCGGACCGAACTGGCTGCGAACGAGGAACACCAGAAGGCCCACGCAGCCCAGCCCGGAGACGACGGCCGTCATCAACGCGACAGGGTGCTTCTCAGCGCCAAAGAAGACGAGCGCTGCGGTCCCCCCGGAGGTGATGAACGCCATGAACAGCCCCACCTGTGCGGCAGCGAGGCGATCGAAGCGCCACTGCCCCGCCCACGCGCCAAGGGTGCAGAGCGACGCGATTCCGAACACCCAGGCCGAGGTCTCTCCACCCAGGCCCCCGTCGAAGGCGAAGCCCGCCGAGGCGAGCGCCACGACCGAACCCACCACTGCCACGCCGCCCAGCAGCACGACCTGCACCGCCCCCGTATGCCTCATGCCCCAGCCTCAACACGGGTGTCAGCGACCGTAAAGAAGAACCGAGACTCAACCCGCAGATTGGGAGCTGAGGTCGCGACGACGCAGCAGGCCGAGCTGATTCGCTCGAGCTGAGATCCCCCTGGCCGGTGGAGTGGGCAGTGGGAGCCCCCCTTGCTGCAGCATAGAGACCTCCATAGTGTCTTTCTTATGCAACAGGTCATTGTCGAGCTCGACGACCGAACCATGGAGCGCTTGAACCGCGTCGCCCCTCCGAGCGCACGAAAGCGCTCGGAGTTCATTCGTGAGGCCATTCGCCGCGCGCTCAACGAGCGGCTGGAGAAGGACATGGAGGAGGCCTACCGGCGTCAGCCCCAAGAGGGAGCAGACCTCGACGTCGACCCAGCGACCTGGGAGGCCGCGCCGAAGAAGCGCAAGGCGAAGCGTTGAAAC
>JAYVFP010000040.1:0-18803 GCA_043773025.1 Archangium sp.
AGGCGATGAGGTCGAGGTCATCCGGCCGCGTGGCGTGGCGAGCGCACGGCTGGTTCGGGTGGGGTAGGGTCTCGAGCCGTGTCCTCCGCGAAACGCCCCCGTACCAAGAGCCAGCCCGAGGCGTTGTTGCCGTTGCTGACGCCGAAGCTGCCCCAGACCCTCGATCGCCGCACCAACACCGGCGAGGCGATGGTGAAGCTGTTCGATCGCATCAAGCAGGGTGAGAGCGAGCGGCGGAAGTTTCGCGAGCGCAGGGCCACACCGCGCGTGAACGTCGGCCTCGCGCTCGAGGCGGGCGCAGGTGAAGAGACCATGCGGCTCATCACCAACGATCTATCGACCTTCGGGTTGTCGATCAGCGGCGGCAAGACCCCAAAGAAGGGCACGAAGCTCACCTTGAAGCTGTTCCTGCCCGACGAGCCGACCACCCCGCTGGTGCTGGAGGCCGAGGTGTTGGGGCCGCTCGGCCGCGAAGACGGGGTGCGCATGAGGTTCCTCAAGCCCGATCTCGAAGCCGTACGCCGCATTCACAAGCTGGTGAAGTGAGGCTTCGGGTACTGTTCCCGCCGCCATGTCTTTCGAACGCCGCCAGGCTTTCCGCGCGAACGTCGTGATTGCCGTCGAGGTGCGTGATGCGCACGGGTTTTCGCTGCACTCGACCCGCGACATCTCGAGCGGAGGTCTCTATTTCGATCGCGCCATCCCTCAGTCGGTGGGCGCGCGCGTGCAGCTCGCGTTCACGCTGCCCGGCGAGACGAAGTCGATTCGATGTGACGGCGAGGTCGTCAACGTGCCCGACAAGCGTGGCTACGGAATGGGAATTCAGTTTCTCGACCTCTCCCGGCAAGACGCCGAGGCGATCGAGAGCTTTGCGAAAGAACTGGTGGAGGGCTCATGAGGGTCGCGGTCGTGTTGGGTGTGGTGCTCTCGGGTTGTATTGCGACGCGTGATCGCGGCGGGGCCGATTGGTCGGGGCGAGCGGCGACGTACAAGACGCCTGAGGTGCTGCGCTGCGCGAAGTTCAAGGTGGGCGGTGTGCCTGCGGCCCAGTGCGCCGAGTCGAAGTACCTGGGCGAGGTGTATGTGCGAAAGCTCGCCACCGGTGACGAGGTCTGCCTCGAAGGTGGCTTTGGTGACGAGCCGACGTCAGCGTGCCAGGCGCGCGCGGCGGTGGTGGATACGGCGACCAACCGGGTGCTGCTCGAGGTCCGCAAGGTGCGGCCCGAGTCGAAGTGGTTCAAGCACGAGCAGTCGCAGTTCTGGTTCGAAGAGGGCGCCCTCGTCGACCTCTACGTCGCGGAGCACGGCTACTGACGCAGCGGTGTCTCGTCGGTGATCGGCGGCGATACCTCCCCATCTGGGGTGACGCGCCCACATGGAACTCTTCGGCCCGCTCGCGACATACTTCAGGCATGGGCTTCTTCGATCCACTGCTCGAGCAGATGAAGGCCGTTCGTCAACTCAGCCCCCGCAATCTCAAGAGGCTGGGCAACACGCAGCTCTCTGACCTGATCGAGAAGGAAGCGGTTCGGGCGCGCGTGAAGGTCGATGAGCTCCACCAGCGCTACCCGACGGCGGGTCCGCGGGAGCTCAGCCAGCGGCTGATTGACTCGAAGAAGAGCCTCGCGTCGCTGGTGGGCGGCATGACCGGCGTGTTCGGCGCGGTGACCGTGCCGCTCGATCTCATCGGCATGGTGTACCTGCAGCTCTCGTTGCTCACCGAGGTGGCGACCGTCTTCAAGCTCTCGCTCAAGAGCGAGCGCGAACGGCAGGAACTGATCGACCTGCTCGGGTATTCGAACGGCATCGGTCCACTGCAGCGCGCAGGCCCCAAGGTGGTGGGGAGCGTCGTTTCGATTCTGCTCGCGCGGGGTGGTCTGAAGGCGCTCTCGCGCGCGTTGCCGCTCGTGGCGGCGCCCATCTCGGCGTACCTCAACAATCAGCACATTCAGCAAGTCGGCGAGTCGGCCGTGCGTCACTACGACGGCTGGGTGCACGCGCACGAGAAGTCACAGAAGGCGACCGGCCAAACCTAGCTCTCCCTCGCCCTGCGAAGCGGGGAGAGGGTCGGGGTGAGGGGCCGTCGAAGCTCCAAACTCAGCGAGTCGCCTTGATCACGAAGGCCGAAGAGTTCGAGTTGATCTGCCGCGCGCCCGCCAGCCAGTGCGTGTTCGAGCCCGCAGCCCAGACCCCGTTCACCGTGAAGTCGACGGGATCCGGCAGCCGGGTGAACGTGGTGCCTGACAGCAACACGCGAGCGCTGGGAGCAGCCCCAGCGAAAAGAATGTCCTGATTGCCCAGTGGCCAGGCATCGAAGAACCCACTGCCCCCGTTGGCTGGTTCGTACACCGCCTTCCAGGTCGCGTCGGGCCGTCGCTGCGCGATGCGAGAAAAGGTGCCCATTGCGAACACCCGCCCATCGCTCTCCACGAAACGAGTCCACGCGAGCGGAGCAAGTGCGAACGCGGGCTGCACCACTTCTTCCGTGAGCGCGCCGGTCGAGTCTCGATGCCACAACGAACTTCCACCCAGCAGCAGCGTGCCGTCACCAAGCACGTGGCAGGATTCGAAGCTCGGAGGCGGTGAGGTCAGGGTGAGCTCAGTCCACGCATTGTTCGCGAACTCGTAGAGCACGCCTTTCGACAGCGCCGAGTCCCTGCCCACGGCGAAGATCGACGTGCCTCGCGTGCACAAGCCCTTCAGGTGTTTGTTCGGGCGAGGCGGGCCGTCAAAGCTCATCGCTTGATCGCAGTTTGACGCGCAGGTGAGCAGACGCTCGGGGCCTGCGACGGCGACCACTCCGGCGGAGCTCACGGCGAGATCCTCGAGCACCAGGCTGCCGATCGAGTCGTCGTAGACCAGCGTCCAGGTGGTGGTGCCGTTGAAGAACCAGACGTCTCCGAAGGGTCCGGTCACCCAGAGGTGCGTCGCGTCTTGGCCGCGGATGGCGGTGTAATAGTAGGGGCGTTGGCCGGCCGGGAATTGATCGGTCAGTGTCCAGGCGTTGGCGGCGCCGAGCGCGGTCCCGTAGTTGGGCAGGGGGTCGGTCGTTCCTCCTCCACTTCCTCCGGTTGCGGTGCCTCCTCCTCCGGTTGCGGTGCTGCCTCCTCCTCCGGTTGCGGTGCCTCCTCCTCCCGCCTGGCCTGCGTCTGATTTCGGCGGCGTCAGGGGACCGCAGGCGGCCATCGCGAGCAGCAGTGCCGTGAGGCCCCTCACCCCGACCCTCTCCCCGCTTCGCAGGGAGAGGGAGAATTTGGTCGTCAATTGCTCACCCTTTGCAATCCGGAGCGACCCTGGCCGTCGCTTCATTCTTCGTTCGCAGCTCGCTGCCCGGCGCGCCCCAGACTTCATCGACCACCTCGGCCGCGCCATGCGCAATCAAGAACTCAGCGGCGAGGTGCCGCAGGTACACGTTGTCTGACGTGAGCGCCTTTCGCTGCGGTTGCCAGAGCTGCTGCGCGCCGACCGCTCGCATGCGCTCTTCGACCCAGTCGAACGACTCGACCAGCGCGGACTTCAGCTGCTCGTAGCCAGGCGTGGTCTCCAGCCCCAGCCCGAAGCTCAGTTGCGGCAACCACGTTGCCTTCAGCGGATTGCCTGCCATGAACACGCGGTACAGCGCCGATGGGAGCGGTTGGGCGAGGGCGATGAACACGACGAACGACAGCACCTCGGCACTATCCCCCACGGAGGTCGGGCAGGGAATGTCCAGACACCCCGGCTCAGGACAAAGGGGCTACGCTCCGCGGCCATGGTGAAGGAAAATACGCACGTCGGGTCGCCTCCACATGAGGACGAAGAGATTCGCCCCGCAGGGCCCCGGCCGTCGATGCCCGTGACCACCGGCATTCCCCAACGTCGCGGTACCGGCCAGGTCTCTTCTGGTTTCGGCGGTCCCGCGGGCCCCCGGCCCCCTTCTGCCCCCGGCATCAGCCGTCCGATGGCGGGCTCGCGGCCCCCGATGGGCCAGGGCCAATCTTCGCGTCCCCCACCGCCCGGGGGCGGAAGGCCTGCAGCCCAGGCCCGCTTCTTCCCGCCGCAGCCGCGCTCACTGCAGGAAGCAGGCATCTCCCAGACGATGGGTGAAGAGCTGGTGCTCAAGGCGCTCTTCTTCGCAGGTGAGCTCCGCGGCGCCGACATCTGCAACCGCATCAAGCTGCCTCAGCTCATCGTCGACGAGATCATCGAAGGGCTGCGAAAGCAGAAGTTCGTCGACTTGAAAGGCGGCGCGGGCCTGGGCGTCGGCAAGTCTTCGATGATCTACACGCTGACCACGTTCGCCACCGACGTGCTGCGGCAGATCCTCGATCGCAACCGCTACAACGGCCCGGCGCCCGTGCGCCTGGAAGACTGGTTCGAAGCGGTCGCCGCTCAGACGGTGCGCGGTATGCGCATCAACAAAGAGCGCATGAAGGAGAAGTTCGGCACGCAGCTCGTCGTGAAAGACTCCATCTTCGACGGCCTGGGCCCTGCGATGAACTCGGGCAAGGCGATCTTCTTCTACGGCCCTCCGGGCAACGGCAAGACCGCGCTGTGCCAGGCTCTGGTCAGTTGTTACGAAGGCGACATCTGGGTTCCGCACGCGCTGTTGGTCGACGACTTCATCATTCGCGTCTTCGACAACAACTTGCACGTGGCGGTGCCTGAAGATCCAAACGCGCCTGCCAACGATCAGCGCTGGGTGCGCGTGCGAAGGCCGCTGGTGGTGGTCGGTGGTGAGCTGACGCTGCAGACGCTCGACCTCATCTACTCGCCCGACGTGAAGTTCTACGAAGCACCGTTTCAGTTGAAGGCCACCAACGGCATGTTGCTGATCGACGACTTCGGCCGTCAGCGCGTGAGCCCGAAAGATCTGCTCAACCGGTGGATCGTCCCGCTCGAGAGCGAGATCGACTTCCTCACGCTGCACACCGGCAAGAAATTGCAGATTCCTTTCGACGTGTTCGTGGCGTTCTCCACCAACCTCGACCCGGCAGACCTCGTCGACGACGCCTTCTTGCGCCGCGTTCGCTACAAGCTCGCCGTGCAGCCGCCCGACGAGCAGCAGTTCCACGACATCTGGGCGACCGTCTGCAACAAGCAGAAGGTGGCCTACGACGGCGACGCGGTGGAGTGGCTGGTCGACACCCACTACCGCCCCACCAAGCGCCCGTTCGCTGCCTGCCAGCCGCGTGACTTGTTGGGCCAGGTCATCGACATCGCGCACTACCGTGGCGAGACGCCCGCGCTCACGCCCGAGCTGCTCGACGCAGCCGCGAAGAACTACTTCGTGAACTTCGCCAAGAAGTAACCCCGCCTGCGAAGCAGCAGGAGCGCCGCGAAGACGGGCAACCCCGTGACGGCCTGAGCGCCGCACCCTTCGTAGGTTGCTTCGCGGTAGCGCCGCCAGGTGCACTTGCGGTTCACGCAGGTAAAGCCGCGATCACAATCCCGTTCCGAGAGGCAGGGGTTCGAGGTCGCGTCTTCTTCTTCTTCCGATGCGCGCTCGGCACCCGTGCCCCCGACCGACGCGTCGGGCAGGCCTGCATCGGGCAAATCAGCCTGGCCGAGCACCGGGCTTGCGACCAGCAGGAGCAGACACACGAGCCTCACGGGCGACAGAGGTAGCATCCCCGAGGGAAATGGGGGGTTCTGGTGTAAACGTCTGGCTCCATGGCGCCGCACCCCGACGCGAAGCACCTGCTCGAGCTGCTGCAACGTGCAGCGGAAGAGCTCAAGGCCTCCCAGGCCGAGGTCGCGCGCCTTCAGGAAAAGATCGCCGTGGCCGAGGTCGTTCTCGAAGAAGAGCGCCGCCAGCGAAGGCAACTGAGCGACGAGCTGATGGACATGGGGAGCACCACGCTGCCCCCGAACACCCTGCGCTCGGAGTTCACCAGCAAGACCGTCTCGTTCCACCGCTCACCGCAAAACACGCCCGACGGCAGCCAAGCGATTGAGAAGACCAGCGTCGGCTCGAGCGGCGAAGACATCAACCTGATGGGCGATCGGGTCAAAGGCCTGCAGGACGAAATTCAGAGCCTCGAGGCCGAGCGCAAGCAGCTCAAGGACCGGGTGAAGGTGCTCGAGGGTGAGCTCACCGACCCGGCCGCCGCGAAGAAGTCGGGTGAGGTGGAGCACGAGCTCTCCAATACGCGCCAACACTTGATCGTCGAACAGGCCCGCGGCGCGGATCTGCTGACGAGGTTGCAGGCCTGGGAAGCGCGCAGCCAGGACCTCGAGCAGTCGTTGACCAGCAGCCGCACCGAGGGTGAAGAAGAGCACGCGCAGCTCGAGCAACTGGCGGGGCAGTTGAGCCAGGTCGAGACCGAGCTGACCACCGAACGTGCGCGCACCCAGGCGATGGAGGAGCAGCTCGAGTCGCTGGAGCAGGGCTCGAGTGATGAGCAGAAGCGGCTGTTCGGAGCCACCTCACGCATCGCGGCGTTGGAGATGGAAGTGTCGGGGCTCAAGGGCCGGCGCGACGAGCTCAACATCGAGATCGGCAAGGTCGAGAACGATCGCAACGCCACGCGCGCCCGGGCGGCCGAGCTGGAGCAGGCGGCTTCGCAGGTGCGCGAGCAGCTCACCGCCGCGCACGCCGTCGAGGCCGAGGCCGAGAGAGCCAGACGCTCTGGGCTCGAGCAGCAGCTCTCGAAGGAGAAGGAGAAGCTTCAAATCACCGCCCAGCGGCTGCTGGAGGCGCGCGGCAAGGGCAAGGAGGCCGACGAGAAGCTGGCCTCGGCCAACGCGCAGAACGTCGAGCTGATCTCACGGTTGGAAGCCCTGGTCACCGCGCACGCCGCCGAGTTGTCCAGCAGGGCGAAGGCGCACACCGAAGCGACGGCGCAGCTCACGTCACGCGTGGCTGAGCTCACCACGCAGCTCGAGACGGCCACCACCGAGTGGCGTCACACCGATCGTCAGTACGAGCAACTGCACAAAGAGATGCTCACTCTCCTCGACCAGCGAGACGAAGCGCGGCGAGAGCTCGACACCATCAAGCAGCGCTTCGGCCTGCGCTGAACAGACTCAAGACCACGAACTCCCTCTCCCCGAGGGAGACTGTCGAAAGAGTGCCTCGACTCCGCTCGGCACGAACGGAACCGGCCGAAATAGAAGTCACTCCAATCACCGGTCTCCCCGAGCGCAGTCGAGGGGGCACTTACCGTCCGAAGGCGAGGTAATCCCTCGACTCCGCTCGGCACGAACGGAACCGGCCGAAATAGAAGTCACTCCAATCACCGGTCTCCCCGAGCGCAGTCGAGGGGGCACTTACCGCTCGAAGGCGAGGTAATCCCTCGACTCCGCTCGGGATGAACGGTGAGCGCTCCTTATTTCGATCAACCCTGCGAGCGGAGTCGAGGGCGTACTTCAACAGTCTCCGAGGGGGAGAGGGTCGTCACCGCAGCTACGAGAGCATCAGCTCATTGATGCGCCGCACGAACATCGCCGGGTCATCGAGCTGACCGCCTTCGGCGAGCAGCGCCTGCTCGAACAGCACCAACGACCAGTCGTCGAACTTCCCTTCTTCCTTCTGGATCCGCAGGACCACCGGGTGCTTGGGGTTGATCTCCAGGATGGGCTTGACGTCAGGCGCCTTCTGCCCCGCGGCCTTGAGGATGCGCGCCAGATTCCCCGACACATCGTTCTCGTCAGCCACCAGGCAGGCCGGGCTCTGCGTGAGCCGATGCGTGATGCGAACCTGCTTCACGCGATCGCCCAGTGACTTCGCGATCTTCTCGGTGAGCTCCTTGAGGTGTGACGCCTCTTCTTCCTGCTGCTTCTTCTCGGCCTCATCCTCGAGCTTGCCCAGGTCCAGGTCACCCTTGGCGACCGACACCAGTTCCTTGCCTTCGAACTGCGTGAGCTGCGCGACGACCCACTCGTCGACGCGATCCGACAACAGCAACACCTCGACGCCCTTCTTGCGGAACACCTCGAGGTGGGGGCTGTTCTTCGCCGCGTTGAAGGTCTCGGCGGTGACGAAGTAAAGCTGCTGCTGCTCGGGCTTCATGCGCGCGACGTAGTCGGCGAGTGACACGTTCTCTTCAGGCTGATCGGTGTGCGTCGAAGCAAAGCGGAGCAGCTTGGCGAGCTTGTCCTTGCTCTCGAAGTCGATGACGCCCTCCTTGAGCACCTGCCCGAACTGGGTCCAGAACTTCGAGTACTTCTCCTTCTCGGTCTCGGCCAGTGACGCCAGCAGCGCGAGCACGCGCGTGGTGCAGCCCTTGCGGAGCGTCTCGATGTCTTTGCTCTGCTGCAGCAGCTCGCGCGACACGTTGAGAGGGAGATCGGCGCTGTCGACCACGCCCCGCACGAAGCGGAGCCACGGGGGCAGCAGTTGCTCGGCGTCGTCCATGATGAAGACCCGGCGCACGTAGAGCTTCACGCCGTGGCGCGAGTTGCGGTCGTGCAGGTCGAGCGGCGCGTGCGAGGGCAGGTAGAGCAGCTGCGTGTAGTCCTTCGTGCCTTCGACCTTCGCGTGAGCCCAGGCCAGCGGCTCTTCGAAGTCGTGCGAGAGGTGTTTGTAGAACGCCTTGTAGTCCTCGTCGGTCAGCTCGCTCTTGGGCCGCGCCCACAGCGCCGAGGCCTGGTTGACCGTGCGTTCGCCCATCACGATGGGCTGCACCACGTGGTCGGAGTACTTGTGGATGATCGACTCGAGCTTCCAGTCAGACAGCAGGTCGTCCTGGCCCTCGCGCAGGTGCAGGGTCAGCTCGGTGCCGCGCTGCGGGCGCTCGATGGTCGTCACGGAGAACTGGCCGTCACCATCCGAGGTCCACTCGACGCCCAGCTCGGCCTGGTCGCCGGCGCGGCGGGTGCGCACGGTGACGCGGTCGGCGACGATGAAGGCCGAATAGAAGCCGACGCCGAACTGGCCGATGAGGTTGGCGTCTTTCTGCTGATCGCCGCTGAGGCGCGTGAAGAACTCCTTGGTGCCCGAGCGCGCGATGGTGCCGAGGTTCGAGATGGCCTCCTCGCGGTTCATGCCGATGCCGGTGTCGGCGATGGTGAGGGTGCGGGCCTCTTTGTCGAACGCGATGCGAATCTTGAAGTCACCGCCGCCTTCCATCAGCGCAGCGTCGTGCAGCGCCTCGAAGCGCAGCTTGTCGCAGGCGTCGGCGGCGTTCGAGATGAGCTCACGCAAGAAGATTTCGCGGTTGCTGTAGAGCGAGTGAATCATGAGGTGAAGCAGCTGCTTCACCTCGGCCTGGAAACTCAAAGTCTGTGGGGTCGTCTCGGTCGTCATGATCGCGACGCGACTTCCTTCACTGCGCAGGCAGATGCAAGCAGCGAACGCTTCAGGCCTCGAGCGCGACGCCCTCGTACAGCTCGTCGACCTGAAATCGTACGCTCGGCATGGCGACCACGGCGGTCTCGCCGCCGCGGAAGTCGATCTCTTCCCAACCACCCTCGCTTCGCTGGAGGAGCGTCACGCGGCGCGCGCGATGCGAGACGATGAGAATGGCGCTCAGCGAGGGGAGCTGCTGGTAGCTCCGCACCTTCTCGGTCCGGTCGTAGTTCTCGGTCGACGGGCTCGTGACTTCGACGACGAGCATCGGGTTGGTCAACGCGTTCGCGTCTTTGGGTGCGGTGGCGAGCGGGCCGCAGACCATCGAGGCGTCGGGGAAGGTCGCGAGGTCGGCGGTCTCGATCAGCACCTTCAGATCCGACGTGAAGACCGAGCAGCCCTTCGGCAAAGCACGCTGCAACAGCGAGATGATCTTCGCACCGAGCAAGGCGTGCGAAGGAGTGCCGCCGACCATGGCGTAGATCTCGCCCTCGAAGAACTCGAGCTTGATGTGGCTGTCAGAGAGGGCCCGCAGGTACTGCTCGTAGGAGTAGGCGCGGAGGCGGCGTGCGGTCGTCACAGCTCCGAGTCTAGCCGCATCCGACCGACGACGCTGCACGCGGCCCGGGCCTCAGCTCGTCGAAGGCGTCTTCGAAGCGCCAATGCGCTCGAGCACGTCTTCGAGGTGCCGGTAGACCTGCACCTCGTGGTGAATCACGTCGACGATGACGCCCTGCTCATCGATGACGAACGTCGCCCGCCGATCGATGCGCAGCACCGGCCACACCACGCCGTAGAGCTCGCTGATCATTCGGCTCTCATCACCCACCAGCCTGAACTGCAGCCCTTCAGCCTCGGCGAACTTACAATTGCGCTCAGCCCGATCGACCGACACGCCGATGAGCTCAGCCCCGGCCGTGGAGATCCGCTCGTGGTTGTCGCGAAAGTTGCGCACCTCCAGCGTGCAGGCCGGGGTGAACGCGCGGGGGAAGAAGAACAGCACCACCTTCCTCTTCCCCTTGTACTCACCGATCGAGACCCGCTCGCCGCGGCAGTCGACCGCGTCGAAGTCAGGAGCGATGTCGCCGCGCTGCAGCATCAGGCCGGGGGCGCACCCTTCACGTCCATCGCGTCAGCGATGAGCTCGGCCACGTCACGCACCTTCACGTCGTCGCGGTGCGTGTCGGCCATGCCGTCTTTGAGCATCGTGTGGCAGAACGGGCAGGCGACCGCGACGGTGCCTTGCGCGGGGCCTGAGTACTGGCCCACTTGACCTGGCGCGTTCTTGTCGGTCGCCGACGGGTAGGGCACGTGGGGATCGTTCGCGTGCGCCAGGGTGAGCGCCACTTCGTTGGCGCGGTTGTGGTTGATGCGCGTGCCTTCGTGCTCCTCCATCCACATGCGAGCGCCACCGGCGCCGCAGCAGAACGACTCACGCTTGCTGCGCTGCATCTCGACCACTTCGAGGCCGGGGATCGCCTTGAGCGCGTCGCGCGGCGCGTCGTACACGCCGTTGTGCCGGCCCAGGTAGCAGGGGTCGTGGAAGGTGATCTTCTCGTTCATCACCTTGCTGACCCTGATGCGTTTGGTCTGCAGCAGCTCGTTGATGAGCTCGGTGTGCGAGATGACGCGGTAGTGGCCGCCGAAGTCGGGGTACTCGTTCTTGATGGTGTTCATGCAGTGCGGGCACTGCGTGACGATGGCCTTGATGCCCTTGGCGTTCCACGACTCGACGTTGGTCTTCGCCATCGTCTGGTAGAGGTATTCGTTGCCGCCGCGGCGGGCGACCTCACCGTTACAGGTCTCTTCCTTGCCGAGCGTGGCGAACTTCACGCCGCCTTCGGTGAGGATTTTGGCGACGGCCTTCGAGACCTTCTTCATGCGCTCGTCGTAGGAGCCCGCGCAGCCCACGTAGAACAGGTACTCGTACGTGCCGCCATCGCCCCACTTGGGGAGCGGGATCTCGCCTTCCCACTCGGCACGTTTGTCCTGGCCGATGCCCCAGGGGTTGCCCTGGCGCTCGATGCCTTCGAAGACGCGCTGCAGCTCGGGCGGGAAGTCGGCCTCGACCTGCACCTTGTAGCGGCGCATGTCGATGAGGCGCGGGATGTTCTCGATGAACACCGGGCACGCAGTCTCGCACCAGCCGCAGGTGGTGCAGGCCCACACGGTCTCCGGCTTCAAGATGCCGCCTTCGGCCGCGACCAGCGGGGGCATCTCGACTTCAGCGCCGTCGTTGCCACGCCACAGGAAGCGGCCATCTTCGGCCTTCTTCACGGTGGGCAGCTGCGCTTCGTGATCCCACATGAAGTGCTTCAGGTCTTGATTGACCTGCTTGTGGGTCAGCGGCTTGTTCGTGATGTACGTGGGGCAGTGCGTCTGGCAGCGGCCGCACTCGGTGCAGGTGTTGACGTCGAGGGCCTGCTTCCAGTTGAGCTGGTTGATGACCTTCACGCCAAACTCTTCTTTCTCGAGGTTGGGCGTGGGCAGCTTGGCGCTCGAGGAGATCTTCGGCTTGTCCTCGGGCGCGAGCGCCTTCAAGTAGACGTTGGGCAGGCCGACGATGACGTGGAAGTGCTTGCCGTACGGGAGGAAGTTCAGGAACACGACGACGATGAGCAGGTGCGTCCAGAAGCAGGCGATGCCCAGCGCGTGCAGCGCCTCGGTGCTCAGCGGAGTGAACAGCTTGAGCGTGGCCGAGGTGATGGGCTCGTAGCTGCTCCAGGTGATGCCCTGCTCGCGGAAGTGCGAAGCGCCGAAGGTGAACTCGGTGATCATCAGGCCGGCGATGAAGCCCAGAATGAGCAGCGCTTCACCCGACTGGGTCAGGCGCTTGGGCTTCACCACCAGGCGCAGCCAGAAGTAGTACGCGATGGCGATCACCGAGAGGCCCGCGATGATGTCCTTCACGAACAGGTACGCCTTGTAGACGGTGGCCAGCGCGGGCGCGTCGACCCAGAACGGGTTCGACAGGTCGGTCAGCACCGCCCCCGCGCCATCGGAGTACGCCATCACGAAGAGCATCAACGTGCGGGCCTGCACGGTGAGGAAGGCCGCGAAGATGGCCACGTGCATGATGCCGGGCACGAACTCTTCGGGGTCGACCATGCGCTTCTGGCCGAAGCCGAACTGCAGCAGCGCCTTGGCGCGTTCTCCGATGCGGTCCATCCGGTTGCCAGGAACACCCGCAAGCGCCCTGATGCCCCTGATGCGACCGAACATCGTGACCGCAAAAAAGCTCAGGCCGCAGAACAAAAACACCGACACGAGGATGGGATTCATCGCCCCCTCAACTAGCAGGAAACGCGATCAAATCGAGATCTCCCTCGCCCTGCGAAAGTGGGGAGAGGGCCGGGGTGAGGGGCCGAGCGCCCGCCAAGCTCGACCAAGAGGGTGAGCGCACCTGATGGCTTCGTGAACGCCGTCTGCAGTGGAACACCTCCTGCATCCCGAGACGACAGATGAGCGTCCTCCAGAGAAACAACGTCCAGGTTCGCGGCATGGGCCCTCGCACGCTCGTCTTCGCCCACGGTTACGGCTGCGACCAACACATGTGGAGGTACGTGGCGCCCGAGTTCGAGGCGACCCACCGGGTCATTCTCTTCGACCATGTGGGCTACGGCGGCTCAGACATGTCGGCCTTCGACGCCGTGCGGCTGCGCGACCTGCACGGTTACGCCCGCGACGTCATCGACATCCTCGAGGCGCTCGACGTGCGCGACGCGACCTTCGTCGGGCACTCGGTGAGCGCGATGGTCGGGGTGCTGGCCGCGAACCTCGTGCCCGAGCGCATCACCGGCCTGGTGCTGGTGGGCCCCTCGCCGCGGTACGTGAACGACGGCGCCTACGTCGGCGGCTTCACCAAAGGCGACATCGACGGGCTGCTGACCTCGCTCGAAGAGAACTACCTCGGCTGGGCCGCGACGCTGGCGCCCACCATCATGGGTAACGCCGACCGCCCCGAGCTGGGGCAAGAGCTGACCGCCAGCTTCTGCCGCACAGACCCTGCCATCGCCGCGCACTTCGCGAAGGTCACCTTTCTGTCGGACAGCCGTGAAGACCTGCCGCACACAAGGGCCCGCACGCTGGTGCTCCAGTGCAAAGAAGACGTCATCGCCCCCATCGAGGTCGGCCGCTTCGTGCATGAACAGATCGCCTTCAGCCGCTTCGAGTTGCTCGACGCCGTGGGCCACTGCCCCAACCTGAGCGCGCCGGGCGAGGTCATTCGCGCGATGAAGGGGTTCCTTTTCGCGTGAGCCTCGAGGCGCTCTTCGACGAGGCGCCCTGCGGCCTCGCGATGGCAGACGCCGAGGGTCGGCTGACCCATGGCAACCGCGCGTTCATCGAGCTTTCGGGGGCGCCGCTCGGCGAGCTGCTGGGCCGGCGGGTGACGACGCTCTTCACGCTCGCCGGGCAAATGTACTTCGAGACGAACCTCCAGCCGCTGCTCCGGCTGCAGGGCTTCCTGCGCGAGATCGCCCTCGACCTGCGGTGCGCCGACGGTGAGCCCCGGCCGGTGCTGTTGAACGCGTCGATGCAGCGCGACGCCCAGGGCCGGGCCCAGAGCATCTCGTACTCGATGCTCGACGCGCGTGAGCGCCGGGGCTTCGAGCGGCAGCTCATCGCCGCCCGCAAGCGCGCGGAGGTCGAGGCCAAGGCCCGCGGCGCCTTTATCTCGCACCTGAGCCACGAGATTCGCACGCCGCTCCAGGCGATGCTGGGCATCACCGAGCTGCTGGCCTCGACGGCCGAGGCGCAGGCGCGCGAGCGTCACCTCGAGACCGTGCGCAGATCGGCCGAGCACCTGCTCGCGCTGGTCAACGACCTGCTCGACTTCGGCAAGGCCGAGGCAGGCAAGGCCACGCTCGAGCTGCGCCCCTTCGAGCTGCCCGAGGCGGTGGAATCCGTGCTGGCCCTGCTGCGGCCCAAGGCAGTGGGCCGGGGGCTCTTCCTGAAGGCCGAGGTCGCGCCGGGCGTGCCGAGCCGTGTGCAGGGCGACGTGGTGAAGCTGCGGCAAATCTTGACGAACCTCGTCGGCAACGCGCTCAAGTTCACCGAGCAGGGCGGCGTGACGGTGCGGCTGAGCCTGGGCGCGAACGGCGGCGTGGGCTTCGCGGTGGTCGACACGGGCATCGGCATCGAGGCTGAGTACTTGCCGCGCCTGTTCGAGGCCTTCACGCAGGCCGGCACCGACACCGCCCGCCGCTTTGGTGGAACGGGCCTGGGTCTGACCATCTCGCGGCAGCTCGTCGAGCTGCATGGCGGGCGGCTCGAGATCGACAGCCGCGTAGGTGAAGGCACCACGTTCCGCTTCGAGCTGCCGTACGCGCAGGCCGAGGCTGAGCCCGCTCATGTCCCCGAAGAGCAAGGGGGGGTGGGTGACGGGCTCGTGTTGGTGGCAGAGGACAACGCCATCAACGCGCTGCTCGTGCGGCGTTGCCTCGAGCGCCTCGGTGTTCGCGCCGAGCTGGTGGGCGACGGCGCGGCGGCGGTCGAGCGGGTGCGCGCGGGGGGCGTGAGCGTGGCGCTGCTCGACCTGCAGATGCCGGTGCTCGACGGCGTCGGCGCGCTGCAAGCCATTCGTGCGCTGCCCGGCGCTGCTTCGCGCACGCCGCTGGTGGCCTTCTCGGCGACCGTCGACGCCCACGAGCGGGCCACGCTTCTGCGCCTGGGGTTCGACGCCTGTCTTGCCAAGCCGCTCGAGGAAGCGACGTTGCGGGAGGTGTTGCAGGCGCTGCTCCCCAAGGCAGTCGAGGGGACCTGAACCTGCCCCCACCAAGGTGACGGCGGCAGTCGCGTCGTTCGTCTCGGTGCCAGCGGTCAAGCTGAAGTGGCGTTCCAGAACATCGCCCCCGCTCTTGCCCGTCATGCCAGCGACGGTGCGCGTTTTCCCGGGCGCACTGCACGTGGTGGCGGCGAGTTGACGCGTCGTGGGGGATGAGCTGCGCGTCGCAGCAGGCGTGATGCGCGTCGATGCGGTGCGACTGCGCGTCAGCTCGCGTGGAGTGCGCGTTCGTTCTGATTTGGTTTCAGGTGGGGCCCTCACCACGACCGTCTCCTTGAGGGGGAGGGCGTGCACCGCGGGACTCGTTCCTCGACGACAACATCGACTTCATCGCTGGCCGCACCTTGAGCGTCGGCACGTTGAGCTTCTCTTCCTTCGCCGCGCTGAACGCCAGTTGCAGCGCGCGCAACTCCCGGAGCACCCGGCCTTCCACCCGGTTGACGCCGGGTGCATCTCCGCGCTCCGAAGGCATGCTCACCGCCTCGAGTTCGGCATCCCGGAGAAGCCGTGCCGAGGCTTCCACCCGCGCCAACAAGGCTTCATCGAGTCTGAGCTCATCTGCCAACACCCGCAGCCGCGCATCGCGCCGCCAGCGCGTGAGCAGCTCGGCCAAGTGGGTCAACGCGGAGGTCACTTCGGCGGGCGTGCGGCTGCCTTTGTTCGCGATGGCCAGCGCCGCGCCGCGCTCTTCATCACCGCCGACGAGCAACACCATTCGGCTGCGCAGTCGCGCCCTGAGTTGGTTCGACTCGCCGAGCGCTTCGTCACGCTTCTGCCGCGCAGCGATGAGGTCGGGCTTGCGGCTGCCGGCGAGCTCGTCCTCCAGGTTCACCGTCAGCTCGGCGAGCCACGCCAGGCGCTGCTTCGAGTACGGCACGTCTTCGTTCTGCTCGCGGGTGAGCGCGCCATTGGCCACGATGAGCCAGTCGTGCGCCTGGTGCAGCACGTCGATAGCCTTCGTGCGCCGGGCCCAGGCGTCGCATTGTTTGTCCGACCACATCGAGCGGAAGCCCTCTCGCAGCAGGGGTGAGAGTTTTGGGAGCTGCTTCGACAGGCGCTTCGCGGGGCTCAGGGGCGGTTCTCGCTTCGGCATTGAGCCCAAGCCGAGTCGACTTTGGGCTGATTCGCAACCGCCCAGAGCCCTGACCCAAGCGTGAACGCCCTCCTGCCTGGCCCCAACGCGGAGCGCGTGCAGCGCGACCTGGTGTTAAGGCCGTCCCCTTGATGAAGGCCCCCCCGTGGCGCTGAGCCCGCCTGAAATCCCCGAGACGACCCGCGACCTGCTCGACTTCGACGAGCTGAGCGCGGTCGAGCGCTGGCAGATCAAGTTCGTGCGGCGGACCTTCGCCTCGGCGCCGGTCGACTGGGTCATCCGCGTGCTGCAGCGGCGCATCTCTGCCAACTGGATCGACGTCTCGACCCGGAACCTGCTCAGCGTGCACGGCGTCGACCGGCTGCCCGAGTTCTCGCGAAACCGCAGCACGATCCTCGTCTCGAACCACCGCAGCTTCTTCGATCTCTTCGTGGTCTCGTCGGTGATCGTCAAGCGGGGGCTCGAGCAGCGCCTGATGTTCCCCGTGCGCTCGCAGTTTTTCTACGACTCCCCCTTCGGCCTCGCGGTGAACGGCGCGATGAGCTTCTTCGCGATGTACCCGCCGCTGTTTCGCGATCGCAACAAGGCAGAGCTGAACCGTGCGAGCGTCGATGAGCTCGTGCGACTCCTGCGCGCCGGCGGCGCATTGGTCGGGCTTCACCCTGAGGGCACGCGCAACAAGTCGAACGATCCGTACACGCTGCTCCCGGCGCGCCCGGGCGTCGGCCGCATCATCCGGGCAACCCGCGGCCGGGCGGTCGTCATTCCTGTGTTCATCAACGGCCTGGGCAACGGCTTCGTTCGCCAGGTCGTCGGCAACTACCTGAAGACGGGCGGTCCGGTCACGGTGGTGTTCGGGCGGCCGGTCGAGTTCGACGGTGTGCTCGACGACCCGGGGGCTGACCAGTTGATCTCAGAGCGCGCGCTCGACGCGGTGCGCGCCCTGGGCGAGGAGGAGCGGATCATTCGCGAGAAGCTGACAGGTACTCCGGCAGGTAGGTGAACTTGCCCGCCTCGACGCCGAGCTGCGCCTCGGCGCGAAACCTCCCGCAGGGGACGACCTCGAGCCCGCAAGGCATCTGCATGAAGACGAAGCAGCGATCACCCTTCGTCAGTTCGCTTCGAAGGCTCGCCAGAGGGCGCGGCGCTTCAGGCGTTGGCGGCGCGGCGGATGTAGAGCTCGAGCTGTTCGATGACGAACGCCTGCTCGCCGACCACGTCCTTCACCAGGTCGCCCAGCGAGAGCACGCCGAGCACGTCGCGGCCATCGGTGACCGGCACGTGGCGCAGCCTCAGGTGCGTCATCAACCTCATGCACTCGTCGGTGGTCAGGTCGGCAGGCACCAGGCGCACCTCGCGCACCATGATGTCTTCCACGCGAAGCCCCTCCATCGATTCGCCTACCGCGACCGCGCGCACGTAGTCGCGTTCAGAGACCAGCCCGACGAGCTGATCATTCTTGAGCACCAGCAACGCACCGACGCTCCACAACGACATCAGCCGCGCCGCTTCCACGACGGGTGCGTCTGGGCTGACGGTGATCAATTCCTTGAGAGACTTCGCCTCGATGACTTCACGAACGAGCTTCATGCAGCAACCCCCCTTGAGAGTTGCCTCCACGCTGCTCCCGTTCCCAAGCTGCGCTCAAGACGCGACCCGCCCGTTCTATTCCACCGAAATGGCCAGGGTGACGGGCACCTTCTCGATGAGGCACTTGTCGGCGCTGCACACGCTGAAGGCGACCACGCCTGCGACCTTCGCGGGGCCTGCCTTCTCGGGCGTCACCGGGAGTGCGAACGCCACCTTGCAGGCGTCTTCGGCTTTGTCTGCGCAGGGCGTCTTCGTACCCGGCGTGAGCGCCACGCGGTCACTGGTGAACTTCACCGCCTCGAAGCCTTCGGGCTTGAAGGTGACGGGGTACTCGGGGTTCACGTGGAAGCCGGGTTTGGCGGTGACGGTGACCGCCGCGTTCGATTCCCTGCCCGCGGCCCAGGGCCCACTCGCCGCGAGGTTCAGCTCGTAGGCCGGGGCGTCTGCGGCCTTTTTCTCGGCCTTCGGCGCTGGTTCCTTCGTGCAGGCGGCGAGGGCCAGCGTCAGCAGGCTCAGTTGGCGTATTTGACGGAGCATCCGTAGGCCTTGGTGTCGGGGGTTTTCACGGCGCGGTTCGCGGCCAGGTCATCGATGGCTGCTTCGACGTAGTTGATGAGCTTGCCGCCCTGCGCTGAGAGGCCTTCACCATCGGGCGAGTTGTCGATGGCGCCGCGGTAGGCGACGTTGCCTTTGGGGTCGATGACGAAGACGTGCGGCGTGTTGGTGGCGCCGTACGCCTTGCCCACGGTGCCGGCTTCATCGACGAGCACGGGGTTCTCCATGTCGAAGCTCTTCGCGCCGGCTTTGCTCTTCTGTGCGCCTGCGCCTTGTTTGCCCAGCGCGCCGGAGTTGATCGTCAGCCACACGATGCCCTTCTTCTGCTGACGCTTCGCCGAGTCGACCAGCGAGCCTTTGGTGTGCGCGGCCTTCACGTAGGGGCACTCCGGGTTGAACCACTCGAGCACTACGGTCTTGCCCTTGAACGAGGCGAGCGAGACGTCTTTGCCGTCGACGTCTTTGAGCGTGAAGTCAGGAGCGGGCTTACCGAGCTCCGCACCCGCGAA